>CAYWAU010000024.1:0-17030 GCA_964456395.1 uncultured Dehalococcoidaceae bacterium
CAGCCATGGCAATCGGTCCGCCCTTGTTGATATTCTCTATTTCAGCGCAGTCACGGCTGGCAGCCTCCTCTGGCGTCAGTTTCCGGCTCGAACGGGTAGCCAATCGGGAATAACGCGTTTTCGGCGACGCCCAAACAGCGACGACAATAAAGCCTTCACCATAATAGTCCTTGAGAAAAGCGTATTCCTCCCAGGAGTAAAGCCCGTCAATTACTACATCGGAACTCCGCAGTGCTGAATCAATCCTGGGCAGGTTAAGTCGGGCGTAGGCAGCCATACCGTGCTCTTTTCTAAGAAGCTCCCTGACACGGCGCTCGTTTGCCTCATTCAATTTCAGTCCCCTCTTCCTAACCTCTTCATCGGTCACGTCGCCGAATCTTACCGTCGTAAAGCCATTCTCCTGAAGAAGTCTGGCGACCTCTGATTTGCCGGAACCAGCCATGCCCACAATTGAGATGACTTTCATAATAACTGCCTTTTCGTCCAGTCCATTATACGAGATACTGGAACGCCGGGCAAATAATAGCGGGATTCCAGAAAGCTCAAAAACTTTGCATTTTATTGGATTTGGTGTAAGCTTTATAAGATTATCTTACCAGAAATGAGTGCTGATATTATTGAGCTGGACTAGCACGGCGATACTGGCTGCGGCTATCCAAGGAGTGGCCAGCATATTTGATAGCCATATCCTCTCCAGACGGATGCCGGGATTGCGACCTTTCTTACTGCTATCGGCCATCATGCTCCTAATCGTTGGCTTGCTGGTGCTCTTTCTATTTCCCTTCCCCGCGGTCGTCAGTATAATACCGACACTGGCGGCAATAATCGCCGGTGTAATCCGCACCACCGGCCTCATCATTACATTTTACAATCTGCAAAGAGAGGAAGTATCACGGGTCATACCCATAATCTTCACTTACCCCGTCTTTGTAGCAATTTTCGCCATTCCGCTTCTGGGGGAAAGCCTGCATTACCTACAGTGGCTGGCGATAATCATCGTGGTATCTGGAGCTGTAATAATCTCCGCCGAAAAGAGTCCTTCCGTAACCACCGGCTCGCTGAGCAAACCATTCCTGCTCCTTTTTATTGCCAGTCTGCTTTACGCCCTGGCGGATACCTTCACCAAATACACCCTTGCCTACTTCTCCTTCTGGAATGTTTATAGCATTGCCCTTTTCAGTGTGTCCGCTGTTTTTTTTATCATGTCAATACGTCCCAGGACCGTCAAACAGTTGATAGATATGGAACAAAGGAACCTGACTATAGGTTTAGTCACCATCAACCAGATACTGGCTCTCTCGGGGGCACTATTGCAATTCTGGGCAATATCAAGGGGTCCGGTATCTTTAGTCTCCACCATCATTGGCACTCGCCCCGTATTCGTGGTGATATTCAGCATCATTCTCAGCTTTGTCCTGCCCGGCTTTCTGATTAAGAAAAGCTCCGGCACCAAGGTGACGGTGCTACGGTTTATCTCTATCCTTATGATTGTCGGCGGTATAGGCATAATTTACCTGACCTGAAGCAATATGGACAGCCTGTGCTATACTACAAAGTAGTAGCGGCAACAGGGTGAACATGGCTGAGGTCATCAATCTAGCCAGCAGGATGAAGAAACAACTTCCCGCCGAGCTGTTTGTCTTTCTGCGGGAGGTCGGCGGGGTAACGCAGGGGCAGGGCCAGAAGCTTTACCTGGTCGGCGGGGTGGTTCGCGACCTGCTTCTGGAGCGGAACAACCTTGACCTTGACCTCGTGATAGAGGGTGACGCCGTCAAGCTGGCACAGGAGCTGGCACGCACCAAACAGGGCAAAATCACCACCCATCCCCGCTTTGGCACCGCCAAACTGCAATGGGCCAACTGGATTATTGACCTGGCTACCGCTCGCGCCGAGACCTACGCCAGGCCCGGGGCACTGCCCGCAGTAAAGCCCGGCACCATCGTCAGCGACCTCTCCCGCCGCGACTTCACCATTAACGCCATGGCTGCGGAGCTTAATCCGGGTAATTTCGGTCAACTGCTCGACCCTTACGGAGGCAGGGATGACCTTGAGCACAAGCGTATCCGCGTGCTGCACGCCAAAAGCTTCGTTGATGACGCCACCCGTATCTGGCGCGCCCTGCGCTATGAACAGCGACTGGACTTCCAACTGGAGCCGTCTACCCTGAAGCTGCTGAAACGGGACACGTCCATGCTGGATACCATCAGCGGCGACCGTATCCGGCACGAGCTGGAGCTTATCATAAAAGAGGCATTGCCGGAGAAAGCCCTGCGCCGTGCCGATGAGATGGGAGTGCTGACCAAGGTGCACCCCTCATTGAGGGGCGACCGATGGCTGGTGGAAACCTTCGCCCTGGCACGTGAGGATAGCCGGCCGTCTCCGCCAACGCCATTACTGTACCTGGCACTGCTGGCTTACCGCCTGACTGCCGATGAAACCGGGCAGCTTATTTCATATCTCAGGCTCCCCAGGTCATCGGCGCAGACATTACGGGATACCATCGCCCTCAAAGCTAAAATTGAGGAACTTTCTCTGCCCGGGCTGGCACCAAGCTTCATTTACTTCCGCCTCCACGGCCACGGCCCCACGGCACTTACCGCCAACTCATTAGCCACCGACTCCACCACCGCTGTGGAGCATATAGAGCTTTACCTCAACGTGCTCCGCTATGTCCACCCGTCCCTTTCCGGCGAGGACATAAAGAAGCTGGGAGTCCCGGCCGGTCCTAAAATCAAGGAAATACTTCATAAGCTCCGCGAAGCCAAGCTCGACGGCAAGGTGGCCAGCCGTAAGGATGAGGAGGAGATGGTGAGGGGGTATAATAATCCCCCTTAGTCCCCCTTTTTCAAAGGGGGAGACTGGACGGAGGGGGAAACTTACGGGATAAGCCAAGGATGATACGAGGGCGGCAGGGTGGGAATAGATAACAACCGAGGGGTGGGGTGGAAAAATTAAAGTGTGATGGTATTCTATGTTACTTAGGCTCGTGTCCTATAAATATTCCAAGCTTCTTCTTTGCTGCTGCAATTTTGGTTAAAATATTATTTTGATGTCCCTCCATCTCTGCCAAGTCTCGTTTTAGCCACTTTCCACTATATGCATAGTGATAAACTACGTAAAGAGCGTCATCAGAACGTCCCAAAGACTTGGCAAGATTCTTAACATTAGCATACGTTGGCACTAATGAAAGTATTAGATTAACCTCTTGTTGTGAGTAACGCTCAAAAGCTCTCGGCAACTTTTCACTCTTTTTCCTCATAATTTCCTCCCCAACTAATAAAAAATTTAAAGACAGACTAATTTGGTTAACAATTTTAAATTATATTAATCTTATATATATACTTTGTCAATACACCCCTACCACATACACCTCCGCTATCCAAGTTCCTCTTTAAGTATCTTATAAAACTCGTCTCTGGCGGCTCTTTCAATCCAGGGTTCATGCCCGCATTTCTCCAGCAGGATGAAGCGAAAGTCTTTCAGAACGCGAGAAAGAGGCTCTCTGACCCCTCCGGCGGGATGGGGGTCATAATCGCCGTGGATGGCAACTACCGGGCACCTGATTTCCTTCCCAAGCCCTAAAAGCTTCCCGCTGCTTCTCAGCTCACTGGCCTGCCGCCATACATTCTGATTGATATCGTACTGGTATTCCAGCAACTCGCTTTTGTAGGGCAAAGGGTCATACGAGTCAGCCCTGGCGATTATTTCCCCGAACCGGGCCATGTGTGTGTTCTTGTCCTCAACTTTCGGATTATCTAGGATTTCCAGCAGGGAAAACAATTCGGCTCTCTTCTCTTCGCCCATACGATTTAACCTGGTTATCATGATATCCGCGGCATATTTTTCCTCGTAAGAGCCGCTACCGACAAGTATGAGCTTCCTTACGAACGCAGGATATTTAGCGGTAAAAATAAAACCGAGCATGGCACCCCACGACCAGCCTATCAATGTAACCGGAAGGCCGCCGTTCTCTTTCAGCACGGCATGTAACTCCTGTACCTGACCTTCAAGTGACGATGCTGTTTGAAGTGGTTCCAAAACGCCGGTAATGGATGAAATTTCTCTAGCGACAGGTGCCATTTCGCCGGGAGCACCCGGTCCACCATGAATTACCGCTACACTGAAAGGTTTGTTTCCGTATATCCTAAGGTTCTTCATAATCCGTCAACACCCCGCCAGATACGTCTCCATCCCCTGCTGCTTACAGCGCGTATATAAGTCCTCAGCCTGTGTCCTGTCCCTTAATATGGTAAACAGGGTCGGTCCTGAGCCGGCGAGGTGGACGTGGGGAGCACCGAGCTTGATTATGTGCTCTTTATATACAATCAGACCGGAGAAGCGGTCAAAGGCGACATTTTCAAATGTGTTGAACAGCCGCGATGGCTGGAATTCCCCGCCTTCTTTTAGTGCTTTTACCAGCCTCTCTGTAATATTACCATCGGTGTAGTGGCCGGGTTTTAAGCTGGCATACATCTGTTTTGTCTTCCCCGGCAATCTGGGCACATCCGGTACCACCAGCACCATCCACATATCAGCCAGTGGCGGTAGCGGTGTTATCTTCTCTCCTCGCCCCTCAGCCAGAGCCGTACCGCCATGGAGGAAGAAGGCTAAATCCGAACCCAGCTGTACCGCCAGTTCCAGCAATTTTTCCGGTGACAGCCCCAGCTCCCAGAGCTCGTTGAGTCCGCGCAGTACGGCGGCGGCATCACTGCTGTCGCCACCCAGTCCCGACATCAGCGGGATGCGCTTGTCAACCTCTATTGTCGCCCCTCTGGAGCACCCGGTAGCTTTCTGAAGCAGGTTGACGGCTTTAGTTACCAGACTGTTTTCCGCTGACCATGCCGGCATATCGCACCTGAAGGTAATGCGCTGCGCCGACTCAAAATACAGGTTGTCATATAAATCTATCGTCTGGAGCACGCTGCGTATTTCATGGAAGCCGTCCGGACGTTTGCCCAGGACTTCAAGGGTCAGGTTTATCTTGGCTGGTGCCTTAACCGTCAGCATGCTGACCTGCTTCCTTCTCCCGATAGAATACCTGCCACAACCGTGCCCACTCCTCCAGGGTGAAAGTCTCCGTCCGCCGCTGTGGCACTATGCCCGCCTTCTCCAGCAAGACTAAAACGTCAGTCTTGGGCAGCCCCAGACCCTGAGCCAGTGAGTTGGCCACCTGCTTACGGGAAGCGGTGAAGCCCGCCCGCACCAGCTCAAAAAAGCCCTCTTCATCAGCTACCGCTACCGGCGGCTGACGATACACGTCTATCCTCAGGATGGCCGAGTCGACCTCCGGCGCCGGATAGAAAGAACGTGCCGGCACATAGCTGATGATGCCCGGCTTCCCGTAGAACTGCACACCGATGCTGAGCACGCTCCGCTGGCCCGGCTCGGCCACAATTGCTTCGGCTACCTCTTTCTGCACCATGACTATCATTATCTCCGGCTTGACCGAAGCCTCCAGGAAATGGCGGAGGACGGGAGAGGTAATATAGTAAGGCAGGTTGGCTACCACTTTATAAGGTTTTATCGCCGGCGGGAAGCTCGGCGCCTGCTCCTGTAATAAAACTTTCGGGTCGGTGCCAAGTATGTCCTCATTGATGATAACAACGTTATCAAAGGGTGCCAGAGTCTTTCTCAGCATGGCCGCCAGTTTGTTGTCCAGTTCAATGGCAATTACCCAGCCGGCCTGCCTGGCTAACTCCCCGGTCAGAATACCCAGTCCGGGCCCAACTTCAATAACAGTATCGCTGGAGTCAAGCTCGGCGGCAGCCAGGATAACCCCCAGTACCTCCTCGTCAATTAGGAAATGCTGTCCCAGTCCCTTCCTTGCCTTAAGGTCAAACTGGCGCAGCCACCTTCTGGTTTGAGCCAGGAGTGAGCTTGAACTGTCTTTTGACAGGCTCTTATCCATTCCAAATATTTAGAGGCCGTGCACCTGCCCTCGACCCTGCCTAACAGCTTGCCTGAACCAGCCAGCTCCAGCCAGGTATACCTGCGGCACCCAGAAGCAACTATTTACCGCTGCTTCCTCTCGGACCTGACGGGGTTCATAGCGCTCTGCCGCGCAGGACCCAACCTTCAACACCACTTAGTTCAGGTAGTCCCACCAGACAAGAGCCTCAAACAGGAGTTCGACCCTGCTGTAGCGGATTGCAGGTTCAGGGCACCGCTAGCTCCCCATCTAGCACGACCTCAATAAAAATCGTAGTCTGTAAGCGCGTCTTTGTCAAGGCGAGAAGACGAAAATCCCCCTTAATCCCCCTTTTTCAAAGGGGGAAACCGGGTGGGGATTTCTTACGGGATAAGCCGAGGATGACGCTGGGCGGTGGGTGGGAAAAGATAACAAAGAGGCGGGGGGATATGGGGTGGCCTGGATTCCCGCTTTCGCGGGAATGACATTATTGACCAATCGAGATTTAAGCCGCTGATGGTGCGAATCTGGCTCGGGTGGACTTCAAAACGATTAGCCAGTTCGGCTATCGTCTCTTCACCCTTTAATGCTTCCAGGGCTACCCTGGCTTTGAACGATGGGCTGTGCTTTCTTCGGTTCTGTTTCATGTCCTGCTCCTCCTGTTCTGTCTTTATTATTTTAGGGAGCAGAACCCGCTCTTAACAACCTGTCCAATTTTCGGGGACCACCTCATTCATCATTACTGCCATTACTATAAAACCAATTTCCCTAGCTAGTTATGTAACCTGAACCGTAGGTTTTCACAGATTACCTTTTGAATGTGCCCACATCACTGCTGGTTACCGGCACAGCTCAGGCGGTCAAGGAATACGGTGTATACAAATAGATAGAGTCGGGATGATAACAACCGTAGTATTAAATGCCAATACATGTAATAATATTGCTTATTTTAAGTATTTCTGTAAATTTTTGGTTACCGACACTTGACAAACTTTATAGACCGTGCTATACAGTTGGCAAGGAAAGCAGCATGGCTATCATCGAAGACCGAACTGCCTTTCTTATACGGCTTGATTGCTACGATAAATGGAGAGGCTAAGTTTATAGAAGAAGCTAAAAGTTAGATTAATAATGCGCCTAACATGTTAGTTAAACTAGGCAATCTTCCAACTGAGGAGGTGATGTTTATGAAGTGAACCTGATTAAATAAAGTAGTAAATTGCGAAAATAGGGAGGTACATGAAGATGTGGAAGATGACTAGAAAATATTTAGTGCCACTGACAATTTGTTTGGTAATTGTTTTGACATTTGTTGTCGGATGTGCCGAGCCAGCCCCAGCCCCGGCCCCAGCGCCCGCCCCGGCTCCTGCCCCAGCCCCGGCACCGGCCCCAGCGGGGCCAATAGAGCTAAAATTTGCCAATTACTTTCCTCCACCAGCTAAACAATCTTCAGTGCTTGAAGAGTTCTGTCGCGAGGTGGAAGTGCGTACCGAAGGCAAGGTGAAGTTTGATTACTTTGCCGGCGGCGCATTGCTTAAAGCTCCGGCGATGTTTGACGGGGTAGTTGACGGAATTGCCGATATGGGCTACTCCCATGTTTATTACACCCCGGGCCGCATGCCCGTTACCGAGGTAACCGGGCTGCCTCTGGGCTCTCCCAGTGCTTGGGTAGGTGCTCAATTTGCTGATGACTTCTACAATAAATTTAAGCCGAAGGAATTTGATGATGTAAAAGTGATATGGATACATGTCAACAACCCCAGTCTCATTAAGAGTACCAAGCCAGTGCGCAAGCTGGAAGACTTCAAGGGTGTAACCATAAGAGCCCCTTCGCTCTCGGGTGAGATTGTTGCCGCACTGGGTGGAACCCCGGCGCCGACACCGATGATGGAGGTTTATGATGCGATAGCTAAGGGCGTGATTGATGGGGAATACAGCCCCTATGAGACGCTTAAGTCGTTCAAGTTTGCTGAAGTTGTCGACTACACCACCGTGAGCTGGCAAGCGGGTGCTGGCTACCCCTTTTATGTGGTGATGAACAAGGGCAGCTACGAGAAGTTAGGGTCGTTGCCTGAGGTTAAAGGAATCTTTGATGAGCTTTGTGGAGAGTATAAGGAGAAATTTGCTCTGGCGTGGAACGTGATAGATTTCATAGGCAAGGATTTTGGCGAGGAGATGGGCGTAGAATTCATTGAGTTGTCACCAGCCGAGGCGGACAGGTGGAAGGCAGCCGTCGAACCGGTAATAGGTAATTATGTAAAAACGATGGTTGGTAAGGGGCATTCCGAGGCAGAGGTTACAGGCTGGATTCAATTCCTGCGGGAGCGAATTGAATACTGGACGGCAAAGCAGATAGAATGGGGCATCCCGTCGCCAACCGGGCCTCCAGAGATGAGACCCGAGGCTCTAATAAAATAAATGAGCGGGCTTACCTTCCCGAGGGAGAGCCTCTCCCAACCAGGGATGAGGCTTGCGACCTTGGGGGCTTAAGCCGGATAGCATGATTGTCTATAAGTCTACTTCGCTGCCCAGGCTGATGAGTGAAACTCAGTGTTAGAGAAATTTGAGAAGTTTAATCGTCGATTAAGTGGCTGGTTTGAGTGGATTGGGATTGCCGGGCTGCTGATGATGATGGTTATCACCGGCATCGATGTAGCCGGAGCTAAGCTCTTTTCTTGGCGTCTCCTTGGTGCTATTGACATAGTTATGCTTTCCCAGATAGTGGCCATTGCTTTTGCTGCCGCCTTCACGCTAATTATCGGTCGGCATGTCCGGGTAGAGTTTTTTGTCACCAGAATGCCTCGGCGTACCCGGGCCGTTATCGGCAGCATTATGCTTCTTCTTGGATTAGGACTCTTCATTGTGATTATCTGGCGACTTTTTGTGCTTGGTCATTCCTTTCAAATCACAGGCGAGTATAGCGCCACTGCCCACATACCCTATTATCCTTTCGCTTACGGGATTGCCATTGCCAGTATCCCGGTCTGCCTGGTCTTTTTAATGGATCTAATTAAATCGTTAGCTGCGGTGGTAAAAAGATGAGC
Source organism: uncultured Dehalococcoidaceae bacterium (assembly GCA_964456395.1). Classification (GTDB taxonomy): domain Bacteria; phylum Chloroflexota; class Dehalococcoidia; order Dehalococcoidales; family RBG-16-60-22; genus CAYWAU01. Next base: position 8,953 of record CAYWAU010000024.1, read on the forward strand.
CCAGCTACTATCGGGATTGTTGGCATCGGCGTTCTTCTTCTCCTCTTTCTTCTCAGGATGCCGGTTGCTTTCGCGATGGCTTTGGTTGGGCTTGTTGGTTTTGCTTATTTATCTGGCCCGGAAGCGGCACTTGGTCTTCTCGCCCGTGATATCTTCGACTATTTTTCCTCCTACCCGTTAACTGTTATCCCGATGTTTATTCTCATGGGTTCCTTCGCCTTCGCTTCGGGAATCAGTAAGAGACTTTACGCCACGGCCTATACATGGGTGGGGCATCTACGTGGGGGCCTGACCATAGCCACCGTGCTTGCCTGTTCCGGTTTTGCTGCCATATGTGGTTCGACGGCGGCGACGGCGGCGACAATGGGCAAGGTAGCACTCCCCGAGATGAAGAAGTATAACTACGATGACACACTGGCCACCGGTACCGTTGCTTCTGCCGGCACGCTTGGTATTCTTATCCCACCGAGCACCGTCCTCATTGTCTACGGGCTATTGACCGAGGAGTCCATAGGCAGACTTTTCGTTGCCGGGATATTGCCGGGGGTACTTCTCAGCCTGTTTTTTGTCTTAACGGTTTTTTTCATTTGCCTGCGCAATCCTGCCCTCGGTCCACCCGGGACCCCAACCAAGTGGAGAGAGAAGCTGAGAGCAACTACCGGAATTATTGAGACGGCGATTTTATTCGCTCTGGCCATCGGGGGGCTATTTCTCGGCTGGTTCAGCCCCACTCAGGCCGGGGCGATTGGCGCCATCGGTGCTTTACTTATCGGCCTTGGCAGGCGAGAGCTTAGCTGGCGGGGCTTTTTCGAGGCCAGTAAGGATGGCTTGCGTACATCCTGTATGGTTATCTTCATTATCACCGGGGCGATAATATTTGGTCACTTCATGGCTATATCCAAGATACCTTTCATGTTGGTTGACTGGTTAGAGGGGCTGCCTCTATCGACAACGGGCATTATCGGGGTCATAGTCTTTATATTTTTCATAGGTGGCTTCTTTATGGATTCCATGGCTCTGGTCGTGCTCCTCATCCCTATCATCTTCCCCGTACTTATCGCCCTCGACGTTGACCTGATTTGGTTTGGGGTTATCGTTGTGCTGGTAGCTGAGATGGGGGTAATCACACCGCCGGTTGGGGTAAATGTCTTTGTCATTAAGGGGATCGCTCCTGAAGTACCCCTGGAGACTATCTTCAAGGGGATATTCCCTTTCCTCGGTGCCTTGATTGTTTGTACGATTATATTAATAGCTTTTCCCCAGATTGCCACCTTTTTACCCAGCTTTGCTCGCTATTAGACCAGGTTAGACAAGCATATAGCTGGTCTATCCTTGTAGTATCAGTTCAATGGTGCCATCAATTCATTAAAAGCCTCGACGATTGCTTCGGCAAATTCAGGCGCTTCAAGGTCAGCATCCACCTCTACGACTTGGATATCCTTGTTTAACTGTTTTGTTAACTCAATAACAAATGCCCTGTCCAGGTCTGCATCATAAAATTCCGTTCCTTTTCTATCCAATGATGACCATCCTCCGAGGGGAATCAGGACCTTTACCGAACCCCTTGCCTTATTAAGCTTATACGCTATAGCATTAGCTACCATAATCATCTCCTCTTTAGACAACCTGATAAAGGTACGTTCGGCATCATAGTCGTACTTCTTCCGCAGTGCATACTCTGGCTTATATTCTCTTTTTAGCGGACTTCCCCAATTTACACTACATGGAGCAATAATCTGTGGTATTCCTCTCTTGCCGGCACTTTCAAGTCTACTGGGGCCAGCTGCCCTGGTGAAGCCGAACAATTCTTCACCGACTCCACCCGGAGCTAAGTCAATCACGGCGGCAAAGATATCCTGTTGCGCTATGATTTCCTCCATAGCCCTGTCGCCAACCCCAGCGGCAGAAAAACCAATGACCTGATATCCTCTTTGCTCAAGTTGTTTCCTGACGTTTACGGCACACTCTTCACAGGGCCCAAAATGGGTCATGGCAATCGTAGACTTTTCATCCTTGCCAAGGAGAGATAATGGAGCTTTGGCCGAAGCTTCCACCATGCCGCAAATAGCCCCGGCCGCCCTGGATAGAACATTCCTCATCAGGCTATTAAGCCCGGCAATCTCCACCACCGAGTGCATCAGGGCTATATCAGCAGTGCCAATATACCTTGAAGCAAAGCCGGGGAGCGAGGCCGTGCTCGAAACTGCCAGCTTGGGCATACCGAAAGGGAGCGACTTCATAATGGCGGTTCCCATTTGGGTTCCGGTACTGCCACCAATGCTGACAATCCCATCTATGTTGCCCTCGGAGTAAAGCTGCCCTACTTTTTCTATCGCCCCATCCACCATAATCGGCATCCGCTTTCCCCTATCGGTCACCAGGGCAACTTCTCCCAGGTCATGTCCACTAAGCGATATAATTTCCTCACGAGTAATATCACAATCTCCTTGAGGTCTTCCCATCAAACCCATGTCCAGAATCGCTGCCCGGCAGCCCCGGGCTTCTATCTCTCCGCGTAGGAAGTCGGCCTCCTGCCATTTCTCTTCTGCCATTACCAGTATAACGATTGCCCCCGCCATAGCCTATACACCCTCAGTCCTAAGCCTGTCTGCTATTAGCCTGGCCAAAGCCTTCTTATCAATCTTACCGCTTTCACCGGCTACAGGGAGAGTTTCGACCACTTCCAGCCTTTCCGGCAGCTTGAAAGTAGCAATCTTCTTGCTTTTAAGGTACCCGGTCATCTCGTCAAAGGTAAATTGTCTCTTCTTTTTCAGGGTAACGAAGGCACATGCCCGCTCACCCATCAGCGGGTCAGGCATGGGCACAACCACAGCATTGGTAACCTTCGGGTATGCCAGCAGATAGTCCTCAATCTCCCTGGGATAAATATTCTGTCCGCCACGAATTATGATATCCTTTCCCCTTCCCATGATTTTTAAGTTTCCGTCATCGGCAACTGCCACCAGGTCACCGGAGGTGGCAAAACCCTCTTTATCGAAAGCTTCACTCATCGTCTTCTCGAGGTCTCTGTAGTAACCAATTGAATTGCCGGGGCCTTTGAACCAGAGTGTACCTACCTCACCGGGCTTCGCTTCCCTACCCTCCTCACCCAGAATCTTTATCTCGATTCCCGGGTGTAACCTGCCAACAGTAGTGTATCTCTGCTCCTCGGACGCGGTAATAGGCACTCCGGAGATAGACCCCGTATCCTGCGTGCCATAAGTACCTAGTATTGGGCAACCGAATCTCTCCTCGGCCTCTTTCGCCAGCGATGGTTGCAGATAACCGCCAGCCGTCTTTATTATGCGCAGGGAAGACAGGTCATATTTATGCAGAGGTAAATCCAGCAGCCTGGCCAGTTGAGTTGGCACCAGAGCGATAACTGTTACCCTCTCTTTCTCCATAAAGGCAAGGGTTTCTTCATCTCTATAGAGATATTCCAAGACGATTTTAGCTCCAGCTACCGGAGCAGTAACATAAGCCGGTGTGCCACCCGCTGCCCCGGCAATTGGGGCGATAGCCAATACACAATCATCGGGGCCAAGTGCCCAGTTCCTGATATGAGCCTTCGCCGTCCAGATTTCCCTGGCAGCAATTCGATGTTCGATTATCTTCGGCATCCCCGTAGTGCCTGTAGTTGCTGCCAGAAACCCGACTTCTTCTATGGCATCAAGTTTCCTCGCTTCTAGCTCGCTGGAGTCATACTCATTCTCATATGGGTGCTCCATTATATCTGATAATGAGATACAGTCAGATGGCACACTCTCGCCAGCCACAATGATATGTTTGAGAGCGGGCAAATCGGCTTGAAGCTCTCTTGCCATATGGTAGTGGTTAAATCTGCGGTACTCCGCAGGGATTACAATGCCCGCCGCTTCTATCTGGCTGCCAATCTCCTTCAGTTCAGCCTGACGAAATGTCGTTAATTCAGGAAGAGATAGAATGCCTGCCTTCTCGCAGGCAAGTCGCACCAGGACCTGCTCTACCATATTGGGGAGCTGCACCATTAACCGGTCATCCCGGTTGAGTTGAAGGTCTTTCACTATGGCCAGAGCAATACGGTCAATTTTTTGCCTGGCCTGTGCCCAGGTTAACCGGCTACCTGTTGAATCTACCAGAGCCTCCTTATCAGGCCACCTCTCGGCATTCCATTCCCAGTAGTCAGACAGGATGGAGGACTCCCAGTATCCATCGCAAAGGTACTTCTCTATTTCGCTCTCATCATACCGTATCGGTTTCATATCTACTTATCTGCTGTTTTATTGACGCCAATTATCTCTTCAAGAGCTTCGACCACCGCCAGCGCGAATTCCGCAGAATTTAGAGCGAGAGGAAGCTCTCTAACCTCAATTTCCGGTCTCAGGTGTTTGTGCAATTCCTCGATAAAGACCCGGTCAGCTTCAGGTTCGTAGAGGATTTGCCCCTCGACAGCGAGTGACGACCAGCCCTTTAACGGGATTAAAAATCTCACCGGCCCTTTGGCCCCGTTCAATTTCTCGCTCACTACTTTGGCCACAAGCCTCAGCTCTTCCGCATTTATCCTGGCCTGTACCCGATACGCGTCCTGAACATAGTAATTCCGGGCGGCAATATTCATAGAAATCCACAAAGGGTCACCGCTGTCTTTTCTCTGTATCGGTCCGCAACTTATCATCTCAAAACCACATGGGGTAACAACCAGAGGAACCCCCCTCCTGCCTGCCGTCTCCAATCTGCCGGTTCCGGCAGCCCGGTTGCCGCCAAATAGCTCTTCACTCAACCCGGCCGGCACCACATCAACCACTGCATCAAAGATTCCCTGTTCCAAGAGTTTGTCCATAGCCCTATCGCCAACGCCATCGGCGTGACAGGGAATAACGGTATATCCCTTTTCCTCAAGGTATTGTCTGATAAGGTCACAGCACGTGCTTGAGTATTGAAATTCGGTCATGGCAATAAGTCGTCCGTCCGACTGCTTAAGCAGGTCCAGAACCGAACCAGCGCCGCTCTCCACCATGCCGCAGATGGCACCGGCGGCTCTCCTCAAAATGCTCTTACTGAGTTCATGAAGACCAGCCATATCCACGACGGATGATAGCAAGGCTATGTCGGAGAAGCCAAAAAAACCACCGAGATAGCTTGGCATGGCAGCACTACATACCATAAGCTTCGGTATCCCGAATGGTAGTGCTTTCATAATAGTTGTTCCCATCACTGCGTTAGTGACACCACCGACGCCTACGATGCCAAGCAGTTCACCAGTCCTGTACATATCTAAAGTCTTTTCAACGGCGCCCTTAATCATAATGGCGGTCGATTCATCTCTCGGTTTATCTGGAGCTCTAATCTCCTCTATACTGGCGCCTCCGGCTATGGCAACAGCCTCACAAGGAATATCAGCCATAACTGGTGGCTGGTTACGCATGCTCATATCCAGAAGTGCTGTTCTTTGACCCCTATGTTCGATAAGGTCCTTCAGAAATTTAACTTCCGGCCACTTTGTATCCAGTGAGGCAAGTATAAGGATTACTCCGGACATACATACCCCCCTACCTCGGTTAATTGAAGCGTAGTCGAATCATGAGTTATTGTCAATAATCTAATTAGTCATCACATGGGATTGCCCAAATGAGGTCATAATAGCTTGGTAAGTTCAATTGACTCAGACACGCAACAATAGTCCAGATTGTTCACATCCAACAATTGCTTACTTTGTTCAATGGCTACTACTAGCTGCTGATGTTACGATAGAAACACAGACATCCCGATGTTTGTGCTGTGGTAGTTAATGCTCTAGTGGGATAGTATCGCCAATTTCTATGTAATCGGCGCTGGTATCGTTCTTGACGAATAGAGCTGCAAATCATATAATCTCAGTGCAGTCTGACAAGAGAAAGGGGAGAAATGGTAGATAAAACAAGGCTTGGAGGAAAGAAGAAAGTTAGCCAGGAAGCCAGTCAGGAAAAGTCATTTCCCATTACACTTGCCTTTGGCCCCAACGCAAATTCCTCCATTGTAGATGTGAAAAACGGAAGGATAGTCAGGATCAGGCCATTACACTATGACTGGAAATATGATAAAAAAGAATTCAATCCCTGGAGGATGGAGGCACACGGCAAGGTCTTTGAACCAAACATGAAAACGCTGATACCTCCCTACAGCCTGGCCTATAAAAAGCGGGTTTATTCCCCCAACCGGATTCTCTACCCGTTAAAGAGAGTTGACTGGAATCCCGATGGCGATAGAAATGTAGAAAACAGGGGAAAGAGCGGATATGTCAGAATCTCGTGGGATGAAGCTCTGGAATTAATAACGAAAGAGATAAAGAGGATACATAAAGAATACGGACCATACGCTATACTTTGCCAGTCGGACGGACATGCGGAGGTAAAGATGGTGCATTCTGCCCATGGTTGCCCCCCTAGACTTCTTGAGTTAATGGGTGGTTATACATTACAGACCAGAAATCCAGATAGCTGGGAGGGGTGGTATTGGGGTGCCAAGCACGCCTGGGGCATGGAGCCTGTAGGGCAGATGGGGCCGGCGTACAATATTATGCCCGATATTGCTGAGAATACCAAGCTTCTTCTATTCTGGGGATGTGACCCGGAGACGACACCCTGGGGACTCGACGGGCAGATGGCAAGCCGTCTATGCTACTGGTGGACGGAACTCGGTATTAAGTCCATATATATCTGCCCGGACTTGAACTACGGAGCCGCCGTCCACGCCGATAAATGGATACCCATACTGCCCAACACTGATGCCGCCCTGCGGCTCGCCATAGCCTATCTCTGGATTACCGAAGGGACTTACGACAAGGACTATGTTGCCACGCACACCTTCGGCTTTGACAAGTTCGAGGAATATGTCCTGGGAAAAGAGGACGGTATTCCCAAGACGCCGGCATGGGCGGCTAAGATAACGAGTGTCCCCGAATGGACAATTAAAGCTTTGGCGAGGGAATGGGCGTCCAAGCCGACAACAATAACGCATGGTAACGGCGGACCCGGCATCAGGGGACCATATGCAACAGAACCTGGTCGGCTTGAGGTTCTACTATTAGGCATGCAGGGATTGGGCAAGCCGGGAGCTCACCAGGTAAAAATGATCGAATGGGGTCTCCACAATCGACAACCTATGCCACAAGGTGTGGTGTTCCCGAACGCGATCGCTGCCTGTAGGGGATCAATGGTACCAATAGTATGGGATGTTGCTACAGGAAAACCCAATCGTCACATGGGGGAACACCTAAAGCCAGGATCAATTTATCCGAAACAATTTATCCCCAAGGACCTAATCCACGATGCCATTCTCAATCCACCTATCAGCTGGTACGGTACGACGCTATTGTATGCGCAGGTTGAGGACCAATTCACGAAATACACATACCCGGCGGAGGGCTGCCCCGAAGTACACATGATATGGACTGATACGCCCTGCTGGATAACGTGCTGGAACGACAGCAATTCCTACGTAAAGGCGCTGAGAAGCCGAAAGATAGAATTCATTTTAGCCCAGCACCCGTGGTTGGAAAATGACTGTCAATTCGCCGATATCATCCTGCCGGTTAACACTAAAATTGAGGAACAAGATATCGGGGCAGACCAGGGGAACGGGCAATTTCATGTCCTTTTACATGAAAAAAAGTGCATTGAACCGGTGGGCGAATCCAAGAGCGACTACGAGATAGTCTGTATGATAGCCGAAAAGCTGGGTCTGCTGGAGGAGTACACGGGGGGTAAGTCTGTTGACGAATGGATACGCGTTGGCTTTGAGAAGTCGGGTGTACAGAACCTGACTACCTTCGATGAATTTGAGAAAAAAGGATATTTTGTCGTCCCAACCGCTCCTGAATGGAAGAAAGAACCACCCGGTCTGAGAAAATTCTACGAAGACCCTGATAACAATCCCTTGAAGACACCCTCCGGCAAGATAGAGTTCTATTCCCAGAATCTGGCCAAATATTTCCCTGATGACCAGGAGAGACCGCCGGTTCCACACTGGATTGAAAAAGGTGAGAGCCATGATGAAAGTCTCTCCAGTGCCAGAGCCAAGAAGTATCCTCTGCTTATCATGTCCAACCACGGCAGGTGGCG
>CAYWAU010000025.1:0-16874 GCA_964456395.1 uncultured Dehalococcoidaceae bacterium
ATGAATGACAGCACCGTGACCGATTTGCACCATATCACCGATAATAACGTCCAGGTCAGGAGGTATACCGGAATGTATCACAGAGTTATCCTGAATAGAGACGTTTCTCCCTATTGTGATGCATCCGGTATCCCCCCTCACTACTGCCCCGGGCCATACGTTGGTGCCTTCGCCGATATCGACATCACCAACAACATAAGCCGCTTCACTGACAAAGGCTGATCCTGCCACCCTCGGTGTTTTGCCACTAAAGCCTCTAATCATATTCTTACCTCCAAGTTATCCATATTATCAACTCAACAAGCATGCGGTCAAATTCGCCTTGTCGCCGCATTCTACTTTATGTTACACTTCCCTATTGAGGAGGACTAGATGAATAAGCGCGTTTTTTCTGGAGCCCGCCCTACCGGCCGGCAGCACCTGGGTAACTATCTGGGAGCCATACAGAATTATGTAAAGCTACAGGATGAATATAACTGCGTTTACTGTATTGTTGATATTCACGCCCTGACCTCTCTGGAGAATACCGGGGAACTGCAGAAGAATATACACGAGATGATACTTGACTGGCTGGCAGCTGGCCTTGACCCCGAGAAGAGCATCCTCTTTGTCCAGTCCCACGTGCCCGAGGTGACGGAACTGCATACCCTGCTCAGCATGGTTACTCCCCTCGGCTGGCTGCTGCGGGTGCCCACCTTCAAGGAAAAGGTAAAGATGCAGCCCCATAATGTAAATTACGGACTGGTAGGTTATCCGGTCCTGATGACAGCCGATATTGTACTGTATAAAGCTGAAGTAGTACCGGTCGGTGAAGACCAAGTGCCTCACCTGGAACTGGCGAGGGAGATTGCCCGGCGCTTCAATAACCTGTTTGGCGATACCTTCCCCGAACCTGAAGCCAAACTCACCACCTTCCCGATGATACTCGGACTGGACGGCAAGCAGAAGATGAGCAAGCAGCTGGACAACGATATTGAGATAGCACTATCACCTGAGGAAACAAAGAAGCGGGTAATGACTGCGGTTACCGACCCGGCACGGCAGTACCGAACTGACCCGGGGCACCCGGAAATCTGCAACGTTTACAGTCTGCACGGATACTTCAATCCGCTTCAAGTGAAGGATATAGCCATCCAGTGTCGCTCTGCTAAAATTGGCTGTGTTGACTGTAAGACGCTCCTGACGGAAGGGATTAATACCACCTTCCAGCCCCTCCGCGAACAGAGGGAAGCTATAGCCGCCAAACCAAAATACATAGAAGAAGTCCTGGCTGACGGCGCAGCGCGGGCCAGCATCATCGCCAGGGAGACAATAAAAGAAGTCAAGCAAAAGATGGGGCTTATTTAGGTTGGTATTTAACTCACTAACCTTACCCCCTCTCCTTCAACCGTGTTGTATAAAAGGTAAAATTCCCGCAGTTCCCTCAGGGACATTATGCGATATTATCGGTCATGGTAAAAAATCAAGGTAAGGAGGTCAATGATGACACTGGAAGAACTTGAGAAGAAGGTTAAAGCTCTGGAGGATATTGAAGCGATCAAACAGCTACATATCAGTTATATCCTTGCCCTTAACGAGCAGAAGTTCGAGGAAATGATAGACTGCTTTGCGGAAGACGCAACATTAGATGGAATAGATGGAAATCATAATGGCAAAGAGGAAATCGCCAAAATGTTCCGGGCAATGGCCGAGAGACAGCGTTCCGTAAAGATGTGGAAGGGCGGCCAGATCCTAGTTCACCCTGTTATTTCGGTTGAAGGCGACAAGGCAAAGGGCTGTTTGACCTGGTTTCGTATCAGCAAGCCTCAAAAATTTACTTCGGAGATAGGACAGGAACTAATGCTGATCACACCGAGGGAGGCCAGATACGACATGGAATATAAAAGGGTGGACGGAAAATGGAAAATGAGCAAAATGAAGTTTACTAACCCCTGGCCCGCCGAACAATGGCCCAAGTAATTATTACTAAAAAATGCGCCTGATATTTTCAACCGGGGTCGCTTCGTGATTATGCCAATAGTTTGCCAAACCAGCTTTCCTGGCTGTATTATTATTAGTGGCAACACTCAGTTTGCCCGGGCTGCCTCATTTTAGGTCGAGATGAGAAATCCCGGTTACCGCATTAAATCAAGCCGGTTTTGAGATTGGCTAACCGAGAAATGAGCAATTCATATGCGTAGCAAATTAATTCCTCCCGGCCTGACTTACCTCGCTGACAATATTGCCTCCCACCATAATATATTAGGTGTTTCCAGGGAACAAAGTGCGAGGTGGGCGAAAGACCTCAACCTTCCCAAGAGGTCGGAGACCATTTTTTTCGCCGGCTGTGGATACCAGTATTCCCGTCAGATTGAAACACTGATGTCTCTAATACGGCAGTCAGACAAAAGCCCCATTGGTGCCGAACTGCCGATACGCTTTGCCAGTTTTCAGAAGAAGCTGGGACTCAACCTCCCCGGGATATATAGCACGGTTCTGGAAAGAGTTGGTGATACCGAAGTTCACCCGTTAAACGCAGCCATCAAGGTGCTGCAAAAATTCGGGGTTCAGCTCGGCTATCTGGCTGATGATGAGCCCTGCTGTGGAGCGCCGTTATATAACGCTGGATTGCACCAAGAATTTGCCCAAAATGCCCGGCAGGCATACCAGACGCTGAAGTCTTTTGGAGTGAGGCGGGTCATCAGCATAGTTCCTTATTGTACCCACGCTCTTCTCAGGCTATTTCCCATCTACGTAGAGGGCTACGACCTGGAGGTGAAACACTTTTTAGAGATTGTTGTCCAGAATATCTCATCCCACGAGCTGCGTTTTCCAAGACAGGTTAAGGTTACCTACCATGACCCGTGTCAGCTGGTGCGGTATTTGAGTCTGGTTGAAGAGCCACGTCAGATATTGAAATCAATTAAGGGCATTGAGCTGGTAGAACCGGAATGGACCAAGCGAGAGTGGGCAACCTGCTGTGGTGGGGGCGGAGGCTTTGAAACGGTCTTCCCGGCGTTAAGCCAGTTGTTAGCCGTAAACAGAGCCAGCGAGTTGCTGGAGACCGGCGCCGAGATTATCGTCACTCACTGTCCTGGTTGTGTCATGCAACTGAAGGACGGACTCAAGGAACTCAAGGCAGAAGGCGTTGAAGTCCTTGATTTAGCTCAAATTATTGCCATGGCTATGGAAATATAAACAATTGTCTACGTTCAAAGATTACAAGAAAGAAATAATGGGAGCGGCTCATGATGACCGCCTGAGGCTGGCTCTATCACGGGCGATTAAGAGCTTCCGCAACAACATTAATGACGCTCTGGGAAAATTTCCGCATACCATAAATATGGCGGAAGAGGTCAGGGAGATAAAAGAAAAAACCATCGGCGAGATGGAGAAGCTGGCCCGGCAAGCGTGCGAAGCGATAGAGGAGAACAAAGGGAAGGCTTACATTGCCAAGACGTCTGATGAGGCACTGAAAATCATCTCAGACCTAGTAGGAGATGGTAAGCTCATCGTCAAAGGGAAAAGCATGACCGGCGAGGAAATCGGCTTACGTGAGCACCTGGAAGAACATGGCAACGAAGTCTATGAAACCGACCTGGGTGAGTTTATCATACAGCAAATGGGGTCAAGGCCGATGCACATCCTGTCACCGGCAATTCATGTACCCCGCGAGGATGTTGCCCGTCTTTTCTCCAAGGTCATCGGGCAGGAACTATCGTTAGACTCGGATATAGCAAAGCTGGTAGCTACCGCCCGGGAATTCCTGCGGGATAAATTCTTCCGGGCTGACATCGGCATAAGCGGGGCTAATGTTGTTGCCGCCGAAACGGGCACACTGTTTATCATTGAGAACGAAGGCAATATCCGCCTGGCGACGGGTGCTCCCCCGGTTCACATTGCCCTGGTAGGCATGGAGAAACTGGTCCCCACCATCAGTGATGCCTACAAAGTATCCGAGGTAACCTGGAGATACGCCAACTATACGGTTCCCTCCTATGTCAGCCTGGTATCCGGCCCGAGTAAGACCGGTGACATTGAGAAGGTAACTACCTATGGCGCCCACGGACCAAAAGAGTTCCACGTCATCTTTCTGGATGGAGGGAGGACTGAATTAGCCAAGCACCCGATACTGCGACAGGCACTCTACTGCCTGCGATGCGGCGGCTGTCTCTACGAGTGTCCCGTCTTTGCTGTAACCGCCGGACATTTTGGCGATAAGTATTTTGCCGGCATTGGTGCCGTCTGGGCGGCGATTATAAGTAAAGATATGGAGAAGGCAACTTCTATAGCTTATACCTGTTTGACCTGCGGCCGATGTAAACAGAGATGCCCCATGAAGATTGACGTTCCTGAAATGATAATTGAGCTGAGAAAGTTGATAGCGGAAAGCGACGGAACGTAATGCGAGATATTGAAGCCAGTACTATCACCGAAGTTGCATCACGTCTCTTCCAGGAGGCAAATTTTTATCTAGGAGAGGATGTATCAGCCGCCCTCAAGCAGGCCCAACAGGATGAAGAGTCGCCGCTTGGCCGCGAGGTAATTGATAGAATACTGGAGAACGCGGATATTGCGGCCAATGAGAGAATTCCCCTCTGCCAGGACTGCGGCTTGGCGGTGGTCTTTCTGGAACTGGGGCAGGAGGCTCGTATTGTCGGCGGCGACCTTTATGACGCCGTTAATGAAGGGGTGCGCCGGGCTTATAATGAAGGCTATTTGCGCAAATCTGTGGTGTCTCAGCCTTTCTCCGCCAGGATAAACACCGGGGATAATACCCCGGCAATTATTTACACTGAAGTGGTGCCCGGTGACAGGCTTAAAATCACGGTAATGCCAAAAGGGGCCGGCGCCGAGAATATGACCCGCCTGGCGATGCTCCTGCCAACAAGCGGGCACCAGGGGATAATTGAATTTGTGGTCAATACGGTTGACGAGGCGTGGAGTAACCCCTGTCCGCCGATTATTATCGGTGTGGGTATCGGCGGCACCGCGGAAAAGACGCTGATGCTCGCCAAGAAAGCCCTGTTGCGGAAAGTAGGCAAAGCCAACCCGGATGCCGAAATCGCCGAGCTGGAGAGGGAAATTTTACTAAAAGTAAATAATCTGGGCATCGGACCAATGGGCTACGGGGGTAGAATTACCGCCCTGGCCGTTCACGTGGAGTGCTTTCCCGCCCACATCGCCAGCCTGCCGGTGGCTGTCAACCTGCAATGCCATAGTGCCCGGCACAGGGAGGCAACTATATAGAAAGTCAGAGGTGTAGGCTCGTGTCTAAGAAGATTAAGCTCCCGTTAACTGAAGAGACGCTGACAGAGCTTCGGGCCGGGGATAATGTTCTGCTTTCCGGTATCCTCTATGTTGCTCGTGACGCTGCCCACAAAAGAATGGTTGAGGCTCTGGACCGGGGAAAATCTCTCCCCTTTGATATCAGGGGGCAGATAATATACTACATGGGACCATCACCGGCTAAACCAGGCCAGACAACCGGGGCGGCCGGGCCTACCACCAGCAGCCGCATGGATAGTTATTCCCCCCGTCTGATAGCCGAAGGTCTTAAGGGGATGATTGGTAAAGGGGTGCGGTCACAAGCCGTAAAGGATGCCATGAAAAAACATAAGGCGGTATATCTGGCGGCTATTGGCGGTACTGGAGCCCTTCTCTCCAAAAGTATTACCAGGTCAGAGATAATAGCCTATGAGGAGCTTGGGGCGGAAGCAGTCCAGCGTCTGGTGGTGGAAAACTTCCCGGCTACAGTCATCAATGATATCTACGGCGGTGACCTGTACGAAGAAGGTAAAGCAAAATACAGGATAACCCGGTGAATTCACATATTCAGTAACCGACTTTGAAAGGAGAGAAACTCATGTCAGCAGAGAAGGTAGAAAAAAAGACACAACACAGGGCAGAACCAGAGGAGAAGGGCTGGGGGAAGGAGAACCTTCCCTACCCGGCAGGACCTGCCTTCATTGAGTGCGATGAAATGAAATGTACCGGCTGTGGAATCTGCCAGATGGCTTGCTCCATGAAACATTTTGGAGTGATTAACAAGGAACTTGCCAGAATACAGGTTAGAAAATACCTCCTGCCTCTGCCTAAAGCCGTCCAGGTGACCTGCGTTCAATGCCCGGACGAAAAAGAAAGAGAGTGTGAAAAGGCATGCCCGGTATCACCGCCGGCAATCTACTTTGACAATGATTCGCTTCATATGGTGATTGCCGAAGACAGATGCCTGGGCGAGAAATGCCTGCAATGTCTGGAAGCATGTTCCGCCAAAGCCATAAGAATCTACCCCCCGGTGTCTTCCAAGCCTTTTGTCTGTGACCTGTGCGATACCGAGAACAACGGCAACCGGGAACCCGAGTGCGTCAATGTGTGTCCCCATGATGCCCTCCATTTCTTAAGCAGCCGAGAATCCTTTCCTGCATATTCAGTACAGTACATCTACCGGAAACACGCCGATGAGAAAGCCGAATTAATCGCCAAGAGGTTGTACCCTCTGACCAGAGAAAGTATGGGTAACCCGGGATGGAGGTAGTACAGATGACTGAAATCAAATTTAGCATGTTAGAAGTAAATTTGACTGAAGAGACAAGCCGTGTTGTAGATGTGACCGAAGACGTCAAGAAGTATCTGGGTGCCCGGGGTCTGGCCAACAAGCTGATATGGGACCTGGTGCCGCAGGGGGCAGACGCTCTCGGTCCGGACAACATCCTGCACATTGGTGTTGGACCATTAACTGGCCTCATAGGAACCAAAACCGTACTGAGTTTCAAGGCTCCGCTGACCGGCTGGGCTGGTAGAAGTACCATTTCCGGGTACTTCGGCGAGGAGATAGTGAAAGCGCAGTATAATGCCGGCATCCTGATTAAGGGCAAGGCAAAGAAACCTGTCTACCTTTATATCTATGATGATAAGGTAGAGATTCGGGATGCCTCAGACCTGTGGGGCAAGTGGAAGCAGGAGACCGAGGTCACCTTGAGAGACCGTTTAAATCAGCAGACCGGCGAGATGTTTGGCGTCCTGTGCATAGGTCCTGCCGGCGAGAACCTGGTGAGATATGCCAACGCCACCTCAGAGTTCGTTCATTCCGCCTCCAAGTGGGGGGTCGGCGCGGTGATGGGCTCCAAGAACCTCAAGGCAATTGCGGTGCGGGGAACCAAGGGCCCGCTGTATGCGGACCACAGCCAAGTCTGGGAGCTGTTCAGGAAATACGCTACCAGCCCAAAAACAGCGTTATTTAAGCTTAGCGAAAGCCACTGGGGGCATTCAAAATCACCATGTCTCCTGCTCCGTTATGCTGCCGAAGGAGTCAAGAACAACCACCTGGGATATCATGAGATTGTCGAGAAGAGCGACTACCTGGAGCACTACCTGAAATACTACGCCTGGACAGATGGTTGCCCCGGATGTGCCGCCTCTTGCTTTGTTCCCTTCTTCAAGAACAGCCAGAAGGGAGCCTTCGGCGGCGAGTTCAGGCATGACAACACGGGAGGCTTCAATGCCAACATAATGGTAGGCTACGAGGAAATGACCGAGATTAGTGCCCTTCTGGACGAACTCGGGATGGATGCGGAAGAACTCGGAGGGCTCGTGGCCTGGGCTATGGACCTTTACGAGCATGGCATAATCACCAAGGAAGACCTCGGCGGCATTGACCTGCAATGGGGCAGCGTGGAGGCAACCTGCGAGCTCCTGAAGAAGGTCGCTTACAAGGAAGGCCGCGCACCCGCCGCTCTGGCTGAAGGGTTCCGACGCGCCTACGAAGTCTTCGGAGAGGAATCCAAATGGTATGCCTTTGAGGTTCACGGGTGCGCCGCCCCAACCTACGATGTGCGCAATAAGCAGGCCGGCAATGCCTTCCCCTACGCCGCGAGTCATAACGGAGCCCGCCTGGGCTCCGGTATAAGTTCAGCGCTGGAGGAGGCAGCGACATGCTGTCTTTTTGTCGTTTTCCAAATCATCCAGATATGGGGCTCCGAAGAGGAAGCCGTAAGACAGTTCCTGAATGCGGCTTGCGGATGGAATATGAGTATAGACGACATCAAAGACATATCACTGAGAAATTACTACTTTAACCGGTGCATCAGTCTGAGAGAAGGATACCACCCCTCAAAAGATGATAACCTGCCACCGCGCGCTTTTGATGAACCCATTACCGATAAATACGGAACCACCTGGATATGGGACTATGACGAGTTTGAGGTCGCGAAAAAGAATTACTATGTAGACGTACTCAAGCTGACTGCGGATGGGTTGCCACCCAGAGAGGGTCTGGAACGGCTCGGACTTGATTTCGTGGTGCCGATACTGGAACGTACGGGGGCCTTAGGCTAGGCTGCCTTTTTATTTTGTATCGCATATTGTATACTAAGTTAATTAAAGGAGGAAGACAGTATGGATATCGTTGAAGCCATCAATGCCAGGAAGAGCATCAGGGCTTTTAAGCCTGACCCCGTGCCCCAGGCGACCATAAAAGAGATAATGGATTCGGCACTGAGGGCTCCTTCCTGGACAAATACCCAGCCATGGGAATTTGTCATAGTGACCGGCAGCAAGCTGGAGAAAATCAGACAGGGCTTCATAGAAAAGGCAGAAGAGGAACCCACCTCCGATATCGCCCGTCCCCGGGAATATCCCGAACTCTATGATAGCCGTCGGCGTGCTTTAGCCAGTCAGGAGCTCAAGCTAAAAGGAATAAAAAGGGAAGACAGGGAGGGAAGAGGATGGTGGCGAGTACAGAATCTAAAGCATTACGGAGCCCCCTGCGTCATCTATATCTGCATTGACCGCTCCTTCTACTTTCAGGGTGAAGGGATAAATGTATGGCCCGTGTTCGATTGCGGCTTAATAGCTGAAAACATCACGCTCCTGGCTACCAAATACGGACTGGGTACTGTTATTGAAGCACAGGCGGTTGTCTATCCTGAGGTACTGAGGAAGGTGCTGGGAATACCAGATTCCAAGCTCATAGCAGTTGGAATAGCCATCGGCCATCCTGACTGGGACGATCCGATAACTCAATTGCGCTCGGAAAGGGAACCGCTGGATAAGGTCACCAAATGGCACGGCTTTGAGTGAACACAGACCAGTGAAGAGGAACGAATGGGGGTCTTCCTCAGCTTCCTTCTCTACTGAATAACATATATTATTTCGTACCTGCTTCAACCCAGGCGTTAAAACGCAGGCCGGAAGCCGGGTCATATTCTTTGTCAAAGGCGTCGGGATATTGCCTCTTCCACTCTTCCATCTCTTCCATTTTGAGCTTCTCCACCTCAACCAGGTAACCACTTGTAGCCTGCCCGGCACAATTTTTAGATATCGTGCCGGCTGGAGATATGAGGTTAATGGCACCACCCCGGTCAAGCTCTCCCGGCATTATCCAGTCACATCTCGCCCCGTGGTCCATATAGGCTACCCCGGGGATTACTCTCTCCGTTACACAGGCACCACCAAGTACGGCTCCCCTCTGGTTGTATAACTTAACGATGTCGCCGCTTTCTATTCCCCTCTTGGCAGCTTCTGTCGGGTGGAGCCAGACAGGCTCGTACATGTAGCCATCCCATCCCTTGACCTTGCAGGTCGGGGCAGACATATATCTCTCTTATCCCTATCTCCGACCAGAAATAGCACAGCTGGCTTGGCAGTCCCGCTAAATAAAAATAAGGGGTGGTTTCCGGGTCACACCCCCAGAATAGAAGAAGTTTGGTATTCTCAGCAATATCAGGCATAATATTGTACGCTGGCCCCATCTGCCCTACAGGCTCCATGCCCCAGGCGTGCTTGGCACCCCAATACCACCCCTCCCAGATGTACGTAGTAGAATGTACATAGAGTTATTTGTATTGGTTTTTTTGTTTGGTAAAATAAAAATTGGAGGTAAGGTAGTATGAAAACTATGGAAGTTTATGAGAGGGTGATTAAGGGCAAGCGTCTTGCTCCTAATAGTGTGAAGTGGTATCTGAGTTCTTTTAAAAAGTTGTCTGTGTATTCTGAGGAATTTCCGTCTGAAGGCTGGCAAATAAATGAATGGGTTGCCAGTATTGAAGGGTGGAATGATGTAACTATTTTAAAGAGCTGGAAGCTGGTTAAAGCTGGTGCTAATTATGTGGAGCGGATAAGCGGTAAGAATCCTGATGGTTCGTTTAGGTTTAAGAATCCGTTTAGGGATTTATACCGTGAAGATACTCCAAGAGTTGAGCCACGCAAGAGGCGGTATTTTACGCCGGAAGAATTGTATAAAATTGTGAAGGCTTGCCAGACTAATTTTGAGCGTTGTTTGATACTTACGCTTATTGATAGTACTGCGCGGATAAGTGAAATTACTTGGTTGAAATATGAGGATATTCAGGATGGTTATTTTAAGACTAAGCGGGGCTTTGGCATGAGTAAGACTGGCGAGAGGCGTTATAGTATTGATAAGATGCTGTGTCGTCAGTTACGTGCTTTAGCTGGTAAGCAGGGTGAGTATGTGTTTAAGCGTAAGAATGGTCAGCCTTTTACTTTGGCTGATGATTTGTCTCACCGTTGTCGTAAGATATTTATTAGGGCTGGTTTTACTGGTGATAAATTAGGAGCGCATACTTTAAGGCATAGTTCGGGAACGTTGATAGCAAAAGTTACTGGTTCTGATTTGGCGGTCAAGTCAAAGTTACAGCATGATAAACAGGAAACCTCTCATTTGTATATGCATGATGTGGAGGACATGATAGCTGATAAGGTGAGTCCTCTTGGGATGCTTGGTAGTTTGTTTGGGCAGGATGCTCAAGAGGTTAACCCTGAGCAAATGATGCTTGGTGATGGTTCTAAGTCTCAGGTAGAAGGCACTGATATTGAAGTGGATTATGAAGTGCTGGATGGCGAGACAGGTCTTGTGGTTGACCAAGATTTAGTATCTGATATGTTTATTGGTGTGCCGGATGCTGTTTCTGATAGGCCTGTTCCGGTTCATCGTGAGCCTTCGGTTTTGAGTGAAGATGATAAGGCTAGTATGGAATCTTTTGTTGAAAAAACTGGCGGTGATGGTGCTAAACCGGATGGCGATAAGGCCGTGAAGGGTAAGAAGGTAAAATCAGATTCGGTTGAGGTTCAAGAGCTTGAACCGGAAGATTTGCCTTTTTAGTTGACCGTAACGGGAGGCGTTATCGGTTTAGCGGGGAGCAATGGTTGCTTGATTGGCTCTCTGGATAGGATTAAGGGGGATGTTTTAGACTTCCCCCTTTTCCTATTTTCTGTCCATTTAGTTTGAGGTACTATGACTAATATATGCCGATAAATGAACATTAGGTATTGGTAGCTCCCAGCTATCCGGACTTCTTTGCTGAAACGTGCAGTCTCCCAGAAGTTTGAGCAACTCGTACTGGCATCCATGGGCGGCGTGCACGAGGCAGTTCACTATAACATGCCCTCCACTATTTTGAGGCACTCATCATAGTCGAACTTTCTCGGGTTTCCTTCACTTTGGAGAGTATTTGAATATGCAGTTATAAATTGTCCCAAATCCTTTCGCTGGAGCCCGAACTGCTCATTCAAGTGTCCGGACTTGATATTTAAATCGGCCTGTAATCTTTCAATTTCATCAAACCACTTATCGGCGGCTTGCATCGTAGTCATGCCCCTGGTATCAACCCCCATGGCTGCTGCCATTTCGGCGAATTTTCCCGGACACGCGGCTTCATTATATCTTTCTGCCTGGAATGTCAGAACCGCGTTTACATGACCGTGATGACAGTCAGTTAATGACGAAAGTATATTCCCTAACCCGTGAACGATGCCGGTACCTCCACCAAAGTGGAGGCCGACACCCCCCATTGATTCTGCCCAGCACATCTGTTCACAGGCCACGTGGTTCATTCGGTTGTAAGTGAACTCTCTAAGATTTTCGGCAACGATTTTAATCACTCCCAACATTATTGCTGCTGTGTGGGGAACGCATATCCTGGATAGATACGACTCGAATCCATGTGCCAGAGTATCCCATCCCGTCCATGCCGTGAGGTTTTGCGGCATGTGCCTGACTAATAGGGGGTCGACAAGCGCTGTGGTGGGGGTCGACCCCGGCAAAACAACCAGTTGCTTGGAGTGGATTTTTGTATTTGTAATAGCTGCCGCAAATGTAGACTCTGCCCCCGTCCCGGCGGTAGTATTAACGGTGATTTGCGGTATGGTGATTGGCTGGTATTTTTTCATCTCCTCCATCCAAGGGGGGTCTATAAATGCAGCCATGTCACAGATGTATTTGCCACCGTTGGCAGCCACCGCACGAACCCCTTTGCCGCAATCGTGTGAACTGCCACCGCCAATAGAGACCACCCCATCACACTCAGCGTCCTTGAAGACCTGGTAAGCTTCCATCACCTGATAGTCTTTAGGATTGGAAGTGACCTTATCATAGATTTCGGTGGCAACGCCATTTGTGGTCAGAATCTGGTTAATTTCGTCAACGATGCCCGTACCCTTCAAACCAGTGGTCACAATCAGCGCCTTTTTCATGCCGGCCGCCCTGCATTCGTCAGCGACCGTCTCGTGTACCCCCCATCCAATGGCCATCCTGTTTATCTGGCTGGTATAATGTATGGGAAATTCAAACATTTTCTTATTTATCACGGCTTACCTCCCTGCTACAGTTTAATGCCCGGCATAGATTTTCCCCGGTACTGGGATTCATAAAGCAAGTCCGCCTCTCACACCCCGATTCCTATAACAAAGCAAGATTTTTCAAGCCATTTTTTACAGAATAACAAATATATAGTACAAATAGACTACCACGCCGGCAAAGAGAACGCTGTCCATACGGTCCAGCAGGCCGCCGTGTCCGGGCATCAGATTGCCTGCCTCCTTGACACCCGTGTTGCGCTTCAGCAATGACTCCACCAGGTCACCAAGCTGCCCGAAAACGCTGATTAATATACCCAGGAGTATTGCCTGCCCGTAGCTGAGGGGCAGTTGCAGGGGCGCGGGCAGAGTGAAGAGGAGACTGATAATAACCGCTCCAAACAGCCCGGCGATAGCCCCCTCCCAGGTCTTGGCGGGGCTGATGCGCGGTGCCAGGCGGTGTCTGCCCAGTGCCCGGCCAGTAAAGAAAGCGGCGGTATCGGAAGCGAAGGTGGCAAATAGCGCCAGAAATAACCAGTCCCTCCCGGCATCCAGCCTCAATGCCACCAGATAACTCACCAGCCAGCCCACATAAAGAATGCCGGCCATTACCCATGCCCAACTGCTAAAAGCGCCTTCCTTCTGTGGACCTAACACCAGCAATATCAGCGAGAGCACCACACCTGAGGTCAGCAGAAGCGGGACAACTAATTCATATTCAAAATGGGGGTGCAGGATGAATAACAGAGTCCAGACCAGACCGAAACAGGCAAGCGGCAGAAGCCTGGATACAGCCACCATTCTGTAGAATTCAAGTACCGCCAGTAATCCCCAGACAGCCGCCAGCACGGTGAACCAGGGCAACGGTTCATCAAACCAGACGGCAGCAATTAGAAGAGGAATGCCCCAGAGTGCTGTTATAACTCTTTTCCTGAGCATGTGGATTTTGTTTGCAGCCCACCAAAGCGCCTTTGTCTCCGGCTATAGGTCAGCAACGCCTTTTCTAAGTCTTCTTCATTAAAATCAGGCCAGAGAACCGGTGTAAAGTAATACTCACTGTAAGCTGCCTGCCATATCAGAAAATTACTGGTGCGAATTTCGCCACCGGTACGAATGACCAGGTCAACATCGGGGAAGCCAGCCGTATAGAGATAGTCCCCGAATAGCTTTTCATCTATATTCTGTGGCGGCACCCCTTCAGCTATAAGGTGACACACCGAATCCAGAATCTCCGTACGTCCCCCGTAATTAAAAGCCACACCAAGCGTCATACCCGTGTTATTTTCCGTCAGTTTTAACGCCCTGTTTAGGGACTTTTTCAGCCTTGAAGACAGTCCTTCCAGGCGACCAACGTGGCGAATTCTAACACCGTTCTTGTGAAGCTCGCGAGCCTCTCTACCTATCACCCCTCCCAGAAGATGGAGCAGGCCATTGACCTCATCCTCAGGTCGACTCCAGTTCTCGGTGGAAAAGGCATAGAGTGTCACATACCCTACGCCATATTTATCAAGACTCTTAATAATGGGTCGTATATTGGTTACCCCAGCCTGATGCCCCTTCAGCCGGGGCAACCCACGCTGCTCCGCCCATCTACCATTGCCATCCATAATAAAGGCTACATGCTTGGGCAGACTGGATATTCTCTCCATACTCGCTGCGGTAACCACCATCTCGGCTAACTAACTTCAGACAAGCCCGCACGGTCAGGGCTAGACTTCTATGAGTTCCTCTTCTTTGTCCTTACCAATCTGCTCAATATCAGATACGAAACGGTCAGTAAGCTTTTGTAGTTGTTCCTGAGCCCGCCGGTGCTCGTCCTGTGAGAGCTCCTTATCCTTCTCCAGCTTTTTTAGCTCATTCATGGCTTCATGTCTCAGGTTGCGTACCGCTACCCTTCTCTCCTCAACCCTCCTGTGCACCACCTTAATTAATTCCTGGCGCCTCTCCTCGCTGAGTGGCGGTATGCTTATCCGGATAATATTGCCATCATTGGCTGGATTTAACCCGAGTTCGGACTTCAGTATCGCCTTCTCAATACTGCCTATACTGCTTTTGTCCCAGGGCTGGATAACCAGCAGGCCGGCCTCAGGTGCCGAAATACCAGCCAGCTGATTAAGCGGAGTGGGGACACCGACATACTCTACCTTAACATGCTCAACGAGGGCAGGTGTCGCATGCCCGGTGCGGATAGAGGCCAAATCCTCCCGAAAAACCCTGACCGAGGCCTGCATCTTCCCTTCAACGCCCTGCAGAATCTCGCTAACCATTTTTTAATTCTCGCTTGATACCAGAGTACCAATAGGCTGACCCAGAACCGCCTGTTCCATACTGCGGTGAGCCTGAAGGTCAAAGACAATTATGGGCAGCTTATTATCAAGACATAGAGATAGAGCCGTGGCGTCCATTACTTCCAGGCGCATATTTAATGCTTCAAGGTGAGTGACCCTGTCCAACTTCTTGGCACCGGGGTCTTTTTGGGGGTCAGCGGTATAGATACCATCCACATTATTTTTGGTCATAAGCAGGACATCAGCGTCAATCTCAATCGCTCGCAGGGCAGCCGCGGTATCAGCGGTCATATATGGGTTACCGGTACCCCCGGCAAAGATAACCACCCTGCCCTTCTCCAGATGTCTGATAGCACGCCGCCTGATATAAGGCTCAGCTACCTGATTAATGCCTATAGCCGACTGAGTTCTGGTATCAACTCCCTCTCTTTCCAAGACGTCCTGGAGAGCCAGAGCGTTGATTACCGTGGCCAGCATCCCGGCATAGTCAGCCGTAACCCTTTCCATGCCACCTGCCTCAGCCTCAGCTCCGCGCCAGATGTTACCCCCACCGACCACAATGGCAACACCAACCCCCAGTTCCATCACCTGCTTAATCTGCCCAGCTATCTTCGTCAAGGTCGGGGTATTAATCCCGAAATTCTGTTCGCCACTCAGAGCCTCACCGCTGAGCTTGAGCAATACCCGTTTGTATTTGGCTTCAGGCATTTTTAAAATCCCCAGCGCCTAACTCGTATTTGGTAAACCGGCTTACCCTGATATTTTCGCCTACTTTGGCGATGGTCTCAATAATGACATCCTTAACGGTCTTGGTAGGGTCCTTAATATACGGCTGAAGAAGCAGACAGGTTTCCTGCGGCTCTATGTCAACTCCTTCAGGTACTTCTTCCTCGGAGACATACTGCGGGGATAGCGCCGCCACCTGCATTGCCAGGCAGTGAGCCAGTTCCTTGAACTCATCAGTGCGCGCTACAAAATCGGTCTCGCAGTTCACCTCAACCATAGCCCCAATACGCCCGGCAGTATGGATATAGGCTTCAATCAACCCCTGGGTGGTAGCACGCTCCGCCTTTTTCTCTGCCCTGAGCATGCCTTTCTCTTTCAGAACCTCAAGAGCCTTTTCCATATTCCCTTCGCAGCCAAGCAGAGCACTCCGGCAATCCATGATACCTGCCCCGGACTGTTCTCTTAATTCCTTTATCTTATCCGTCGAGATTTGCAAATTCTCCTCCTTATTCCTCGTCAGGTGTGAAAATAAACGGTTCGGCATATTCCAGGGCTTCGGCTTCTACCATACCCTCTTCCTCACCCACCTCTACTGGAACTGCGGCAATGCCACTCTTGCCTTCAAGAACGGCATCAGCAATCTTGCCGCAGATTAGCTTGATAGCACGGATGGCATCATCATTGGCGGGAATAGGATGGTCTATTTCTTCAGGATTACAATTCGTATCCACTATGGCAACTACCGGTATTCCCATACGCTTGGCTTCAGCCAGAGCAATCCTTTCTTTAGTAGGGTCAATAATGAAAAGGGCACCGGGCAGGGCAGTCATTTCTTTGAAACCTCCCATCTGCCGATTCATGCGCTCAATCTTCTCGCCAATCTTCAGGACTTCTTTCTTGGTCAGGCGCCCGAACTCTCCTCTGACCTGCTGGTCTTCCAGACGCACCAGTTGGTCGACACGAGCCTGAATCGTGGCAAAATTGGTCAGCATCCCTCCCAGCCAGCGCTGATTAACGTAGTACATACCACAACGCAACGTCTCTTCCTCCACCGATTCCTGAGCCTGCTTCTTGGTACCGACAAAAAGAACTGTTTCACCCTCGGCTACCAAGTCCCTGATAAAAGCGCAGGCCTTGTCAAGCATGACCGCTGTTTTTTCCAGGTCAATGATGTGAATGCCGTTGCGTTTGGTGAAAATATAGTTTTTCATCCGGGGGTGCCAGCGCCCGGTCTGATGCCCGAAATGCGCGCCGGCCTCTAGAAGCTGTTTGATAGTTGCTGTATCT
>CAYWAU010000026.1:0-16330 GCA_964456395.1 uncultured Dehalococcoidaceae bacterium
AGGCATGCGAATTTGATTATTCCGGGACCCAGGCCTGTAAAGCGCTCCGCAGCCTGGGGTATGAAATCGTCCTGGTCAATTCTAATCCTGCCACCATTATGACCGACCCCGGCATGGCCGACGTTACCTATATTGAACCGCTCAACCTTGAGGCCGTTACGGAAATCATAAAGCAAGAAAGGCCGGACGCTTTACTGCCAAATCTCGGTGGCCAGACCGGACTCAATCTCAGTGCCGAGCTGGCGCAGGCCGGCGTGCTAGAGAAATATAACGTTAAAGTGATTGGTGTTGAAGTCGACGCCATCATTCGCGGCGAAGACAGGATTGCCTTTAAGGAAACCATGAACTGGCTGGGTATAGAAATTCCCAGGAGCGAAGCTGTTTACAGTGTTGAAGATGCTGAGAAAGTGGCTGCCGAACTTGGCTATCCCGTGGTGGTACGCCCGGCTTACTGCCTGGGCGGGACGGGTGGAGGTCTTGTTTACAATGTAGAGGAGTTACGCACCGTGGCCAGCCGCGGCATTGCCGCCAGTCTGATAGGCCAGGTGCTTATTGAGGAATCGGTACTGGGCTGGGAAGAACTGGAGCTTGAAGTGGTGCGCGATGCTAAAAACCAGATGATAACGGTATGCTTTATTGAAAACGTCGATGCTATGGGAGTGCATACCGGCGACTCATACTGCACGGCTCCCATGCTTACCATAAGCCCGGAGCTCCAGGAACGCCTGCAGGAATATTCATATAAGATTGTTGAGGCAATACGGGTAATTGGCGGCACCAACATCCAGTTTGCCCATGAACCCAAGACCGGGCGCGTCGTGGTTATTGAAATCAATCCCAGAACTTCGCGCTCATCGGCACTGGCATCCAAGGCTACCGGCTTTCCTATTGCCCTGGTATCGTCCAAGCTGGCCGCCGGCCTCACGCTTGACGAAATACCTTACTGGCGCGAGGGTACCCTTGAGAAATACGCGCCCTGGGGCGACTACGTTGTCGTTAAGTTTGCCCGCTGGGCTTTTGAAAAATTCAAGGATGCCCAGGACAAGCTGGGGACGCAGATGCGTGCCGTCGGCGAGGTCATGAGCATCGGCAAGACCTACAAAGAGGCCTTTCAAAAATCCATCCGTTCGCTGGAAATAGGAAGGCCTGGCCTTGGGTTCGCTAAAGACTTCAATGATAAATCTCTTGATGAGCTCATGGTCTTGCTGAATGAGGCCAGCAGTGAACGCCAGTTCATCATGTACGAAGCCCTGCGTAAGGGCGCCGGTGTTGATGAGCTTTATGAAAAGACCTACATCAAGCCCTGGTTTATCCAGCAGATGAAAGAACTGGTCGAGCTTGAGGAAAAAATACTTGAGTATCGGGGTAAGCAACTGCCTGATGACTTGCTGGTACAGGCGAAAAAGGACGGCTTTGCCGACCGCTACCTTGCTCAGTTGCTCGGCATACCGGAAAAAGAAATACGGCAAAGACGGCTCTCTCTCGGTGTAAAAGAGGCGTGGGACGCCGTCCCGGTAAGCGGCGTGGAAAATGCCGCTTATTATTACTCAACTTACAATGCCTCGGATAAGACAACGAGTAGCGGCCGTAAGAAAGTGATGGTCCTCGGGGGAGGCCCCAACCGCATCGGACAGGGAATCGAATTTGATTACTGCTGTGTGCACGCTGCCTTTACCCTGCGTGACGAGGGATACGAGACGATAATGGTGAACTGCAATCCGGAAACCGTTTCCACTGATTATGATACCTCCGACAAGCTGTATTTCGAGCCGCTGACGGTGGAAGACGTACTGAGTATTTACCAGAAGGAAAAGCCGCAGGGCGTTATTGTTCAATTCGGCGGCCAAACGCCATTGAACATCGCCAATGAGCTGGCTGAGGCCGGTGTTAACATTCTGGGGACTTCGCCTGAATCTATTGACCTCGCTGAAGATAGAGACAGGTTCCGTAAACGAATGGAGGAGATGGGCATCCCGATGCCTCCATCAGGGATGGCCAGTAATCTGGATGAAGCCATGGGCGTTGCCCGGCAGATAGGCTATCCGTTGATGGTGCGACCGTCGTACGTACTCGGGGGGCGCGGCATGGAGGTGGTTTACGACGAAGATATGCTCAGAGAGTACGTCGCGGCGGCTGTAGGTGTTACTCCGGACAGACCAATTCTGATTGACAAGTTCCTGGAAAACGCCATTGAAGCTGAAGCCGACGCTATTGCCGATAGGACGGATGCCTTTGTCCCGGCAATCATGGAGCATATAGAATTGGCGGGGATACATTCGGGGGACTCCGCCTGCGTCATCCCTCCCATAAGTTTGACGCAGGAACATATTGATACTATTAATACCTACACGAAAAAGATTGCCCGGGAGCTAGACGTAGTAGGGCTGATGAATATTCAGTACGCCATCGCCAATAATATTGTCTATGTGCTGGAAGCCAATCCTCGAGCCTCCCGTACCGTCCCGATAGTATCAAAAGT
The DNA here is from genome assembly GCA_964456395.1 of uncultured Dehalococcoidaceae bacterium. Classification (GTDB taxonomy): domain Bacteria; phylum Chloroflexota; class Dehalococcoidia; order Dehalococcoidales; family RBG-16-60-22; genus CAYWAU01. Next base: position 2,480 of record CAYWAU010000026.1, read on the forward strand.
ATGTAATGTCTCCATGGCGCGAATCGCTACCCAGTTGATGCTGGGCAAACAGCTGAGCGACCTTGGCATAAAGCCGCTGGTGATACCGCACTTCGGGGTCAAGGAGGCTGTTTTCCCGTTCAATATGCTGCCCGAGGTAGACCCGTTGCTGGGGCCGGAGATGCGGTCTACCGGTGAGGTACTTGGCATTGCCAATGCTTTTGGTCTGGCCTATTTCAAAGCACAGCAGGCGGCGCGTCAATTCCTGCCGACCGAGGGAACCGTTTTGATAACGGTCTCACCCAAGGATAGGCCCGCCGTCTATGATGTTGCTGCTCAGTTTGCCAGTCTGGGTTTCAGGATACTGGCAACTCAGGGCACCCATGAATTCCTGACAGGTAAAAGCATTAATACCGAGTTAATACTGAAAATGCATGAAGGGCGGCCCAACATCGTTGATGCCATTATGAATGGCGAGATTCAGTTGGTCATCAATACACCAAGCGGTAAGTTAAGTCAATATGACGATTCCTATATACGGAAAACAGCCATAAAATACAAAGTACCCTATATAACCACGTTAGCGGCGGCTATGGCAGCGGTAAAGGGCATTACGGAGCATCGTCAATTAAAGTCAGGCGTGAGATCTTTACAGAGCTATCATGCCGATATAAAATAGCCAAATAACAAAAATGGGAATTATTGAGCCGGATTCTGCGTCTGGTTGCCGGCTATGGAAATACCTTTAGGGCTTTCCCGGCTACAGACATTCCGTAATCTCGCCAATGTCTTTGACGTCTTCCAGGTGTGAAATCAATTGTACTACTTTATCTAGATTTTTCTGGGAGAATTGCTTTGCGGAATGGGCGGCACAGTCCGTGAATTTGGCAATAAGTGCCTCCTGGCTTATCGGGTTCTTGGGGTGCCCGGAGGCGAACTCCACCATTTCCGTTTCTATCTTCCCCTGTTCCGTCTTTATCTGCAGGTAACCTGACCTGGCTTCTATTTTGGTATCTATCTCATATGTGATTCTGCGGGCTACTTCCAGTACTTTGGCATCCCGCAGGGCCTGTGGCGTGAAATGTCTTAAGGCGACTTCTCCGTACACCAGAGCCGTAGCCACCGTAAAGGGAATGCTGAATTTGGCATCTATGGCCGTTACCGGACTCCTTTTTCTTTCCAGAGGCTCGCAGAGCACCTCAGGCATGGCAGCCGGCGCCATGACCAATCTGATGTCTTTTATATCATCCGGCTTCAAGTTATATGAATTGGAAACTTGGAGAGCCTGTTCTATGAATGGGTGAGTGCCCCGACAGGATGGCCAGGGCTTGAAGCTAATATTGGCACCCTCAAAGATTTTGCCGAGTCCCTTCGTCAGCACCGTAAGGTCATAGTCTTCCCTGGCATATAGCCGGAAGAGCCCGGCTTCGCCCTCAATCGGCTGCTCGAAGCCGGTAATGCCCCTTTCCGCGAGCTGTGCCGATAGCACGCCCGCCTTTGTCGAGAAAGCTTCCCTTATGGCTCTAGCGATTGACCGGGGGCTGCGCGTAAACTCCGCACTGCACGTTATCTGACAGAGGGAAAGGGAAAAGGCATCCAGTATCTGCTCCGGACTCAGGTTAAGCAGCTTGCTGGCAGCTGCGGCCGCGCCAATTGCCCCTAGGATGGGGGGCATATGCCAGCCATACTTGATAGGGTCTACCTTTAGAGTCAGGCTTAATCTGCCAACTATATTACTTCCGAGAGTGAGAGCGGTTATCAAATCTTTTCCGCTGACATTTCCGATATATTCAGCTACCGCCAGGGCAGCCGGTATCGCCGCGGCATTGGGGTGGACAAGTGCCACGTTGTGGGTATCTTCAAAGTCCATGGCGTGTGCCATAGAACCGTTGGCGAATGCTGCCATGCAGGCCGGTACCTTGGCATCAAAGCCGATTATGGTGCTTTCCTCTTTCCCGCCGATGGCTATAGCCAGGTTGACAAACTCCTTGCAGCCTTCACCCAGACCGCCGCCAGCCAACATCGTGCCTATTCCATCCAGGAGGCTCTTTTTCGTGGTATCGGCAACCTTGCCGGGTATGTCGTCATAACCGGTGTCGGCGATATTCTGTGCTAGCATTAAAGATTCATTCATTTTATTGACCTCCTGTTGGCCGGACTCTAAACGTTACTCCTGACCGAAGACCATGCTTATCTATAAATGATGACTTCATCCCCATCAATTGTGTACCTGGTATCAAGCCCTTGGTCTCTGGTGATTTCCTCCATATATCGCACCACTTCGCCGAAACGCTCGTCCCCTGATGTTATAATTTCCGGCTCGCCTTTTTTGTTGATGATAACAGGTTGAAAGGATACGCTCTTTATGGCTTTATCGGAGATTACACATTTGGCAAGAATGGTTTTTCGGGAGTCGGGGGGGAAGGGGAAGGAGGGATAGCCAGGGTATGGAGGATTCCAATCGGGATTAAGGCCATTCCTCATCTCTTGAAAGCCGGGACTTTCCGTAAATTCTCTGGTCATAAAGTGTATCTCTAACGCGAAGTTACAGAGGCTGTAAAAGATTACCTTGCCGGAATAAACCTCTATGCCCTTGAGTATGTGGGTGTGATGCTGCAGTATCAGGTCGGCCCCGGCATCAATGGCTACATGCGCAATCTCCCTCTGATAATCTGCTATTACCGCGGGGGTCATATGGATGCCGCAGTGCACTGACACGATTACCAAATCAGCCTGTGACCTTGCTTTTTGGATATCCTCAGCCATTGCCTTCAGGTCACCCCGGTGGGGGAAGGTATGAATCCGACATGGCGTGCCCGGCTGGTCAAGCTCAATCTGCTCATATATTGTCCAGGCTCTTAGCGGCGCGCAACCCGGTCTGTCACTCTCAGCCCAGTAATTTTGTTTTAGAATCGAATTGTATGCCAGAAATGCTATTCTGGTATCCTTGCATTCAATGATTGCCGGTCTTCGTGCTTCCTCAATATTCCGCCCCACACCTATTACCGGCAGCTCCTGTTTTTTTAAGTTAGCGAGTGTATCCAGAAAGGCGTTAAGTCCGGCATCCAGGCAGTGATTACCGGCAAAAGAGACGACATTGAAACCGGCATCCTTAATTGCCGCGGCTATCCTGGGGTCACGCGCGTTCTCCTTACCCATAGTCCCGACCCCTCTGTGAGAGAGGTTGACTTCAAGTTGACAGAACGCTATGTCACCCTGGTTTACAACATCGGTGACATGCTTAAATATTGACCCGGGGTCAGCTCTATCAGGGCCAACGTCGCCAACGGCATATAATACTATATCCTCTTCAGCCTTGTTTGCCATTCGCTTCTCCTTTAGTTACTCAATGCCGAATTTGCAAATCACTCACAGTAAATCATCCCAAAAATATAATACTCTCTGGTATCGTGTCAAGTAAGTCAGGTTTTGGTTCAGCGTCTTCGCCTGAACAGGGGCACAAGCCATAAAAAGGCAATGATGCCGAAGAAGGGGAAGGGTAGCGATGAGGTACCGCCGCTGGAGCCAGCCATGGCCATGGCTGGCGCTTTAGTTGGTGCTATCGGCGCCGCCTCCTCCTCGGATATTTCATATGCCGCCAGCTTGACATTGATGAAATCCTTGGGCGCCCAGCCTAATGGATTGTTTTGGGCGGTTGTCTCCGCCCAGATCCAACCTGGCTCACCGTCCAGCTCAAAAACTGTGGCGGTTTTTTTATATTCAGGCAGGTGAACCAGGGTAGCGGTATGACCGGGAGCGAGGGCTATGGCCGTTCGGTAACCAGCACCCTTGTAAATAATAGCCAAAAGGACGGCGCTGTCTTCACAATCCCCGTAGCCAGCTCCATTTTTATCTATCGTATTGACGAGCTCGTCGGCATTTTGGGCAAATTCGTCAAGATTGAACTGGTCTATATCGGGGGTATACTGAACGCTGTTAAGAACGAACTGGAATATTTTCTCTGCCCTCTGCACCCCATCCGGATATTTGTCGGCAAATTGCTCGCCCAGATGATAGGCTAGGCCGGCATTCTCGCCGAGGCTCTCAAAAGCTATGACCGGACGAAAAGCTGTCTCAGATACCTGGTAAAAACCGTCATCACCGAAGACTCTGGTCCGGCATACCTGCCAGTCATCAAACAGCTCGCCATCTACCTCATGGAAACCTGTTGATGGGGTTGCCCAGGCATAACCAGTGGCGGCTAAGCTGGCTAACAGTACTGAGACTAGTAATACCTTTAGGCTCTTCATGAAGATGTCCTCTATAGTGGTGTCGTTAGAGCGGCATGGAGAATCAGGCCAAAGAAAATGAGGTAGCCGAATACATAGATACCTACTGCCACCGGACTTTCATTAATACTCAAAAAAGGTATCTTGGGGGTAAGCTTATCAACGATATTGAACAGAGCTATCCCGAAGAGCAGGCTTACCAGGAAGCTTAGCGCCAGTAATCCCCAGGTTCTGAAATTAAAAATGTAGCCTACTATAGAGCTACCTATCGCGGTGTGTGCTGTAGCCGCTCCGTGGATTACCAGGCCAACAAGGATGAAAAGGCCGGCAATGAATAGTCCGGTCGCCACCGGGCTTTCTCCGATACGTTGGCGTTTGTGAATGTGCGGGGTAAGTGCATCCAGTGTCCTAATCCCAAGCCATGCCAGTATGGTACAGATAGAAGCCAGCAATATAATCTTAGCCAGCCAGATTAAAACAATTACCCAGAAGGGTACGGCTAAACCCAACTCCTGCATATTAATGTCTCCTTTCCCTAGCGAGCTTGTTGTTGGGTTAGCCCGCCTGAAAGAAATCTATAACACCGCTCCTGCCTTGTCAAGTAGGCGGAAGCCTGATTATCTGGCAATCCTCTCTGCTCAGAGCGCGTGCCAGGGCAGGTGTTTATCAGTTTTTTAGATGTCTTCCAGCTATCTTTATGCCTTGTTTATAACCCTGCTGTCATCATAGTTAGCTAGAGTGGTGAGAAGAAAAAAATGAAGACCAATGCAGAATCACGCCAGGAGATAGCAGCATCAGCTGAGCCTGATGAACGGGAAACCAAGTCCAGGCTGGGCCTTCTCTTAGAGGTTAGTAAGAAAGTAGGCTCAGTCTCACACCTGTCAAGAATGGTGAGACAGGTAACTCAGATGACTCAGCACACGCTTAATGCCTCAGCCTCATCAGTGCTCCTGTTCGACGATGAGGGGCGCGAACTGATTTTTGAGGTTGCTGAGGGTCAAGCGGGAAAAGTGTTGAAACAGATAAGGATAGATGCGCAATCCGGTATCGCCGGTTGGGTGGCACGGAAGGGCAAGCCTTTGATAGTCAATGACGTCAGCCAGGACCCGCGTTTTAGTGGAGGTGTCGATGAACTCACCGATTTCTCAACGAAGTCAATAATCTGCGCACCACTGATTCTCCAGAACAAAGTTATCGGTGTTATTGAAGTGCTCAATAAAATGGATGGGAGTGACTTTAGCGAGCAGGATTTGGACACCCTGGTGTCAGTAGCCTCCACAGCGGCCATGGCGCTTGAAAACGCCAAGCTACATCAAGTCGCACTTGATGCCTACAAGAGTACCATTAAGGCGCTGGCGGCCACTATTGATGCCAAAGACCCCTATACCAGTGGACACTCTCAGCGAGTAACAGAATACGCTATCATGGCCGCAGCGGCACTTTCACTACCACCGGAAGAGATGGAAGCTATTGAGTATGCTGGAATTCTCCATGACATCGGTAAAATAGCCGTGGCTGATAGCATATTGAACAAAACTGGCTCTCTGACCGTTGATGAATGGGCTATAATACGCAGGCATCCCCTGATTGGGTCTAATATGCTCAGGGATATTCCTTATCTGGAAAAAGCCAGAAATCTTGTCCTTCATCACCATGAGAAGTATGACGGTTCCGGATACCCGCACAGGCTGAAGGGCGAGGATATACCTATTGGCGCCCGCATACTGGCTGTTGCCGACGCTTTTGATACCATGACCACTGACCGCTCGTATCGTGATGCCCTCGGTAAAGACTATGCCATCAGTGAGCTGTATAAATGCGCTGGCACGCAGTTCTGCCCTGTAGCGGTGAGGGCATTCGTCTCGGGCTTAAATACTGATGCGGGGGACCTCTCGTTGAGTTCAATCCCAAAATCTAAGGAAGAGACAGGTAAACGGTAGTTAGTATAGTGAAGGATAATAGTCTGATGAATATCCGCATTTTAGGGGCGCACAACTGCGAGTCACGGAATACGAAATGTATTTCTATTCTTATTGATGATAGGTTGGTCATAGATGCTGGTGGCCTTACATCGAGCTTGTCTATCGCAGAGCAGCAAAAACTGGGGGCGATTCTGCTGACCCATCTACACTACGACCACATACGTGACATCCCTATGATTGCCCTTAACCTTTACCGACAAGGTAGCAATATACAGGTATACGCAACTCCCGACGTGAGTGCCAATATTGAAACTAACTTCCTTGATGGCAAGCTCTACCCTAAATTTCACGAGGTGCCGGAAGAAAGACCAACGGTCAGCTTTAACCCGATTGTTCTTTATGATTCTCAGAGAATCGAAGGTTACAGCATCCTGGCTGTACCGGTACATCATAATGGGAATACTGTTGGCTATCAGGTTAGCAATGCCGATGGTAAGGCGATGTTTTATACCGCTGATACTGGACCAGGTTTGATAGACTGCTGGGAATATGTGTCCCCCCAATTACTTATTACTGAAGTGACCGTATCAAATAACTACAAAAAATTTGCCACGAATACGGGACATCTCACCCCGAGTCTTCTCCATGAGGAATTAATCAAATTCCGAGAGTTCAAAGGCTACCTGCCTAAGATAGTCGCGGTTCATATGGACCCTGTACTGGAGAGGGAAATAAGAGAAGAATTAGCGGTGGTGGCTGAAGCCCTGAATGTACCAATTGCCATAGCCTACGAAGGAATGCGAATTAGCCTCTAGTGGCAGTTATACCAGTGTAAAGGGATACCTCTACAACAGATTTAGTCGAGTACTGTTTCAAGTAAAAATAGGGGGACTCTGAGGCAGGCCGTTAATTGCTGATTATAACTTGCCTGACAGACGCGACTTGACAAAGCCGGAGCTGAATGCTTTCACAGCAACTGGACAAAACTGGGTATGCGCGCATCTTTGTAACTCTGTAAAGGCATGTTTCATACCGAGTGCGGCTCGGTAGGTGTGCTCAGTGGTCATGTTATCAAAAGCGTCAGCAACTGCTAACAATCGAGCACCCAGGGGTATAGTCTCCCCTTTCAGCCCATGTGGATATCCTTTACCATCGTACCTCTCATGGTGGTAGAGAATAAGTCGGCTCGCTTCTTTAAGAAAGGGTATTCCTTTAAGCAAATTATAACCTGTCACCGGGTGCTTATATATTTTTTCCCATTCTTCGTCAGTTGGGGGCGTAGTTTTGTTCAGTATGCTGTCGGAGATACCAAGTTTACCTATATCGTGAAGAATGGCGGCATATTCAATAATTTGCCTCTCATTTTCTGAGAGTGAAAGATCAGCGGCTCCCATAAGAGCATATTCTGATACCCGTCTGGAGTGCCCGCCTCCGGTAGTTTCTTTAGCATCAGCCAATGATACTAATGCGTTAACAGTACTCTTATAGGAATCCATCAAGCTGTTATTTAGTCTCACATTTTCAATCGCCAGGGCGGCGGTAGTTGCCACTCCTAGCAGGGTTTGTAAATCCTGCTTGTTATAATCAGCCCCATCTAGTTTATTGAGTACTTCAATAACACCTATAACTTTGTGCTGAAGAGTCAGTGGCGCGCAGATTATTGACTTCGTTACAAAGCCGGTAACTTCATCAATGGATATGTTAAAACGCGGGTCTTTATTGACGTCATTTACTACTAACGGTTTACCGTTCTGGACTACCCAGCCGGCAATACCGGTTTGTTTATTCATTTGTAATCGTCTTAATTGTTTGCCTACCGGGCCGTCGGCAAACTTAAAGATAAGCTCTTGATTTTTTTCGTCAAGGAGGAGCAATGATGAGGCTGGGGCGTTGAGCGCGTATCGAGTCATCTGCGTGATACTCGCAATCAACGGGTGTTCTGGCTTGGCAGACCTTACCTTCTTCCAGATTTTATCAAGAAGGTCCTGCCTGGACTTATTCGCTTCCGCCTCTTTGTTTTTGAGGTTTTGCATCGTCAGCCTTACTTCACGGAACTGTCGTTCTGGACATTTTTAATAATTCTGGCAGTGAGATGATAAAACAAACATAAAATTAGGTGGGGAAAAACTAAATTATCTGTAAACATTTTCGGGGCAGTACCTGTTACTGGGGCTTTGACGCAGTGGCAGTAGTAGCGGGTTATGAACCCGTGGGGGTGGGGTGTGGTTATAGCTGGGGTGTAAGCCAGCAGCCCGGGTCAGCCGCCATCATATCACCCGTTTCCTCATAGGCTCTGCCCCGGCATCCAGAACAGGTGCTTCTGTAAGCGCATTCCCCGCATTCGCCCCTGAGCAGTTCTCTCTGGCGCAGCCTGGACAATACCGGCGAATTTTCCCAGATAGACCTGATATTCTGCTCCCTGATATTGCCGAGATTGACCTGGAGTAACATACACGGGTTTACCTCACCATTGTACTGGACCATCACATAGCCCATGGGCATGCCGGCCGCACAACCCCTGCCATAATAAGGAACTCTTGACAACATCTCAACGGGGAAGTGCTTAGGCTGAATCTTCTTTTGCTGTAGGAGAAGTGGATACATAGGACATCCGGGAACCCTGATAATGATGGGGCAGTCCTCCTGAGATTGGGCAAGCCACTCCATTGCCCATTTCCTCTCATCATTGTTCAAGACCTGGGCTTCACACTCGTGTTTAGCCCTCCCGGCTGCCACTAAATCGAAAAACTCAGCAGCATTGGCCCCACTATCCACTGCCAGACGCAGCATAGCCTCTAACTGCGGCAGGGTATCCTTCCTGATAACCATGTTGAACTGAAAAGGTAGGCCGGCTTTCCGGCATGCCTCTATCCCTTTGAAGGCCTGCTCAAAGGCGCCGCTCAAGCCCCTGAAGGAATCATGTGTTTCGGCATCAACCCCGTCAACCGAGATTGCCACCCCCATGACCCCCACCTCCAGTAGCTTCTTCGCCATTCCCTCATCAATAAGAGTAGCATTGCTGCCGATAGTGGTTCTTATGCCTTTTGAGGAGGCGTATTTCAGGATATCCAGTAAGTCCTCCCGGCACAGGGGCTCCCCCCCATCAATAATCAGCAGGCCTATCCCCCACTCCGACAAATCATCCACAAGCCGAAACGCCTCTTCAGTCAATAGCTCATCAGGAGCTGCCTGGTCAACCGAGCTGCTATAGCAGTGCTTACACTTCAGATTGCATTTCCGGGTGATGCTATAGGAAACCATGAATGGCGGCTGTATCGGCATAAAGGACCTCCTCTTATTTCAGGTTTCCTGCGTTTTTCGTGGCTCCGGCCGGCGTAGCGCGGTCTCTTCCTGATTCAGGGGGATAACACTTGGTTTTGATGCTTCATACACCGTTACCACTCTTTGGAAACTAGAGAATGCTTGCCGTATGGCGCTGATATCTTCGGGGGGTAGAGGCGGGACGGCACACGGGCGCAGAGGTGTGTTAATCTGCACCTCATCCGGGCATATCCGGGCGGCTATTTGCGCCACCTGCGGAGCCTGCTCTTTGTTTGCCTGGACAAACATCACCTGGAGAGCCAGCTTACCGGTGTACTCTTTCCTGAAGAGTGTCAGGCCGGCGATAATGTCATCAAGAGGGCATTCAGCATAGGGACGATTTATCTGGCGAAAAAGGTCTTCATCCGGGGCGTCAACTTTGGCTACTACCACATCAGCTGAGCAGAGAGCGCCACGTACATCCTGTCTGACCATTAATGAGGAATTGGTAAGGACGGCCACTGGTAGCGGCAACATTGACTTCACCAGTGCTATGGCGTCACCGAGATTGGAAGCCAGTGCTGGCTCACCTACACCTGAGAAGGTCACGTAGTCAGCAGCAACATCTCTTACAGCTTCAAGCTCTTCTCTGAGCCCTGCCAGGCTGACGAATTCTCTCCGCTCGGTCAGTGGGTGAACTGTCCTTCCCAGCTGGCAGTAAATACAGTCAAAAGAGCAGGTCTTGCCATCTGTGGACAGCAGGTCTATGCCTAGGGACCTGCCCAGCCGCCAGGAAGGCACCGGGCCATAGATACTGGATTTCGCGTCTGTCCTGCTTCTATGCACCGCCATATTTCCGATAAGCCTTTTTCCAAGGCTCCCTCTTCATAGCCAGGTAATCTCTAATTGCTTCCTTCAACGTATTTGCTACCAGCAGGGCACAGTGCTCGCTTTCCTCCGGCAGCCCACCCAAGGCACTCAGGACATCCTGCTGGCTAATAATGCGAGCTTCCCTGACATTCTTTCCCTTGGCCAGCTCGGTAATCATGCTGCCCGAGGCAATGCTGGGTCCACAGCCATCAGTCATGAAGGTGGCATTGTCAACGGAATCATTCTTTACTTTGAGCCATATCTCCATGGTATCGCCACAGGAACCAGTTACCCTGGCGAAGCCGTCGGCATCGTTCATATCCCCAACGTTTCTCGGGTTCATGGCGTGGTCGATAGTTGTTTCTGAATAAATCTTCCTGGCATCTGCCATGATAAGTTCCTGAAGTCCGTCAAATTCTGAAGCCATCTCATTGCCTCCTGCCTTAGCTTCCCTCAACTTACTGGTACCGCGTATCTGATTAAACAACTCCGAGTCTATTTAATTTACCTTGAACTCATTACAGGTGAGGCAAACTGCCTCACTATCCCACACCTCAGGTTGGGCTGCTGGGGAGACAGGACGTGCTTGAAGAACCCGTGCTGAAAACAGAGAAGACCCGTCGCGGGTTATCAGTCCCGCACTTAGGGCACTTTATCTCGCTATCGCTATCGTTTATGCCCCGACGGAGTTCAAACCTCCCGCCACAGCCTGGGCATTCGTATTCGTAGATTGGCATGGTGCGTCACTCCTTTCCTTTCATCACCATGTGGAGTGTCCTCCAGAGTTTTTCTATCTCCCGAGCGACCTCACCCTGGGAATATTCTACCACAGGTAGCCCCTGTACTATTGCCTCGGTAACAACATTATCAAAGGGAATCTTGGCAGCCACCCGTACTCCCTTACTTTGGCAGTAACGCTCAATCTGACGGGCATTGTCCTCGTTGATGTCATGCTTATTGATACAAACCAGAGGCGGAATACCAAAGTGGTGGCAAACATCAAGCACCCTCTCCAGGTCATGTATCCCCGATAGCGTTGGCTCGGTAATTAGAAGAGCCAGGTTGGCTCCCGACAAAGATGATATAACCGGGCAGCCAATACCCGGTGGACCATCACTTATAATATAATCAAGCCCATCTCTTTCAGCAATTTGTTTGGCTTGTTGCTTAACCAGCGCAACCAGCTTGCCCGAGTTCTCCTGGGCAATTCCCAGCCTGGCATGAACCAGGGGACCATATTTGGTATCAGAAACAAACCAGTGGCCGGCCATATTTTCCCTCATAGTGATAGCTTCAACCGGGCATATATGTGAGCAGAAGCCGCAGCCTTCGCAGGAGACAGGGTCAACCCTGAAATCATTAATGGCATCAAAACGGCATACATCCTGGCACAGGCCACACTGGGTGCACTTTTCCTCATCAATATAAGCAACCTGACCACTCCAGAACTCATTTTTATCTTTAACTGAGGGGCTGAGCAGCAGGTGAAGGTCGGCGGCATCCACGTCACAGTCGGCCAGCACCTTGCTCTTGGCCAGGGCGGCAAAAGAGCCGACGATGCTGGTCTTTCCGGTGCCTCCTTTACCGCTCAGTATTAATACTTCTTTCATTTAGCGCCTCCCTAATCTTGTCGAAAAGCCCGAGAAAGCTCTCCCGCCACTGCGGCATGCCCTCGATTAAAATCACGCCCTTTGAGTACAGACTGGCAATTCCGGTATCCAGAGGGATAGTGAGCATGATTGGTATATTCTCTTTTTGGCAGTATTCCTCCACTTTTCCATTGCCTACCCCGGCGCGGTTGAGGACTACGCCGCTGGGAATACCAAGCTCTCTTACTGTCTCCACTGCCAGGACCAGGTCATTGAGTCCGAAGGGCGTGGGCTCGGTTACCAACAGGCAAAAATCACTATCCTTGACGGCATCCACTACCGGGCAGGAAGTCCCTGGTGGAACATCAATTATGACAATTCCATCACTGTTGGCTTGTTCTTTTACCTTTCTGATGATAGGTGGCGCCATAGCTTCCCCAATAGTAAGTTTGCCATGAGCAAACTCCACGCCACCTGAGTTTCCCCACTCGACGATGCCGGCCTCTCTGCCTTCCTCTGAGATAGCCTTTTCCGGGCAAAGATAGCTGCAGGCGCCGCAGCCGTGACAAAGCTGGGTGAAAGTTAATACGTGCTCACCAAGGACGGCAATAGCGTTGTAGGCGCAGACCTCAGCACATTTACCGCAGTAGGTGCATTTTCCCTCATCCACTTTAGGCACAGGGATGGCGACTATTTCGCTGCGGGTAATAGTCGGCTTTAAGAATACATGGTCATTGGGTTCCTCGACATCGCAATCAAGAAGCTGCACCCTGTCTCTATCTTTCAGCGAACAGGCAAGATTGGTAGCGACCAGGGTCTTGCCCGTCCCCCCTTTTCCACTGGCAACGGATATAATCATCCTATCCTCTTGCCATCTTCGCCCCGCACTTGGGGCAGTTCAAGTCGAAGCAGGGTGTCCCTACTTGATGCGGCAATCTGGCACCGCAATTAGGGCAGATACAATCCCCACCAGGACCGGCTCCAGGGCGGTTACCTCCCATCCTGCCAGAACCTTTTCCGCCTCTGCCTATACCTCTGCCACTGCCGGCACCACCACCCCCGGGGGGTCCTGTCCCGTCTCCTCTAGGCATAGCTGCACCTCCAATAGTAATTGGCTCTCTTATTTCCCTTTCTTTTGCAACTCCTCAATACGCTGTTGAATGTCAGACAGCTGTTGTGCCATCAACTGTGACTGGGTCTTGAGCGTTTCAAGTTCCTGCTCCGGGCTTTGAGGCTGGAGTGGCGGACTGGTCGGTGGCATTATGCCGGCTCCCATTCCCATGCCTTGGCCCATACCACGGCCCATGCCTCTTCCCATACCACGGCCCATGCCTCTTCCCATGCCTTGGCCCATACCACTGCCCATTCCCATGCCTTGGCCCATACCGCCACCCATTCCCATGCCTTGTCCCGTGCCACCACCCATGCCGAAGTGGTCAGCTACATTAGGCTGGGCACTGGCCTGGAACTTGCCGGATTTGTAGTCCTGAATAGCATCCCTTACTTTCCCAGATACACCAGTTATTACCTGGATTCCAGCAGAGGATAATACCTGATAGGCATTGGGGCCAGAGTTGCCGGTGAGAACGGCCTGTACTCCCTGACTGGCAACCGCCTGACCGGCAGAAATACCGGCTCCGCCTGCCGCCGTGGCACTGGAGTTATCTATAGCTTCAAACTGCATTGTTTCCGGGTCAGCGATGATGAAATACTGGCATCGCCCGAAGCGAGGGTCCACATCAGCATCCAGGGTAGGACCTGTAGCTGAAATAGCGATTTTCATATTACCTTCTCCTTATTCCTTCTTACTTACCAGTTCCTGTATCTTGGTCTCAATTTGCTCCAGATGTCCTCTCATGGCCTGAGCCTGATTTTTTAGAAAGTCAAGCTCCTGCTCACGGGTTATCTGAGGAGCCAGGGGCACAGCACCTGGAGTAGCCAGTCCTGCTCCGTAGTAAGGCGCACCCCAGGGCGCACCATACGGGGGATAAGCTCCTCTGC
>CAYWAU010000027.1:0-16277 GCA_964456395.1 uncultured Dehalococcoidaceae bacterium
TATCCAGCAAAAGAGCATTGCGGTTAAGCTGGGTGTCACGCCACAGGCAATCTCAGACTATATTTATCAAATGACAAAAGAAGACCTGGTTGTCTCGACCGGCCGTTCCAACTACAGAGTCAGTACCAAAGGAGTCAACTGGTTGCTCAAGGTACTCAGGGAACTCCGCAGCTATGCTTCTCTGGTGGAACAGGCTGTCACCAATATTACCGTCTGCGCCGCCATAGCCGAGTACGATATCAATCAAGGGCAGGCTGTAGGACTCAAGATGAAGAATGGCTTGCTGTTTGCCACCAGCCAAGCAAACGGCGGCGCCAGGGGCATGTCCGTTTCAAGCGCAAGTCAGGGTGATGACATAGATGTCGCCAACATCGAAGGACTGGTAGAGCTGATAAGAGGCAGGGTGACCATCTTACAGGTGCCCGCCATTCAGAAAGGAGGGTCAAGGCAGGTTGACCTGGAATTGCTGAAAGCGCGGGTAGCCGATAGTGAGCAGGTTGGAGCTATCGGCATCGAGGCTTTAATCTCGCTAAGACGGATAGATATTGAGCCTCGCTATCTTTACGGCGTTACCGACGCCGCCGTGGAATCGGCACAATGCGGCTTATCTTTCATTATAGTCTGTACCGATGATGCCATCTCCGGACTTATTAAAAGGCTGCAGGAAGAAGGCCTGAATTACGAACTTGTAGACCTGCGCCTGAAGAATGGCACGGTGTAGTCCTCCCTTTTTCAACTCTTATCTCTAAAAACAAGCCAGGAATCAAGCCCCCACTATCATTGACACGCGATACCCGTACCTGTATACTATCAAGCAGACTTGTTATTAATCAGTTCAGGTTGTGCTATATGCCGCAGACAGGTGTTGTTATTCTGGCTCACGGCAGTCGCGGTGAGCGAGGTATCGTGGAAGTGCCCGAGACTTTAAAAAGAATTGCTGGCGGGGTAAAATCCCTCTTACCTCCGGGAGTTGAAGTTACCGGGGCGGCACTCCAGTTTAATCACCCCACTCTGGGAGAAGCCGTGGCGTCTCTGGTGACACAGGGCGTGGAGCGGATAGTCATCATGCCCTACTTCCTTTTCTCAGGACGACACATCACCGAGGATATACCTCAGCTTGTTGAGAAGCTCAAAGGCACCTATCCAGAAAGGCAATTTATCGTAGCCAAGCCCCCGGGACTAGAGGAACACTTTATCCTCCAAGTGACTCAATGCATAGAAAAGGCTGCCCCGGAGCTGTGGCACGATGTCCCCATTTCCCCCAACTCCCCTGAGACCATTGAGCAGAAGAGCCTGGAGATTGTAGAAAACCTGCTGCCTCCTGTGCTGAAAATCTCCGGAGATGAGCGAGTGGTGACAAAGCGTGTTGTCCATGCCAGCGGCGACCCTCAGATTGCCAGCTTGGTGAAGTTCAGTCCATCAGCAATTACCAGCGGTCTCAACGCCATAGCTCAGGGCAGTCCCATTTTTACCGACGTTCGGATGGTGGCCGCCGGTATCAATAGCTATCTGGCTGAAGCCTGCGGATGCTTTGTTTCCTGTGCCATGGATGAAATGAAAGGGCAGGAACAGTCCAGGGAACGGAACATTACCCGAGCGGCGGCAGCCATGCGTCGCCTGGGCAACAGGCTTGACGGAGCCATAGTCGCCGTCGGCAATGCGCCCACAGCCCTTATAGCCCTGCTTGATTTGATTGACAATGACGGAATAAAGCCGGCCCTTATCGTGGGGATGCCGGTTGGCTTCGTGCAGGCGAAAGAGTCCAAGGATGAGTTAATGAAGCGCGATATACCTTATATCACTATCGCCGGAACTCGCGGCGGCAGCGCTATGGCTGTGGCTACAATCAATGCTCTGCTGAAGATTGCTTTGGAAAGAAACGGGCATAGCTGGGATGGTTAGACGTAAAAAAGACGAACCGCTGCGTTATGGCTACACTACCGGGGCTTGTGCCGCGGCGGCAGCACAGGCGGCTACCACTGCCCTGCTCCGGCAGGAGGCCGTAAATGAGGTGCAGATTGACCTGCCCGGTGCCGCCAAAGTCAGCTTCAAGGTCAACCAGTGTGTCTTTGACCATAATCAGGCATCTTGCTCGATAATAAAAGATGCCGGCGACGACCCCGACGTTACCCACGGGGCTGAAATCCGGGCCACGGTATCCTGGAAAGACAAGCCGGGCATCAATATCACCGGGGGAAAAGGGGTGGGAGTGGTAACCAAGCCCGGACTTGAAATTCCGGCTGGTATGGCGGCGATTAACCCGGTGCCAAGACAGATAATAGAAAGCTCGGTCAGGAAAGTAACGCGAAAAAAACCGAATGGTAAAGGCATTCAGGTAACCATCTCCGTACCGGCCGGCGAGGAACTGGCTAAGAGAACGCTGAATCCGCGTCTGGGTATAGTAAAAGGCATCTCAATCCTGGGCACGACCGGAATTATCATCCCCTATTCGGTTAATGCCTACAAGGCATGTATCTCTCAGGGACTGGATGTAGCTGTGGCCTGCGGCTGCCGCCATGTGGTACTGACCACGGGCAGGCGAAGCGAAAAGTTTGCCCAGAGTGAACTGGCACTGGCTGAAGAATGCTTCGTTCAGGCGGGAGACTTTATCGGCTACTCACTGGGGGAGTGCGCCAGGAGAAAGATAACCAGGGTGATTGTCTGGGGTATGACCGGCAAGATAAGCAAGCTCGCCGCCGGGCACCTCTATACCAACGTCAGCGACTCAAAGGTGGATACTGGTTTTCTGGCTGGAGTGGCGGCAAGCTGCGGCGTGCCGGATGAGACGATTAGTTATTTGAAAGCGGCGGTTACCGCCAATCACTTTCGCAAAATGCTGCCACCGGAGTATAACAAAGATTTTTGTGATAAGCTCTGCCGGCTCGCGGCCGGGAAATGCCGGGAGGCGGTCGGGGGTAAATCTGAGGTAGAGTGCGTTATGTCCAGCTACGACGGCAATATTCTGGGGAGAGCCAATGCCAGGGAATAAAGTCCACATTATAGGGTTGTCGCCCGGTGGGGCTTCAAGCTTGAACTCCGAGGCACGCCAACTGGTGAAACAGGCGGAGATGGTCTTCGGGGGCAAGCGGCTGCTTGATATGTTCCCCTCGCTGACCGGTGAAAAGATTGTCATTCGGAACAACCTGGCGGAAGTAAGCGATTTGATTAAGAAAAACATGGACCAAAGACGGATAGCTGTTCTGGCCTCGGGTGACCCCAACTTTTTCGGAATAGCCAAATACCTGACCGGCAAACTGGGCAAGGATATTGTCGAAACAATACCCGGTGTCAGCGCCATGCAGGTGGCTTTCGCCCGCATCAAGGAAAGCTGGGATGACGCCGCATTCGTCAGCGTCCATGCCCGACCCATGGCTGATATTGTCGAGACGGTGCGCTCTAATCATAAGGTCGGCATATTCACCGATGACGAACATACCCCGGCCAATATCGCCAGGGTCCTATTAAAACATGGAGTTGATTACTATCGTGCTTATGTCTGTCAAGACCTTGGCGGCAAAGATGAAAAAGTCATTGAAACCGACTTACACAGCCTGAAGCGCAAGCGCTTCTCACCGCTCAATATATTAATACTGCTCAGGGGTGAGCCCGAAACAGAGTCTCGTCAGGTATTGGGAATCCCCGAAGCCAGCTTTCACCGCCGGCGAGATGGGTTTATCACCAAACAGGAGGTCAGGGCTGTAAGCCTGGCCAAGATGAGTCTCACTGACGAGAGTGTTCTCTGGGATATTGGCGCTGGCTCAGGAGCAGTATCCATAGAAGCCTCTTTTCTCGCCAGAAAGGGGCGTATCTACGCCGTAGAAAAGAATGATGCCGATGTGGCCATAATCAGGAAAAACCTCAGGAAGTTCCAGACGCTTAATGTTGAAGTGATTCACACCTTCGCCCCGGAGGGCCTGGACAATGTGCCCGACCCCACCTCCGTCTTCATCGGTGGCAGTGGGGGGAGGATGGAAGAAATATTAAATCTCGTTGACCAGAGATTAAAGCCCGGCGGGCGCATCGTTATCAACATCGTTGCCCTGGAGAACCTGAGTACCGCCGTTAATGCTCTCAAAGCCAGGGGCTTCGTGCCTGAGGTGACACTGGTCAATGTAGCCCGCAGCACCAACATCACGAAGTTCACCCGATTTGAAGCGCTAAATCCAGTCTTTGTAATCACCGGAGTGCAGAAGGAGAAATAACATGATTGCTGAAAAAATGGCACCGCTGATGATAAAAAGGGGACTTAAAGGGACAAGGTTTTCTCAGATTGAGCCGATGTTTCTATCCGACCTGAATGGCATTGGCTGGTATATCCACATGCCCTTTTGCCGCCGACTGTGTCCTTTCTGTTCTTTTCGCAGCCTCCAGTATGCCCCGGGTAAAGTCGAACCCTACATTGAAGCCGTGAAAAAGGAAATCCTGACTTACCGTGACAGGCTCGGAAAAATAAAAATAGGCGACGTCTACTTCGGAGGCGGCACCCCCAGCCTTACCTGGAAAGGGATAGTTGATGTTGTGGAGCATATCAGAGCCCAATTTGACATGGAAGGCGAGGTCGGTCTTGAGGCAAACCCTGAAGATATCAACGACACGATGTGTCAGGCGCTGAATCAGGTCGGCGTCAATAAAATAAGCCTGGGGGTGCAATCTTTTGACGATGAAATCCTCGGAAGCATGCGGCGGGGCTACGATGCCAGGGCTGTGTTTAAAGCTACAGAGATTTTGCTCAGCAAGGGATTTTACGTCAGCATCGACCTGATGTACGGCCTGCCGCAGCAGGGAATCCCCAGCCTGCTGAGTGACCTGGAGAAGGCAGCCAGGACCGGTGTCCACCAGGTCTCATATTATCCACTCATGCTCTTCCCTTATACGAGATGGTATCGCGATGTCCAGAAGGGACTTATCGCCATGCCCTCCCCCCACCTGGAAAGGGACATGTTCTACGCGGTTGGCGATTTCCTCACCGCTAACGGCTACAGGCAGGCCAGCTGCTGGGATTTCACAAATAATGCCAGGTCTGGAACGCAATATGTGACCTGCACACGCGACGAGAATATCGGGGTGGGACTGAGTGCCTATACCAAAATCGGGGGGTTGTTCTATGTCAACACTTTTTACCTCAGAGAATATATCAAGAAGGTGGAACTGGGCTTGCCGGTAGCTACGGGAATGACTTCACCTTCGAACCGGGTGATGAGGCGGTGGTTCATGATGGGACTTTACCGATTAAGAGTAGAGAAGGCTGATTTTGAAAAGCGCTTCGGGGTCAAGACGGAGAAGGCAATGGGAAGATTCCTGCTTATGCTCAAGCTGCTCAATATCATCCAGGAGCATCCGAGTTACATTCAGGTTACCAGGCGCGGTAGGTACTGGACCTCTTTGATGACAAAAACGTCCATGCTTTCCTTCCCTGCCAGATATTATGAGGCGTGCCTGCACAATCCCTGGCCCGGTGACTTTCAAATATAATCTGGATGGAAGATGATTATGTCAAGTTACCATACGACACAGTCCGGAAAAAAGATGGCAGGACGCCTCTATGGCGTCGGGGTGGGGCCAGGTGACCCGGAACTCCTGACCTTACGGGCGCAGCATGTCCTGTCTCAGGTACCGGTTATCTTCGTGCCCAAGAAGGCCGAGCAAAGTGAGAGTATTGCCGAGTCAATCGTCGGTAATCTGACGCCAGGAATAAAGCCAAAAATCGTGGGGCTGGTATTGCCTATGCTGAGAGACGAAAAGCAGCTTCAAGAGTACTGGCACCAGGCCGCCACTACTATCCGGCAGCATCTTGAGAAGGGGGAAGACTGCGCTTTCGTGAACGTGGGCGACCCTCTTCTTTACGGGACCTTCACTCATATACTGGAGACACTGCAAAAGAGCCACCCGGAGATAGAAGTCGAGGTTGTTCCCGGAATTTCGTCTATTAACGCCGCCGCTGCCAGGGCAATATTACCCCTGGCCAGCAATGATGACAATATCGCCATAATATCGGGCAACCTTGAAGACAAGGCTATTAGAGAGACGCTTGAGAATTTTAATACGGTGGTTTTCATGAAAATAAATACCATGCTCAACAGGCTCCTCACTATTCTGGAGGAGCTTAACCTGACTGAAAAAAGCGTTTATGTCAGGAGATGCACTACCCGGGACGAAGAAATAATCAGGGACATCAGGAAGTTGACCGGGAAAAAGGTCGATTATTTCTCTCTCCTGATAGTAAGGAAATAACATGGCGGTTCAGGTATATTTTATCGGTGCCGGTCCCGGTGACCCCGAGCTGCTGACCATCAGGGCAAAAAAGATTATCGGGCGGGCGGATGTCATTATTTACGCTGATTCGCTGGTAGACCCTGAGGTCTGTTCCTCCGCCCGAAAGGAAGCCGAGATTTACACCAGTGCCTCGCTCAGTCTGGAGGAGATAACCGAGATTATCGTAAGTGCGGTCAGGCAGGGGAAGGTTGTCGCCCGACTGCAAAGCGGCGACCCCGGCATCTACGGGGCTATACAGGAACAGATGTCAGCTCTTGATGATAAAGGAATAGCGTACGAAATCGTCCCCGGCGTAAGCTCCCTGTTTGCCGCCGCCGCCGCCTTGAAGACAGAGCTTACCGTGCCCGAGCTTTCTCAGACGGTAATTATCACACGGATGGAGGGCAAAACGCCCGTACCTGAGTTGGAAAGTTTGAAAAACCTGGCGGCGCACCATGCCAGCATGGCGATTTTCCTCAGCGCATCTCTGGCAGAAGAAGTTGTCGCCGAACTGCTGTCAGCGGGCTATCCCCCCGATACCCCGGCGGCGGTAGTCTATCGGGCGACGTGGCCGGACGAACTGGTGCTGCGAACCACATTAAAGAAGTTGGCGCAGCGTGTTAAGGCATCGGGCATTCAAAAACAGGCGTTGATACTGGTCGGCGATTTTTTGAACTCAAGGGGAAAAGGCCGGCGCTCCAGGCTCTATGACCGAGGATATAAGCATGAGAGTTCATAGTTCTATAAAGAAAGACATAGCCATCGTGGCTATAACCGGAAAAGGAGTGGCGCTAGGGCAGCGCTTAAAACAGGTGCTTCCCGGTAGCCACCTTTACCTGCCGAAAAAATATGCGGTGGGACGAAAGCCAGACGAGCATCTCTTTTCATCACCAGCCAGAGAAGTGGTCAGGAATATTTTCAGCCGCTACCGGCATCTGGTGCTCATCATGGCAGTGGGCATCGCGGTTCGATTAATAGCCCCGGAACTCAGGGACAAGCATCAGGACCCCGGCGTAATCGTGGTGGACGATACCGCTTCATTCAGCGTGAGTTTGCTATCGGGGCACGAGGGGGGTGCCAACCAGCTAGCCAGGAAGGTAGCGTCTCTTCTTGGTGCTCATCCGGTCGTCACAACGGCGTCCGAAGTAAGCGAGACAATAATACACCGCCCCAGGAGCCTGGTAATTGGCATCGGCTGCAACCGGGGGACAAAAGCTGCCGAGATAGAAACGGCAGTAACCCGCCTTTTATCAGAACGGGGACTCTCCATTAAAAGCATCAGGAACGTAGCGACTATCGACCTGAAGAAAGATGAAATCGGACTCCTGGAGTTTGCCCGTAAATACAGTCTGCCGATAGAGTATTTTGACAAAGAAGCTCTAGGCAGGGCAGGATACCCCTCCAGTCCCTCGGCGATAGTGCTCAAGCATGTAGGGACGCCGGCGGTATGCGAGTCGGCGGCACTGTTAAGCAGCGGTAATACAACTCTCCTTGTCCCCAAAGTGAGCTATGGTCGGGCGGTATCAATGGCTGTGGCAGGATTACCGCTTGAAAGTCAAGGGTCACCAAAAAGCGCCAAGCTTTTCCTGGTCGGTATCGGCCCCGGCAACGCGGAGCACATGACCTCCAGAGCCAGAGAAGCCATCGACCATAGTGAAGTGGTCGTTGGTTATGAAGCCTACATTAACCTGATTGAGCCCCTGCTGGGACAGAAAGAGGTTATCGCTACCGGCATGGGGACGGAAGTAGAGCGGGTGAAGACGGCTATCAGCCTGGCTAAGAAAGGTAAGAGAGTATCGCTTGTCTCCAGCGGTGATACCGGCATATACGGCATGGCGGGGCTGGCGGGTGAAATGCTTCGTGAGCAATCTGCTGATGACATAGATATAGAGGTGATACCCGGGGTGCCTTTGCTGGCGGCCAGTGCCGCCCTGCTCGGCGCTCCCCTGAGCGGTGACTTCGTTTCCATAAGTCTCAGCGATTACCTGGTCTCATGGGAGACAATTGCCCGGAGACTGGAGCTGGCGGCGCGAGGGGATTTTGTTATTGTTCTCTATAACCCCAGGAGCCAGAGACGCCAGCTCCAGCTGGTTGAGGCGAGGGAAATCATTGGGCAATACCGCTCGCCGTCGACGCCGGCAGGCATTGTCACCAGTGCTTACCGGCACAAACAGGAGGTGGTGATTACCGATTTAGAACATATCCTGGACCACAGAATCGGCATGAATACGACCATCATCATTGGAAATTCAACCACTTTTACCCATGATGGTCGGATGGTAACTCCTCGCGGTTACCGGGCGAAATACGACCTGAGCCGTTCTGCGGCGGAAAAGAATCTGGAAAAGAGAGGGACAAATATCTAGGATGAAAAAGCCGGGCCGAGGTCTTCCCTACTACCCGATGTTTCTCAATATCAGCGGGAGGAGATGTGTGGTGGTCGGGGGTGGGCGGGTTGCCCTGCGCAAGGTCAGGGCACTTCTTGAGCACGGGGCTAATATTGAGGTTATCAGCCCTGAACTATGCCCGGAACTAACTGAGCTGGCCCGGCAGGGGCAGATAAGCGTATCATGCCGTCAATACCAGCCGGGCGACCTGCAAAAGGCACTCATTGCTGTTGCCGCCACTGATAACAGCACTATCAACCGGCAGGTAGTAAGGGAAGCTCAAAAAGAATCAGCCCTGGTCAACGTGGCCGATGACCCGGATAGTTCCGACTTCATTGTCCCCTCATATGGGCGCCGGGGAGGGATTACTATTGCGGTATCCACTGCCGGCATAAGTCCCGCTCTGGCGCGGAAAATCCGAACCAGACTGGAGCTGGAGCTTGGCGATGAGTATGCTTCCCTGGTTCAATTGATTGGCGAGGTGCGCGCTGAAGCCAGAAAGCATGGAATCAAGGTCACCGGTGATGACTGGCAGGAAGCCCTTGACCTGGATTTAATAATTGAGTTGTTGAAGAGAGGCGATAACGTAAAAGCCAAAGCTATCCTGCTTGGCAGCCTCATGATTCGACATAAGTAACCATTGAGGACAGGTGGACTAAATGAGAATCAGCCTGGTGGGGATAAATCACCAGACAGCTCCGGTTAATGTCCGCGAGAAGGTAGCCACCAGCTCCAGGAAGCTCCGTGACGCCTTACCACGGCTCCACTCGCACATATCCCGCGGCATAATCCTTTCCACCTGCAACCGTACCGAAGTCTATACTATTGATAGTGACGATGGCCATGCCGGGCAGGCAAGTCTGGATTTCCTGAAGGCTCCGCTGGATATGCCTGATTCCGTACTGCTCCAGTATGTATATCTATTCAAGGATAAGGCAGCGATTGAACACCTGTTTCGTGTCGCCAGTGGACTTGAGTCGATGATAGTCGGCGAATATGAGGTTCTGGGACAGGTAGGGCATGCCCTGGAGGTTGCCGAAGGAGCCGGGATGGTTAATCTACCGTTGCGTCACGTTTTTCAGAGCGCCATTCGCACGGGAAGACGTGTGCGTGAGGAAACGGGAATCAGCCGAA
Source organism: uncultured Dehalococcoidaceae bacterium (assembly GCA_964456395.1). Taxonomy (GTDB): domain Bacteria; phylum Chloroflexota; class Dehalococcoidia; order Dehalococcoidales; family RBG-16-60-22; genus CAYWAU01. Next base: position 9,774 of record CAYWAU010000027.1, read on the forward strand.
ATGCCCTTTCCGTCAGTTCGGTAGCCGTGGACCTGGCAGCCAGGATTGTCGGCAACCTCAGGGAATGCAAAATGCTGGTCATTGGCACCGGGGAAGCCGGAACGCTGGTAGCCAGAGCCGCCAAAGACAGAGGGATATCCCGCACCGTGGTTGCCGGCCGCACTCAGGAGAGGGCAACGGCTCTGGCGGCCCAACTGGGTGGTACGCCAATCGGCTCCAGCCATCTGGAAGAAGAATTGCTGACAACCAATATAGTTATCGCCTGCTCCGGGGCTCCCCACCGCATTCTGAGTGTCGGCCAGGTAAAGCGAGCCATTGAAAAACGCCCGGAGCTTCCCCTGGTAATAATAGACATCGCTGTACCCAGGAACGTTGAGCCAGCCGTGAGTCAGATTAGAAATGTTTTCCTTTACAATATTGACGACCTTACCGGACTTTCCACTTCAAACCAGAAGCAGCGAGAAAACGAAATTCAGAAGGCCTCTCAAATTGTAGCCGATGAACTGGATAAGTTTGCTTCCTGGTGGCAGGAATTCAAGGTCAGACCGCTTATTCGTGCCATGATGAGCAAGGCCGAAGAAATACGCCGTTCACATTTAGACCGCACCGTGCCAAAACTGACCCACCTGACCGAGGAAGAGCAATATAGTCTGGAAATGATGACCAGAGCGATTGTCAGCAAGATACTCAAGGACCCCATCCGCAGCCTTAAAGCTAACGGTGATATCGACCATAATTTTGCGGAAACGGCCAGGAAGCTTTTCCAGCTAGACGTAGAGGATTACAGATGAGCCGGAGAATTATCGCGGGCTCCAGAGGAAGTCGACTTGCCCTGATTCAGGCTGAGTCGGTGGTGGCCAGAATTAGAGAGCTAAATCCTAGTATTGAGATAAGTGTCAGGGAAATAGCCACTTCCGGCGACCGCGACCGCCACACCCAGCTTGACCGGCTGGGAATTGCTGTCTTTGTCAAAGAACTGGAGGAAGCCCTGCTTGATGGCAGGATTGACATGGCGGTTCACAGACTCAAGGATGTGCCCACTGAAGTACCGCCAGGTCTTGGTCTCATAGCCGTAACCGAAATACTTGACCCCGGGGATGCTCTGGTCGCCAAGGCAAAGCTTAGCAAGCTGGCTCCCGGCTCCAGAATCGGCACCGGCAGTCTCAGGCGCACAGTTCAGTTAATGAGCTGTCGTCCCGATTTACAGGCACACCCGATAAGGGGGAATATTGATACTCGCCTGCGCAAGGTTGCCTGCGGCGAATTTGATGGTGTTATCGTGGCGTCATCGGCGATGCTGCGACTGGGGTGGCAGGATAAGATAACCGAATACCTGCCCCTTGAACCTTTCCTGCCAGCGGCGGGACAGGGAGCGCTGGTGGTAGAAGCACGCCCTGGCGATGAAGATATAGTCAGGCTTGTTGCCCCGATAAATCACCTTCCCACCTGGCAGTGCGTCACCGCCGAGCGTGCCTTACTCCGCGCTCTGGGTGGCGGCTGTCGCATGCCGGTGGCTGCCCTGGGAGATATCAACGGTGCCGGTTTGAGGTTACAGGGAATGATAGCCGATGTGAACACAAAAAAGCTACTGCGTGCCTCGGAGGAAGGCAGCGCTTTATCAGCCGAGGAGATAGGCGTGAAACTGGCGGAGAAAATGCTCGGTATGGGAGCATCTGAATATATTGCTGAGGCAAGGGCGAGATGAAAGCGGGTAAGGTCTATCTGGTCGGAGCGGGACCGGGTGACCCCGGCCTGATATCACAAAAGGGGCTTGAGTGTCTGGCAAAGGCTGATGTCGTCATCTATGACCGCCTGATTGATGAGCGCCTGCTGGACTCGGTGCCACCAGAAGCGGAGAAGATATACGCGGGCAAGACTCCTTCCGTGCCTACCAGGGAGCAGAGTGAAATCAACCGACTGCTGGTAGAAAAAGCGAAAGAGGGTAAGACCGTGGTACGGCTCAAAGGCGGTGACCCATTCGTTTTGGGGCGGGGAGGCGAGGAGGCGGAAGCGCTGGCGGATAACCACATACCGTTTGAGATAGTGCCGGGGATTTCTTCGGCGGCGGCTGTCCCTGCCTACGCCGGCATCCCGGTCACCCACCGGGGGCTGGCTTCGTCCTTTGCGGTAATCACCGGACACGAGGACCCGAATAAGGATAGCTCAAGCATCAACTGGGAGAAGCTGGCTACCGGGGTGGACACTCTGGTCTTCCTGATGGGCATGGAGAACCTGCCGGAGATAGTGGCTAAATTAATTGAGCACGGTAGACCCCCTGGCACACCGGCAGCGGTGATTAAAGATGGCACCAAGCCAGAGCAAGAAACAGTGGTCGGCCATCTTGAAGACATCGTAACCAGGGTTAGAGAGCAACACATCACTCCCCCGGCCGTCACTGTCGTTGGTGAAGCGGTCAGGCTGAGAGAGAAACTTCGCTGGTTTGATAACCGCCCGCTCTTCGGCAAGCGCATTCTGGTCACCAGGGCGCGGCGACAGGCAGGTACCTTAATCAAGCTTCTCCATGAATGCGGTGCCCAGCCCGTGGCGCTGCCGACTATTGATATCCAGCCTGTAATTGATACCGGGGAACTGGACCAGGCTATCTTAAACCTGAGCCGCTATCAGTGGCTGGCTTTTACCAGTGTCAATGGCGTTGAGGCGTTCTTTGAGCGTCTGCACGCCCTGGAGCTGGACACCCGTGCCCTCAACGGTCTCAAAATCGGTGCCATCGGGCCGGCTACGGCTAAATCATTAGAGGAAAGAGGCATAGTTCCCGATTATATTCCTGAAGCCTACACCAGCCAGAGTTTTATTGCCGGACTGAAGAGTTACAGCATTTCCGGGCAGCGGTTCCTGCTTCCCCGAGCCGATATCGCCGATAAGGAGCTGGCTCAGGGAATCAGCCAGCTTGGTGCTGAAGTCCATGAGGTAGCCGCATACAGAACCGTCCCGGTTGCTGAAGCCGTCCTTCAAGCCAGGGAGATGCTGCTATCGGGCCAGATTGATGTTATCACCTTCACCAGTTCCTCAATGGTATCCAACCTGATGGCGGTATTCAAGGAGGAACAGCCATTGCTGAACGACACCAAGGTTGCCTGCATCGGGCCCAAGACGGCTGATACCGCCGCCAGAGCCGGGCTGAAAATAGATATAGTTGCCGGGGAACATACCATACCCGGTCTGGTAGCCGCCATAGAGGCGCATTTCAGAAAGGAGGTATAGATGTCAGTCTTCCCACAATTGCGTTTACGCCGCTTACGCCGGACGGAGCCGCTGAGGGCGCTGGTTCGGGAAAATCATGTCGATATCGGCGACCTGGTCTACCCCATGTTCGTCATTGAGGGCAAGGGCATAAAACAGGAAATAGCCCCGATGCCGGGCGTCTTTCGCTTTTCCCCTGACCAACTGCCACAAGAGGTTGAGGACATAGCCGGACTCGGAATTCCCGCCGTCCTCCTCTTCGGCATTCCGGAACAGAAAGACGGGGCCGGCTCATCAGCTTATCATCCGAAGGGAGTCATCCCGCAGGCAATACGAACCATAAAGAAGACAGTCCCCGGGCTGCTGGTGATAACCGACGTCTGCCTCTGCGAATACACCAGTCATGGGCACTGTGGTATCGTCGTCAACGGTCACGTTGATAATGACCAGACATTGCCCCTGCTGGCAAGAACGGCAATATCACATGCTGAAGCTGGCGCTGACATAGTAGCCCCTTCGGATATGATGGATGGCAGGATAGGAGCAATCCGGGAGGCGTTAGATAAAGAGGAACTCCAGCATATTCCCATCCTTTCTTACGCCGTAAAGTATGCTTCTGCTTTCTACGGGCCTTTCCGCGAAGCCGCCGAATCTACCCCGCAGTTCGGCGACCGCGGCTCCTACCAGATGGACCCTCCCAATCTACGCGAGGCATTGCGGGAGGTAGAGCAGGATATCGCTGAAGGGGCCGATATTATCATGATTAAACCGGCTCTGGCTTATCTGGACGTGCTGCGGCGGGTGCGCGATAACTTTCACCTCCCCCTGGCTGCCTATAATGTCAGTGGAGAGTATGCTATGGTAAAAGCCGCCGCCCAGCGAGGCTGGATGGATGAGAAACGAATCGTAATTGAGATTATAACTGCTGTCAAGAGGGCTGGAGCCGATATCATCCTCACTTATCACGCCAAGGACATCGCCCGCTGGCTTCAACCCAAATAAAGGAAGCGCTTATGAAGGACTTCAAAGGTTCCCGAAAACTTTTTGAGGAAGCACAGCGCTATCTGCCGGGCGGTGTTGACAGTCCGGTGCGCGCCTTCAAGGCGGTTGGCGGCATCCCTCCATTCATAATAAAGGGACAGGGCTCCAGAATCTATGACGTGGACGGCAATGAATTCATTGATTTCGTCTGTTCCTGGGGACCCTCAATCCTGGGGCATTCCCACCCACGAGTGGTCGACTCGCTGAAACGAGCCATAGAGCGGGGTACGAGCTTTGGCGCTCCGACGGAACTGGAGACGACTCTGGCCAAAATTATCTCCGACGCCATGCCCTCTATTGAGATGCTCCGCTTTGTCAATTCAGGCACCGAAGCCACGATGTCAGCCCTGCGTCTGGCGCGGGCTTTCACCAGGAGAGACAGGATAATAAAGTTTACCGGTTGCTACCACGGTCACGCCGATGGATTGCTGGTCAAGGGTGGCTCAGGGCTGGCGACACTCGGGGTACCCGACTCCGCCGGCGTGCCACCCGGCTATGTCCAGAACACACTGGTGGCACCTTACAACGATGCTGAGGCTGTGGAGCAACTTCTCCAAAAATATCCTGAAGAGATTGCCGCCGTAATCGTCGAGCCGGTAGCGGCTAACATGGGTGTGGTGCCACCTCAGCCGGGCTTTCTGGATAGCCTGCGTCACTTAACCAGTGAATCGGGCACCCTGCTCATTTTTGACGAGGTAATCACCGGCTTTCGTGTTGCTTACGGAGGAGCCCAGGGACTCTACGGAATCACACCAGACCTGACCTGCCTGGGTAAGATTATTGGCGGCGGGCTGCCGATAGGTGCCTACGGAGGACGGCGAGAGATTATGGTAATGATGTCCCCGGTTGGGCCGGTCTATCAGGCCGGGACACTGTCCGGGAACCCTTTAGCGATGACAGCGGGTATTGAAACACTCCAGATATTGCAGCAACCAGGGACCTATCAGCAATTAGAAATGAAATCAGCAACTCTGGAGGAAGGCATTGCCCGGACTGCCTCCAGGGCTGGTATTGATTACAGCATATCGCGCGCCGCCTCACTGCTTACCGTGTTCTTCTGTAACACTATTGTAAGCGATTATGAAGCCGCCAGTAAGGCGGATACGGCATTCTTTGCCAGATTCTTCCAGCGACTGCTCTCCGACGGGATATACTGGCCACCCTCCCAGTTCGAGGCAGCCTTTATCTCCCTGGCACACAGCGATGACGACATCCGGTTTACCATCAGGGCAATTGACAGGGCTCTCAATGATTTGCCTTAAAGCCTTCTCCCTCCGGAAATTCTTCCAGTGATTCGCAGTATGCCTCCAGTGCTCCTCTGGACAGAGCGTGCTATAATGGTTTGGGAGACTTTAGGAGGACTATCAGATGACGAAAAGGCTAACGGTAATTCCGGAGCAGTGTTCCGGTTGCCGGATATGTGAGCTTGTCTGCGCCATCAAGCATTTCGGAGTGAACAACCCGAAGAAGGCAGCGATAAGAGTAATAAACACCTACCCCCATCCCGTCATGAGAATGCCCATTGTATGCAGCCAGTGTAAAGTGCCCACCTGCGCTCAGGTCTGTCCCACCGATGCTTTACAATGGGTTGACGGTATCGTACAGCTGGACAAGGAGAACTGTATCTCATGTTATAAGTGCGTGGAAGCATGCCCTTTCGGAGCCATATACGCACACGAAGACTGTGACCTGCCTATAAAGTGCGATATGTGCGGGGGTGACCCGGAGTGCGTTAAGAAGTGCCCTCTGGGAGCCCTCAGGCTTATACCGGAGGATGCTCTTGGTGAACCCAAACGCCTGAATAATGTCCTGAGCTATACTCAGATGAGAGAAATTGAGTTCTATGAGAAGGGCGAAAAGAAGACCATCCACTACGCTGAGATAGGAAAGGAAGAGCTATGACGGTAAAGAGTGGCTATTTTAAGAAATACCTGCATGTAGACCTCACGAATAGCAGTTCCGAGTTCAGGAACCTTTCCGACGCTTTTCTCGAAAAATATATCGGAGGGCGCGGCTTTGGCGCCAAACTGGTCTGGGACAACCTGAAGAAGCATAATTTCAGGATAGACCCTCTGGGTCAGGAGAATCTTGTGGTGGTAGCACCCGGCCCCCTGACTGGCGTCTACCTGCCATCGTCGGGGAAGAATTCCTTCATTGCCATATCACCGGCCACCGGCCTTTATGGTGATTCCTCCATAGGTGGTGGGTTCGGTGTTGAACTCCGGCAGACGGGAATTGATGTTCTATCCATTACCGGCAGAG
>CAYWAU010000028.1:0-14639 GCA_964456395.1 uncultured Dehalococcoidaceae bacterium
GTGGCTCAATTTCTGAGCGGTGAATGGCTCAATTTCTCGGCGGTGCGTCCACATACATTACGATGCTTGGGCATAAGAAATATCCCTGCGACAGGACTAGGCGTATGGCAAGGCGGTGAGTTGCTCTTACATGAGGTCATGACGTCCGCCATCGCAGCGGATAACTTGCCCGGTTATAAAACTGGAATCATCGGAAGCCAGAAATAAGGCTAAATTGGCTACCTCATCTGGACTGCCAGCACGACTGAGGACGGACTGCTTTCTCCGGTCTTCAATGAACTTTTCCGCTTCGCTACCAAAGGTATTAGCTAATTCCGTCGTAATGAGTCCTGGAGCAATACAGTTTACATTTATTCCGTATGGACCTCCCTCCACTGCCGTAACTTTTGTCAGCTGAATGACCCCTGCTTTGGCGGCTGAGTAACTGGTCAGGCGCACATCGGTAACGCCAAGCCCCGCCAGCGACGAAATGTTAATAATCTTACCGTACCGCTGTTCCTCCATATGACCCAGGACTGCCTGAGTGCAATTAAAAACGCCCTTAAGGTTTACATCCAATACAGCATCCCAATCTTCCTCTGACATCTCAAGCAAGGGCACGGGTCGGGAAATACCCGCATTGTTTACCAGAATATGGATTGCTTTAAAATTTTCCAAAGTGCTCTTAACTAAATTGATAACATCCACTCTATTAGCTACGTCTGCTCTAAGGGCGGCTGCTGTTCCCCCCTGATTATTAATTTCTTCAGCTACCTGCTTTGCCTGCTCAATACTGGTATCATTCACGACTACAGCGGCGCCCTCAGAGGCAAAGCGCATAGCTATTGCCTTTCCTATGCCTCGTGCTGAGCCGGTTACTATCGCCACCTTACCAACCAACTGCATTTCTATCACTCCTTTATATTTATTGCTTTTTACAGGAGCGCATTCAGCTGTATTCCTGCAAACAATGTGGGCTTAATATGTAGCATATTATACTCCTCCCCCGAACTTTGTGGTACTTCAAAAAGTTGGCAGAAAACGAATTACTTATTTTCAGTATTACGAGGACGAAGATTTAGCTAGTTTGAATTTAAGCCACGTGTTTATCCCGATGTCTACATTATTAACAGGATGTTTGAAACAGCATATCTTGATGAAGGAAGCCTGAGGAATTAACAACTCTATCTTAAGTGGAAGTCAATAGAAACCTAATAAGGATAAAAGCAAAGGTATACGCTGACGGATCTTCTCAATGTGCCAGCAAAAGAACGCCTATAATTTTACTTCACCCGGAGACTTTAAAGTTCTAGGTTAAGCTTCTCATTTCTAAATTATACCTGCCTGACGAATGAGATTTGATAAAGCCAAGGCAGAATGCTTTCGCAGCGACCGGGCAGAACTGGCTACCCGCGCATCTGCCTAACTCTGCAAGAGCATCTTCTGTATTAAATGCAGCGCGGTATGAGTGCTTCACAGTCATGCTATCAAATGCGTCAGCAATCGCTATCAATCTAGCTCCTATGGGTATAGTCTTACCTTTTAGTCCGCATGGGTAGCCTTTACCATCATACCTCTCGTGGTGATAGAGAACAAGCTTACTTACCTGATTAAGAGAAGGGATTCCTCTAAGAAGATTATAACCTACCACCGGGTGCTTACGTATTATTTCCCAGTCTTCTTTAGTTAGCGTATCACGTTTGTTAAGTATGCTTTGAGGAATGGTAAGTTGACCTATGTCGTGGAGAATTGCGCCATATTTGATGGCCAGTTTGTCCTCATCTGAAAGTGAAAGCCCATTTGCTCCAATAAGCGCGTATTCTGATACGCGCCTTGCATGTTCACTTGCAGTAGTTTCCCTGACATCAAGTAATGATACTAATTTTTGAACCCTTACCTTATAGGAATATAGTAAGCTTTCATTTACTCTAATGTTTTCAATCATCAAGGAATCATTAGTTGCCAACCTTTCCAATGTTAGTAAATCATGGTCGTTAAAATCATTCCCATCAAGTTTATTAAACACTTCAATAACGCCAACAAGCATGCCTTTAACAATTAACGGTGCACAAATGACGGACCTCGTTACTAAACCATCAACTTCATCTTTGTATTTATTAAAACGTTCGTCTTTACTGAAATCCTTTATTATTAATGGTTTCCCATTCTGTAAGACCCAACCGGTAATTCCAGCTTGTTCATTAGTTTGTAATTCCTTGAATTGTTTCCCCAACGGTCCATCAGTAAACTTGTATAGTATCTTTTTATCTTGTTCGTCGTGGATAATCAGCGATGAGGCTGAAGCATTAAGCGCATATCGAGCCATCTCAGTGATAATTGAAATCACTGGCAGTTCTCGTTTTATTGACCTTACATTCCTGCAAATTTTTTCAAGCAGGTCAAGTCTTGACTTATTTACTTCCACCCGTTCGTTATCAAGAATTTGTATCTTCTCTGCGTTACTACTGGTCGCTTGTGATTTGATTTGACGACTTTTCTTACTTATCCTTCTTGAACGTACTCTTAGCATATCAGATACTCCTGCCCTGGTTTTATACCCATTATTTGATTACTTTAGAATGGTCATGATTAGGTAAGCAACCAGGAAATAATTAGAGTTGCCTGAAATCTAGAAAAAGCGTCTGTGCACACTTAGTTTCCATTTCTCCCATCCAGCCTTTAACAAATGCTTGAAGTGACATATTATCAATAATTTCCAATTGAGTATGGTTGATGCCAATTATAATATTACACTTATTCATAACTTAGAAACATAGTACTTTTGGGGGAAATAGCTTAGTAAAATTGGACTATAAGGATTTCAAGGCGGCCAGGCTTGGAGTTTGCATTACGCGTTTCTCTTATCGCGCTTGCGTTTACGTGGTGAGGTGCTCTTTTATGTCAAGCAGGCACTCTCCATCAGGTGACTCATGATAGCGCTTCCAGTCCCAGTGCCTTAAGCTTATCTTTGGTAGGGACTCCGGTTCTGATGTTCCAGCCCCTCTCATCGTAATAGTCATCCAGCATTTTGTTCAATACATCTATAGTAATTACCTCCCCCCCGCACCCCGTCAGTGGTAGCTCCTTTCCATCACTGGTCCGCAGTGGCTCCAACCACCTCTCAGGAAACCTGTCGTCCTTTCTATCAAAGCCCTCTCTCACATTAATCGCTTTCCACATATTAGAAATTCTCTCGCCGCATTCTTTCATCTCGTCAACCGTTATTTCGATGCCCGTTACTGAGGAATACAGTTCAGCAAGCTTCTCCCAGTCATAGAACTCGTGTCTGTAGTCACAGATACCCAGTGAGGATAGTACCGTATAAAAATCTTCAGTATATCTCGCCAGCCTGGCGACGTTATAACCTGCTGACACATCAAAAATTCTATCTACAGCCTGCTTCGAGCAGCCTATCCGCTCACAAAATTTTCTAACCTCATCCAGTGAGTATCCATTCACACCCGGTTGCAGGGCATGACCAATCTCGCCCCCCATATGACGACCACCCGGGCTTACAACCTGTGCAAAGCAATGCGTATTAAAGCTGTTTGCCCTCGGTTCAAGTACCGCATCTAACCCCTTATTATGAGTCGAGTATTTCTCACACTCCTTACCAAACCTCTCAATTACTCCGGGTGAGCCATCGCCTAAAATCTCTCCAATACCTCGTCTAAAGGCGGTCATTTCAAGCAGGAGAAGAGTCGTTGCGAAGTCTCGCTTTGGAATTACATGTCCAATATCCTCATCAGTGATTATTCCTCGTTCATATAGCTCAATGACGATTTCCACGGTTGGGGCAAATATTTGCGTGTCTATCCCATATCTCTGAGCCACGTCAATCAGCTTAACAACATTTTCAAACGAACAGCTGTCGCTACAGTGAATGCCCAGGTGCCATATTCGCCCGGGAAGGCTCGAAATATTGGTAGTTAAACCCTTCAATTTACCTTGCTTAACCTCCAGCGTATCCTTACATGGATAAACACAAGTGAGGCAACCCGTTCTCCTACCTTTAACTCTGGCAAGGTAGGCATCAATTCCATACAGCTCCTGGTATTTCTCATCAGGATATACCTCCGTATAGTTCTTGTACGGGACAATTAGCGGAGAGACAGCAGACATCTTGCCAAGCTCTACCCATCTTTTAAGTCCGGGAGCCGCTCTCATCTGGCTCAATAATTCATCACACGTTCTATCAAACCTTTCCTGGTCAGATATCCTGGTTCTCCTGGTCGTCCCAGCCACAACCATCGCCTTCAGGTTTTTGGAGCCCATTATTGCCGCCAGGCCGCCTTTGCCGAGTGTCGAAAGTTTGTCAACCAGGGCAATGGATGATTTAACCAGGTTTTCACCAGCCTGGCCTATAGCGACGACACTGTAGGCTTTCCCATATTTCTGCCAGAGAGCTTCGGTAGTTTCAAAGATATCCTTCCCCCACAAGTCGGCGGCATCGCATATCTCTATATCATCATCACAAATCCTGAGATATACAGGCTTCGGGGCACGGCCGCTGATTACCAGGTGGTTCCAGCCGGCATGCTGAAGCCGAATGCCGAATCCTGCTCCACCGCTATTAACGCCAATGGTTCCCCCCAGGGGTAATTTGGTCACAACTGTCCATCTGGGCGCTTGAACCCGGGTTCCTACCAAAGGTCCAGCCCCGACTATCATCACATTCTCTGGCGACAGCGGGGGTATGCCAGGTCTTATTAAGTCACAGGCAAGCCTCAGGTTAACGCCAAAACCCCCAATGAAGGTCTTTGCCATTCGGGCATCTAATTCCTTCTTCTCAATATTGGCACTGGTTAGCTCAATATACCCTGTCCTCATAATTAGGCCCTCCGATTGTATTTCTCCGGTAAGCTGCCCCAAATACCATGCTGACCTGAAGGTTAGTTGCGTTCCAAAGTTGGTTGTTGTGCAGCCTACCTGAAACAATTTTCTAACACCATATTATTCCCCCTTTACTTCCCCAGTCAACTATGGGGTGAACTTTACCCTGACTAACCAGCTCAAACCTGCGACCGTTCGTTTAGGAGGAAACAGCCCTACAGGGGCTAAAATTTCGCTGGAAAAAGCCCCGGTTTGCTTGACAATCCGGGAGTGGAGAATGTAGTATTTGGATAACCAGATTGGTGATGGATATTTTACCAAACCCAGGTATGGTATATTTTACTTAATTACCACGAAAGGGGGGGGATATATGGCTTAATAAATCAAAACGGAACTATCCGCGACCTCATTATGAGGAATTCTGGTACCAAAAGAGGAGGAATAAGGAGTGAAGAAATTATTTTTGGTATTACTAATGGGTGTACTGGCAAGCTCCCTAATTTTGAGCGCCTGTGCTCAACCGGCACCAGCACCGGCTCCAGCACCGGCACCAGCTCCAGCACCAGCTCCAGAAACCTTTGACCTTAAGTTTGCCACCTGGATCCCGCAACAAGACGAAATGTGCTATGTTCCCGACCTTTGGGCGAAGGCGGTGGAAGAGCAAACCGGGGGCAGAGTGAAGGTTACCCCATACTATGCCGAGGCTTTGGGCAAGGCGCTGGAACTGCTGGAGAATGTCAATACCGGCGTTTGTGATATAGCCATGCTTCCCAGCACTTATTATGCGGGCCCTTTCCCGGTTCTCGGTAACGTCCTGAACCTCCCCGGCTTGATTCCCAACCCATTTGTATCAGCGGAGGTACTGCATACCATTTGGAACCGAGGTCTGATGGATGATGAATTCGCTGACTATAAGGTGCTTTTCTTCCAACCAGCCCCTGTTTTTATTCTTTTCTTCCCTGAGAAGAAGGTTACCTCACTGGAAGATCTCAAGGGGATGAAGGTAAGGCAAACCGGTCCCGTTACTGAGAAGAGCCTTAAAGCCCTGGGGGCTGTACCTGTGTTCGTACCGAGCAGCGGAGAGCTGCCCATGGCTTTACAGACCGGGGTGATAGAAGGCGCCATTTTACCACCAAACCAGGTCATTGTGCTCAAGTGGAGTGATCTCTTTAAGCATGTTTTGTGGGACATGCCAATGGGCACAGGTTGCACCCTTCTAATAATGAAGCGGGATACATGGGAGAGCTTTCCCCCGGACATCCAACTGGTTATGGAGCAAAACAATAACAAGGCAAAATACCAGTATCTCGACCTCATGTTCGGGAAGTACCCGTCTTTCTCCAAAGCACTCAGTGAAGTAGGGTTAGACGTATATACTCTCAGCCCGTCAGAGCAGGAGCGATGGCTGGACACGCTGGCACCTATTTATGATGAGTGGGTGGCTGAAATGGAAGCCCAAGGGGTACCCGGTAAAGAGGTACTGGATACAGTCAAGCAAGTTCTCGCAAGGTCTAAATAGCAGGTGTAGAGCCACGGTAATTGGCTCTCACGATAGTGTATTATTAGATTAGCCAAACTCGCTAATAGAGTTGGGGCAGTATTACATGCGATATCTGGCATAGCTGCTCGAATTGTAGTGTTTTTGCGTTTTCTGATGATAGTGCTCGCTGCCAGTGATGTGTTTGGGCGCTATCGTCTTGATATAAGGTCTTTGCCATTCGGGCATCCAAGTCCTCCTCAATATTGGCACTGTTTAGCTCAATATACCCCCTCATAATCAGGTCCTCCGGGGGAACTTCCCCCTGACTAACTGGCTCATACCTGAGACCGGTTGTTTAGGAGGAAACAGCCCTACAGGGGCTAAATTTTGCTGGAAAAAGCCCCGGTTTGCTTGACAATCCGGGAGTGGAGAATGTAGTATTTGGATAACCAGATTGGTGATGGATATTTTACCAAACCCAGGTATGGTATATTTTACTTAATTACCACGAAAGGGGGGGGATATATGGCTTAATAAATCAAAACGGAACTATCCGCGACCTCATTATGAGGAATTCTGGTACCAAAAGAGGAGGAATAAGGAGTGAAGAAATTATTTTTGGTATTACTAATGGGTGTACTGGCAAGCTCCCTAATTTTGAGCGCCTGTGCTCAACCCGCACCGGCACCAGCACCGGCACCAGCACCGGCGCCAGCTCCAGCCCCAGCACCGGCGCCAGCACCGGCTCCAGAAACTTTTGAGCTTATATTTTCCGCCTGGCAGCCTGAACAAGACTTCATGAACGCTGCTTGTTTTAACGAGTGGATGGGGGTGGTGGAAGAGCGAACTGATGGCAGGGTGAAGATTACCCCATACTATGCCCAGGCCCTGGGCAAACCAACGGAAATGGTAGAGCATCTTGAGACTGGTGTTTGTGATATAGCTGCTGTTTGTAGTAATTATTATCCGAGCCTTTTTCCGATTAGCGATGGTATCTTAGAACTTCCCGGCTTGTATTCCAACAGACCTATAGCAGTGGAGATACTGGAGACCCTTCGGTACCGAGGTCTGCTGGGAGATGAATACGCTGACCTTAAGCTGCTCTGTTGGCAACCATCCTCTCCTTTTAGCCTTTACTTAGCCGACAGGAAGGCTACCGTACTGGAAGATCTCCAAGGGTTGAAGATAAGGGCTTCCGGTCCTTTCATCGGGGGGACTGTTGAAACCCTGGGAGGCACACCTGTGGGCATGCCGGGACCGGAGGTAGCCATGGCTTTACAGACCGGGGCAATAGAAGGTGCGATTATTGCGTTTGACTACATCAAAGCAGTGGGGCTTAACGAACAATTTAACCACGTTTTATGGGGGCTGCCAATGGCTGGAGGTATGACCTCTAACATGATGTCTCGGCAGACATGGGAAAGTCTTCCCGCAGACATCCAGGTGATTATTGAGCAACTCAATGCCGAGTACCAGTACCGCTTCATAGATGGCGCTTTGCAGGGATGGCCTTGGACCGCCAGTGCACACAGTGAAGTGGGGATAGAGCCATATACTCTCAGCCCGGAAGAGGAGCAGCGGTGGCGGAAAGCACTAGAGCCTATGTATGATAAGTGGGTGGCTGATATGGAAGGCAAAGGATTGCCTGGTAGAGAGGCACTGGACACAGCCAGGGAAGTTATCGCAAGATTTAAATAGTAGGTGTAGAGCAACGGTAACCGCTCACGGGGGTGCATTATTAGATTAGCCAAACCGGCTCATAGAGTTGAGGCAGTAATACATGCGATAACCAGAGGAGCCAGTCACATCACGGTGGTTGTGCTTTTCCTGATGATGGTGCTGGTTTTCAGTGACGTGTTTGGACGCTATGTTCTTAACCGCCCGATAACCGGTGCCGGAGACGTCATCGAACAGATGATGGTTCTCATGATTTTCCTGGCGCTGGCTTATGCCACAGTCAAAAAGTCGCATGTTATAGTGGAAGTGGTAATTTCGCGGCTGTCAAGTGCACGCAGAACAATACTCAATTGCGTTACGTCGTTTGCCAGTTTGGTGATTGCCGCTTTGATAACCTGGAAGCTGGGTGCGCGCGCTTGGACTTTGCTGCTTGAGATGGGTGGGTATACCGAGTGTACCATGACTCTAGAAATGCCCATCGGTCCCTTTGTAATGATAGCAGCTGTGGGCTTCCTGTTCCTATGCCTTGAGCTGGCGGTAGACTTTTGTACTTATTTAGCTCAGGCCGCAGGTGGGAAATCAAGGAGTTGATTTACCCTGTTTCTCCATCGACTATGTTGCTCTCCTCAAAATCTAGCTGGCGACAGAGTGTAGACAACTTAAACGCTAAGGAGACATCAGGATTTAGCCATCACCTCACTCCTGAGCTAAAGATTACAATGACAAACGGGGGCGCAGAGGTGTAGAAAATGGAACCAGCAATAGTAGGTATACTCGGTTTCGTGGTGCTATTTATACTATTAGCCGCTGGAATGCCCATTGGTTTTGCCATGGCTATGGTGGGCTTTGTGGGCTTCACCTTGATTAGTGATATCGGCGGAGCACTGGGTCTGCTGGGGACTGTGCCCTATTCGACGGTGGCTTCCTATGTTTTGAGCGTCATTCCCATGTTCGTTCTTATGGGTGAGTTTAGCTTTATTTCGGGGATGGTCACTGATGCTTATTACGCTGCCTACAGGTGGCTGGGACATTTGCCCGGAGGTCTGGCAATGACTACAATCGGGGCATGTACCGGTTTTGCTGCCTGCTCTGGTTCCAGTCTGGCCGCCGCCTCCCTGATGGCGGAAATTGCTTACCCTGAGATGACAAGGTATAAGTATAACCCCAAACTGTCACTGGGGAGTATTGCAGCCGGGGGTACCCTGGGTATCCTTATCCCTCCCAGCACCGCCTTTATCATCTACGGAATACTCGCCGAGGTGTCGATAGGTGCCCTTTTTATAGCCGGTATCCTACCTGGCTTACTCCTTGCCATCCTGTTCATGCTCGTCATCTATATACAAGCGCGACTCAACCCGACACTGGGTCCGGCTGGAGGCAAAAGTAATTGGCGCGACAGGTTCGTTGCATTCAAAGGCACCTGGCTGGTGGTGTTACTTTTCTTGCTGGTCATGGGGGGTATCTGGGGAGGCATTTTTACACCTAGCGAAGCTGGGGGTGTCGGCGCATTTGGGGCTTTCCTCATCGCCCTTGGTAAGAGGCGATTAACCAGGGCAAATATAGCCGATGCCTTGAGAGGCGCCCTTAGAACTACCGCCATGATTTTTACAATTCTGATCGGCGCTATGATTTTCGGCTACTTTCTCGCGGTGACACGGGTGCCATTTATACTGGCAGAGTTTGTGGCTGACCTAGCTGTGCCGCCGCTAGCTATTGTGATAGCGACACTCCTGGTATATGCCGTATTGGGCTGTATTATGGATACCCTTGCCATGATAGTCATTACTATACCCCTTTTCGTTCCCGTTGTTTTAGGTTTAGGATTTGACCTAGTATGGTATGGTGTGTTAGTAACGGTAATGATGGAAATGGCGCTGATTACACCGCCTATAGGCATGAATGTATTTGTCGTTGGCGGAATGGTGAAGGACGTTCCCATGTATACTATATTTCGAGGCGTAGCTCCCTTCATAGTAGCTATGATAGTATGCATAGCTATTATGGTAGTCGTCCCGGAAATATCACTGTTCTTACCCGGTCTTATGTAATAGGGGGGGAGGGCTATAAGAAGAGCATAAACGGTAACAAATTGAGTTTAACGTCTGAGTAAGGAGGATAAAAATGTACAATCAAAAAATGCTGGGACTTGCCGAGGCAGAAAAGGCAGTCCAGGCCATAATTCAGGAGGCATCCAAAGACCCTACTAATAAACCGATTGCAGTTTGCGTAGTTAACTACTATGGTCATCTGCTCAGCGCTGCCACCATGGACGGAACGCCATGGTTTGCATCTTGGATGGCCAGGAGGAAGGCCTACACAGCCGCGACAATGAGGCGGGATACGCCGGTATTCTGGCAGTTCTGCAAAGATGAAGGCTTCAACGATTCCGTCTCATCTTTCGGCACTGATGTGACAGTCGGGCCGGGTGGAGCAAATATTGTTAAAGCCGGCGAGACCAATCCATATGGGGGATATGGGGGCATCGGGGTAGGTGGCAGAAAAGGGGAAGAAGACATGGAGTTAGCCCTTTTTGGAGTAAAGGCGATACAGGATTTATTGTAACGCCGGGCTAACTAATATAAGTCTTTAAATAGAAGCGGCTGTAAAGAAGGTTCTTTAAGATATTGACCTTAAAAGCATGGCAGGTTAATATTTCTCACGCCGCGCCGTCCTGGAGGATATTAACCTGCCTGAGGAACTGGATAAATTTCTGACTAAGCTCTTCAGGGCTTCCCTCAAACAAATCCTTGCTTTCGCTGGCAACGCCACCAGACATAATTTGCCGCATCCGCTCTGCCGCCGAAAGGTTACTATCAGGCACAAAAAGTCTTTTCGGCCTGGGCTTTGGTGTTGAGAGTGCAGCTACCTTTATTTTCGAGCCGCTAGCGCCTATTTCTGACACAGGTAAATCAAGTTCCTTCAGGTTATATCGTTCTATATCTCCCCTCAAAGCGGCAATCAAGGAAGGCAAACTTGCGTATCGGGGTTCATTGAGACTGTCATCTACACCCAATACCGCAGGAAAACTAACTTCAACCCTTTCTCTATTTCCCTTTTCCAGCTTGCTTTCAACCATAACCTTCCCATTCGACGAGATTTCCATCTTTACAACTCTGCCGACAAAGGGTATCCCAAGCTGCGCCGCAACCACATAGCCAAAGCACCCCATCTCACTATCTATAGCCTTCTGACCGCAGAGAATCAAATCAGGAGAGAAAGACTCAGCCGCTTTAGCCAGCACTACCCCGGCAGCATAACTATCAGAATCAGTCAGGGTTTTGTCCCATAAAAGGATTGACCTATCAGCACCAATGGCCAGGCAGCGACGCAAGAGCCCCTCCATTACAGGAGGAGCCATAGATAAGGTGACAACGCTGTGGTTATCATCATTTTCCTTCAGCCTTACCGCTTCCTCAACAGCTGCCAAGTCGGCAGGGTTAAGCATATAAACCAGGCTATCCTCTTCAAGCATATTTTCCGCATTCAGACAAATGATGCTCGGGTCAGGAACCGGCTTGACACAAACAACTATATTCATTTCAAAACCTCAGGATGTCCTAGCTTTTACTAGCCATAGCGTAAATATACCCCATATCCACCCCGCGGGTAATCCCAGCTTATTGCCCCCTGGCCACAAACCACCCGGCAGGCTCCACATTCCAGGCATCCCTGCCAGGTAAATACGATACCACCATCTGCCAGCGAGTAGTTCTGAACCGGGCATACATAAAGACAGGGTTTCTCGGAGCAATTTTCGCATATTTGTGTATCAACCCTGATGTGCGGCTCGCTATCCACGCTAAACCTGATTTTGGATAGTTTATCCTCTATTGCTACCATAGTAATGACCTCCCCCCGCGCCAAGCATCCTTAGCCAGGGACCAAAGGGGCACTTTCCCCTTCATCTCCGCCCTAATTAAGCTCAAAGGTTTCCTTCTAGGTTTATCATCGGATTTATAAATTCTCCCCAGGACCCCACAAATAATTGAGGGGTAAACATCATATATTCGCCGGTTAGCCAGAAAGCCCGGAGCGTGTCGGAAGGCTTGAAGCGTGGGGAGCACAAAACCCTGTTCAAGCAATTTCTTATAGCAAGCCAGCCCATTTTGGGAAAAATTGCCGCCTTCCCTGGCCTTCTTCACTGCTTCAGCTGCGGCAAAGCCCGATGCGATGGCGAAGTTCATTCCTTCCAGCCTGAAGCCGGAGGAACACAGGAAACCGGCGGCGTCACCGGCAACCAAAACGCCATCGCCATAGAGTCTGGGTATCATTCCCATACCGCCTTCAGGAATCAGATGCCCCGAATATTCCTGCAGAGTGGCATCCTTAAGCAGGGGTCTCATGCCGGGGTGATTTTTGAAGTGCTCCAGAAGGTCAGTGATGGAGATTTTACTCTCCTGGAGGGGTTTCAGCATCGCCACCAGACCGATGGACAGGCTCGCCTGTCCAGTATATAAAAATGCTCCCCCGGGCAACCCCTGCGTGCCAGCACCAACAAAGCTATAAGCTGCCCCCTCATTTCCTTCAAGGTTAAACCTTTCCTCGATAACCTCTCTGGGCAAAGCCAGGACCTCCTTGGCCGCAACAGCAAAGTCGACGGAAGAGGGGCTCCCCCCGAGGTCAGCTTTACCGGCCAGAATAGAATTGGCTCCCTCGGCAATGATGACCACATCGGCATACATTACGCCATCATCCCTTGTTGTCTTAACACCGACCACCTTTCTCCCATCCCGAACAAGGTCATCAACCAGCGTTTCCGGGATGAGAAGAGCGCCCGCTTCCCGAGCCTTTTCGGCGAACCACCGGTCGAACCTGGCTCTGAGCAAGGTAACCGCATTGTAAGGAGGTTGACCGGACTGCTTCTCGGTGAACGAGACTGACGTCCAAGAATCGTCCGTCATAAATACGAGGTCGTGCCTGGTGACATACCTTTCTATCGGAGCCTCGCTCCAAAAATCAGGCAAAATCTTCTCCAAGACCTCCGTATAATAAAGCACGCCTCCAAACATGTTCTTTGACCCCGGCTGTTCTCCCCGCTCGAAGACAGCTACTTTCAGTCCAGCCTGCGCCAGCACCAAGGCGGCGGCAGTCCCGGCAGGACCAGCACCAACAACTATGGCGTCGACCTTTTCAGGCATTGGACACCTCGTTATCTGATACCAGGCTTTGAGCCAACTCCTGCAATTGACCAATCATGGAAGGTATGACCTCCATAACATCCCCGACTATGCCAAAATCAGCGTTCTTGAAGATAGGAGCGTGGCGGTCCTTATTTATAGCAACTATGACCTTTGAATCCTTCATACCCAGGACGTGATAGATAGAGCCCGATATGCCACAGGCAATATACAGCTTCGGTGCTACACTCACCCCGGTCTGTCCAACCAGCTTCTTGCGAGGGAGCCAGCCGTTATCCACCGCCCCAAGTGAGCCTGCTACCACACCGCCCAGGTGTTTAGCCAAATTCTCAAGCAGGACAAAATTTTGTATGCTGTCCATTCCCCGGCCGCCAGCTACAATGACATCGACCTCGTCAAGCCCGATACTATCAGGGTCAGCCTTCACAAAACCGAGTGTCTTCACGCCGAATTGGGCGTGTTCCAGCTCCGGTTTGATTAACACAATCTCGGCTCTCCTGCCCTCGCCGAGCATCTTCTTTTCCATAATACCGGGCTTAACCGTAGCTATCTCAGGCGTTGCATCGGGGCAAATGAGGGTGCTTGATATCTTACCTCCATGGGTAAGCTTGCTCTGCAATATCAGCCCTTCTTCGCTTATCGACAGACCAACACACCCGGTAACCACTCCCGTTTTCAGACGAGCGGCCAGTCTACAAGCCAGGTCCATACTGCTCAAATTATCAGCACAGAGAATTTTTCGCGGCTTTTGTTCCTCAGATAGTTCAGACAGGCTTTCTACATAAAATTCGGCAGTTTCAGCGGAGTATCCTGAAAGTAGAGGACTATTTAGGAAATATACCCTATCAGCACCATAACCAGCCAGGGTCCCTGCCAGCTCCTCATCACTACCCCCGGTAACTAAAGCGTGAACTTCTTCTTTAAATTCATCAGCAAGCTGGCGAGCGCCGCTTACGAGCTCAAGGGTAATATCCTCTAATTCCCCTCCGCTCTGTTCTGCCAAAATCCAAATGTCTTTAGCCGAAGATATCAACTCTATACCTTCTGTCAGCCCAGCTACAATTCCCTGCCAACCCGATTCCCATCATATACCGAGTCAAGCATCCTCCGCGGCGATACACACTGCCCTACCTCATAAAGCTCCTTTACCTTCCCCTTTAATGCACGGTACAGGCTGTCCTCAGCCCTCCCGTCAGTGCAAAATACAACCGTATCTACCCCTTTAATCTCACCCTCAGCATTGGTCAGCGTATTATAAGTAACCACCGTATCACCACGTATCTCCTTGACCCCCGTCAGGGGCGTCAGGACAACCCCTTTGCTGACTACCCTGGTATAAGTAGTCCATATCGTATGGTCGTCAACCATGCCGCCAGCATAGACAGACTCGGTCAGCAATTCCACCTTCTTGCCTCTCTCCGCCAGGAAGTCGGCTACGTCCAAACCCAGAATATGATTCTGATAGTCCACTACCAGTACATTCTCCCCCACCTCTACCTCCTCCTGGAGAACCTGCCTCATCTCTACCACAT
>CAYWAU010000028.1:14739-16153 GCA_964456395.1 uncultured Dehalococcoidaceae bacterium
TTAATCCGGTCAATACAGAACACGGGAAGGCTTACCACCTCTTTTATGGCCGCAGCCAGATAGACGAAGCAACCCAGAGGATAATACATTGGCGGCACGTGTATCGGTCCGTATCCACCGGGGCAAGGCAGCAGGTAATCCAGCTTGCCGGTAGCTTCCAGCCTCCTGGCAATTTCCTTCGCTTCATCCAGTTTCACCCCACTCTCCCTGGTCCACCACACCCGGTCGATGAACTCATCCCCGGTAAATCTTACCCCAAGGGGAAAATCCGGGCCTACCGCCTCTCTGATAGCGTCTATAATCTCCATGATAAACCGCAGCCGGTTTTCCAGGCTGCCCCCATACTCATCGGTCCGTATGTTGTAGGCGGACGATACAAATTGAGCTACCAGAAGTCCAGTCATGGACGCTATCTCAACGCCATCAAATCCAGCCTCTTTGGCCAATCCAGCCCCGGCAGCATAGCCCTCCACAGCCCGCTTTATATCATCCACATCCATCTCATGAGGTATCTCCTGAAATCCGGGGGCAAAAAAGTTCCTCCTCCATACCGGAGACGGCCCCCACGTTGCCCCTCCAAAAGCCCTCCCTCCAAAGGCACTGCCCGGGGGGTTGAATTGCATAAAAATTTTGGTATCGTATTGGTGCACAGCATCAGCCAGCCTTTTGAAGGCCGGTGTTACTTCGCCGCGTTGAACTGCCGTTGGCGGAGACGCAGTAGTGGCTGAGAACGGCCAAAACATTGCTAAAATCAGCCCGGCCCCACCCTTAGCTCTGGCTTCATAATAATTTATTGCCGCCTCACCGGGTTCACCAAACTCCGGATAAATCCTCACCCCGGCACCCGACATGAATATTCTATTGGGCAACGTTATCTTACCAATGGTAAGTGGCGTAAACAGGTGCTTAAATCCTTGTTCGCTCATGCATTTCTCCCTTATTTAAGATTTCTTCAGCAGGCTAACGACCGAGGCATAGATGCTCACCCTCAATATCCTGGTCGGGCGGTAAGCCAGTGCCTCACAGATTTAAGAAGTCTTACTAAACTTCGGGATAGCATAAGTTCTTCAGTATATCAAGCGGGGGGCTTTTTCGGTGGCGCTTAAAAAGCTGGTTATTCTTCGACCCACCCAATAATATTTCTACAAAATAGTATTCTACTTCGTCTCCCCCTGTCAAGTGAAGGAAGTAAAAGCAGGGTCTGACGCTTTACCGGGTTAACACCGAACCCTTCAAACTACCAGTTCACCATTTTCTATAACGCAAACATCATCCAGTTTCACGGTTGCCCGGGTCATTAAAACATCATTATGAATCTGGCTAAAGGTTTCCCCGCCAATGTCGTCATTTCTGCCGATGGCTATATGAACATTTCCTGCCATGGCATAGTCGCACATACTGTCACCACATAAAA
>CAYWAU010000029.1:0-15948 GCA_964456395.1 uncultured Dehalococcoidaceae bacterium
CCTTGCCAAACTCAAAGAAGCCGAGGCTTTCGGCAGCAATCAGGCTGGCAATGCTGAAGCAGTCATGAAGCTCGCAGAGGTCTATGTCCTGAGGAGTAACCCCGGCCATGTCATAGGCCTGCCGGGACGATATTTCCCTGGCTCTAATCCTGGGAATGTAATCGCTCTGGTTGCCCAGTGGGCCTGATGAAGATTGCCCTATGCCAATCATATAGACCGGTTTGCTGGTAAGTTTTTTGGCTACTTCTTCCGAAGCCAGTATGACCGCGGCGGCGCCGTCAGAAAACGGGCAGCAGTCGTGCAGGGTAAGTGGCGAGGACACTACGAAACTGCCGAGCACTTTTTCAACGGTCATATCGGCGTTCTTCCCGTAGAAATGTGCCTTGGGGTTAACGCTGCCATGCTTGTAAGACTGGATGGATACCCTGGACATTTGCTCCCGGAGCTTCTCCAGGGGGATGCCGTAGGTGTCGGCGTAAAGGTGAGTCAGCATGGCGAAAACGGCCGGGAAGGTGATTCCGGATGGATATTCGTAGCGGGCGTCGCTGAACATGGCGAAGGTTCTTGTCGCCAGAGCGGTGCCCATCGTGGCGGCTCTCTCGGTGCCGCCCGCCAGAACGATATCGTAAAAACCGGAAGCCACCCAGATAAAGGCATCTCTTATGGCCATGCTCGCCGAAGCGCAGGCGCCCTCGTACCGGCTGGCGGGAACATAATGACAGCCGATATTTTCGGCGGCGAAAGCCTGCACCATCCCCTGTCCCTCGGCGAAGTCACCCAGTACATTGCCGACAAACAGGGCTTTGATATCCTTTGGTTTCAGGTTTGATTCGATAATAGCTTCCATGGCGGCTTCAGCGAATAATTCAACCTCTGTCTTGTCCTGAGGACCGCTGAATCTTGTCTCGCCCACGCCGACTACCGCTACTTTTTTCATGTCAGACCTCCCATTCTACTTCTAATCTTTTTGCTGTCAAACCCGGCATATCCTAGCGTATTCGTTTGACAGCGACATAAATACCCAGTCCGATAGAGACCAGGTCAAAAATGATTCTGAATGGACTTAAGGGGAGCCCCCCGAAGGAAAAAATATTTACCAGGTAGCTTATCACTACGGCAACGCCAGCTACGGTAGCCAGCCCGCGACTGCTCTTCCGGTTGACCGAGAGGCTGACCACCTCGCCGATGGCATAACCGACGCCGGCAGCCAGTATCAGATTAAGATAAAAGAAAGGCACCAAGTTATCTATTACGCCCCAGACAATGCCGCTGACAATAGCCATGCCCAGCGCCGTACCGGTGGCTCTGAGGTAGAAAACGGCGGGGACGCGGTAGGTGGGCAGTTTGTACAGCTTGGCGCAGTCCGGGCATCTGGCTCCCACCGGGGTCTGCACCAGGCACTTCGGGCATATCGGCTTGCCGCATTTGCCGCACCTGAGATTGGTCTCAATTTCCGGATGAGTGGCGCATTTCATCGGCTACTCTGTATCGTCAAATAATTCCTGCGGGTCGATGGGTTTACGGGACATCCACATCTTTCTATCCCTTACGTCGCGGTCGAAGAGGAGTCGGTTGAATAACAGCAGTTGCATGCTGATGGGACCGCGTTTGCTGGATGGCTGGGCAATCATTCTCTTGATGGCAATGACCAGGAATATGGCGAGGTAAGCCATGATGACGGCAGAATCCTGGTGGAACGCCCAACTCGACAACGGCAGCGAAGCTGCGGCAATAAATACTGGTAGCGGTGAGCTGCGTATGATAACGGTGCCGATTATCACGATGCCGATGGCTATTACCGCCGTCCAGGGTGTGGTGCTGTTAAGGACTGGAATAATTATAACGATTCCCAATGTCGTTGCGGCGCCCCGGCCGCCATGGAAGCGGAGAAAAACAGGCCAGTTATGACCGACGACAGCGGCCATGCCAACCACTATCTGCTGGGCGATGTCCAGTCCCTGAAGCTGGGCTATCAATACCATTACCATCCCTTTAATGAAATCAAAAATGCCTACTGTCAGGCCGAGCTTTCGGGAGGTTGTCCGCCACAGGTTGCCCCCTCCCACCTGGGTGGTGCCGTGCTGCCTGAGGTCTATCCCGCGGGACTTAGCTGCCAGGTATGAGGACGGTACCGAACCCAGAAGATAGGCGCATATTATTAACACAATCCAGATTGTCATAAAGCTCCTTAAAGTGAGCGGGAGTAACTGCTTGGTAATATCATAGGTCAGCCAGCTTTAATACTCGCTCCTCTGCCAGTGATATGAGCCGCTCTGCCGATGCCACGGGCACCTCCACGCCACCAATCATGGTTTCAGTGCTGTCATCAAGGCCATGGTAGTCGCTGCCGCCGGTGGTGACGAGGCTGTGTTTATCGGCCAGACTGACCAGACTCTTGACTTCTTCAGCGGTATAGCCATTATAGTAGGCTTCAATGCCGACCAGACCTTTTTTCTTTAATTCAATAACCATTTTATCCGGGTCGTTGACGGTGAACGGGTGAGCCAGTACGGGTAAACCATCAGACCTTACTATCAGTGCCACTGCCTCGGCCGGAGTCATCTTCTCTCGCTCAACATAGGCAGGTCCGCCATGCTCAATATATCCATCAAAAGCATCTTTAATCGAGTTGATATAGCCCTTTTCCAGCATCGCCTGGGCAATATGAGGTCGCCCGATGGAGCCATCACCGGCTATCTCCTGGACTCGTTGCCAGTCAATGTGGATGTTTAAATCGCGCAGTCTGGCAATCATCCCCTGAGCTCGTCTCTGCCGGGAACTGCGGAACCTCTCCAGGGCCGACTTCAGTTCGTCGCTGGTGAAATCTATGAAATAGCCCAGAATATGGACTTCGCCACTGGGCATATCGGTGCTGATTTCAATGCTGGGTATGACTCTCAGCCGGGGGTGGGCTTTGGCGGCCTCCAGAGCCGGAGCGATTCCGTCCACGGAGTCATGGTCAGTCAGGGCGATAGTAGTCAGCCCGAGAGCGGCCGCTTTGCCGACAATCACCTCGGGACTGAATTTCCCGTCGGAGGCGGTTGAGTGAATATGCAGGTCTACCTGGCTCACGGCCCCTCCAGTTCAAGACAGATGCGCTCAATACTGGTTGCCTGCCCGCTGTTTTCATCTACCCTGACCATAATCGCGTTGAGCACGGGTTTTCCTTTCCCCACCGACAGGTGGTGGGGCATCATGGTAAGGAAACGCTTTATTACTGCCTCGGCGTCATCGCCGATAACCGAGTCGGTTGGACCGGTCATACCGATATCGGTGACATAGGCGGTTCCTCCCGGCAGTAACTGGGTATCAATGGTGCCGACGTGGGTATGGGTCCCGAGCACGGCACTGACCCGTCCGTCCAGGTACCGCCCGAGGGCTACCTTCTCCGAGGTTGCCTCGGCATGGAAATCAACAATGATAATTGGCGCCTTTGGCTCAAGCTCAGACAGCAGCTTGTCCATGGCTCGGAACGGGCAGTCGTAGTTGCTCATGAAGGTTCTGCCTATCAGATTGACTACCATGGTCTTGCCAGTGATTAGATAGCCCCGGCCGGGTGTCCCGGAGGGATAGTTTAGCGGTCGCAGAATAGGCAGGTCGCCATCAAGATAGGGAATAATCTCCTTCTGAGCCCATATGTGATTGCCTGAGGTCAGCACATCAATGCCGTCATTCAGCAATTCATGGGCAGTTTTTACAGTAAGGCCAAAGCCGCCAGCAGCATTCTCGCCGTTGCCGATTACCAAGTCCAGCCCGTATTGTTGGCGCAGTCCGGGTAGAAGCTTATGTATTGCCTGCCGGCCGGGCTGACCAACTATGTCACCAATAGCCAGTATTATCATTCTTTTTAAGCTTTCTGGAGTGATTTTATATGTCATTGCGAGTCCTTCCGCTGAAGGACGAAGCAATCCCGTACGGTTATCAGAGATTGCTTCGCTTCGCTCGCAATGACAGGCACCTCTTATTTGGCATAGTCTACGGCTCTGGTCTCCCTTATTACGGTAACCTTTATCTGACCGGGGTATTCCATGGTCTCTTCAACCTTTTTCACAATGTCCCGGGCAAGGCGCATGGCTCCTAAATCATCAATATCTTCGGGCTTAACCAGGATTCGGATTTCACGGCCGGCTTGAATAGCGTAGGATTTCTCCACTCCCTTGAAGCTGTCGGCGATGTCTTCCAGAGCCCTGAGTCGTTTCAGGTAGCTTTCCAGTGACTCACGTCGTGCCCCGGGTCGGGCACTGCTGATGGCGTCAGCCGCTGAGGCGAGATAGCCCCAGATGCTGATGTCGCTGGTCTCAAGGTGGTGCTCAGCGACGCCCTGAAATACCTCGGTGGATTTTTCCCACTGCTTAACGAGGTCGGCACCAATAGCGGCATGGGTACCTTCTATTTCACGGTCTACGGCTTTGCCAATATCGTGAAGTAGACCGACCTTCTTGGCGGTATTGACGTTGGCGCCCAGCTCAGAGGCAATCATACCAGCTAAGTGAGCTACTTCAATACTGTGCTCCAGGGCATTCTGTCCGTAGCTGGTGCGGTACTTGAGCCGACCAAGCAGCTTGATGAGCTCGGGGTGCAACTGCACGCCCAGCTGGAGGGCTGCCTGCTCACCGGCATTAACGATATCGGCATTCACTTCCTCTTTGGCTTTGGCGGCCATTTCTTCAATGCGTGCCGGATGAATACGACCGTCAAGAATGAGCCGGTTCAGGGCGACACGAGCCACCTCTCGCCGGACCGGGTCAAAGCTGGACACGGTTACTGCTTCCGGCGTATCGTCAATAATAAGGTCAACACCGGTAGCCTGCTCCAGGGCTCTAATGTTGCGACCCTCCCGTCCGATAAGCCGCCCCTTCATCTCGTCATTGGGGATAGGAACCACCGAGACCGTGGTCTCAGCGACAACCTCGGAGGCGCTGCGCTGTATAGCCGGTGCCAGGATTTCCTGGGCTTTCTCGTCAGTCTCTTCTTTTAGTTTGGCTTCCCACTGGTGGAGGCGCCGCGAGGCTTCCTGCTGCAGCTCAATCTCCATGGCGTCAAGCAATGTCTGTCTTGCCTCGGTGCTGGACATTCCGGAAATCAGTTCCAGCTGTTTTAATTGCTTGTCTTTGAGTTCTCCGAGCTGGCTCCGGGTGGACTCTATCTCCTTTTCCTTGTTAGCCAGATTGCGCTCGCGCTGTTCCACACCTTCCGTCTTGCGGTCCAGGGTTTCTCCCTTTTGGTTCAGTCGGTTTTCCTGCCGCTGTAACTCAGTTCGTCGTTCACGATACTCGGCGTCGGCAGAGGCTTTGATTCGTTTGCCTTCTTCCTGGGCTTCCTGCAGTATGTCCCTGGATTCACGTCTGGCTTCAGCTACCATTCTAGCGGCTTTCCTCTCGGCGATGCGCAATTGGCGGTTAAACACGAGGCGGCGGGAAAGAAAGGCGGCCATACCACCTAATACCGCACCTATGATTAAAATGAAGAAGAGGGCTACCAGTTCTAAAGTGCCAACTGTTATCAGTTTAGCCTCCCTCCTTTCTTTATTGATTTTATTGTTTGAGGCAACCCTGCCAAAGCTAATGCATAGTTATTTTAAGCCATTCCCGCGCTCTTTCCACACCCTTTCTACTGTCTCTTTTATCACTTCATAGCCAAAGCCTCGCCGACCGAGGTGTTCACCTAACCGGCGGCGGAAGTCCTGGTAATCAGGCGAAGACAAACGGCGAGTCCTGATGAGGGCGGCCCGATAGGCACTATCACTGTCATCGACTTCACCAACTACCTGGTCTATAATATCGCCATCCAGTCCTTTCCGCTGCAGCTCCAGCCTGGTCAGCCATCGGCTGCGTGGGCTAAACGATTCCCGATTCTCTTTCCAGAAACGGGCAAAAGCGGTATCATCGACCAAGCCCTGCTCTTTCAGTTGGGCAAGCACCTTCTCGGCGTGGTCACTATCAAAGCCGTGCCGCTGAAGCCGCTGTCTTATCTCGGTCTCGCTTCGTGGTCGGTAGCCGAGGAAACGGATAGCTGCGTTAAGGCAGCGATGGTAGTGGTCAGTCTCGGTTAATGCTGTGACCTGGCCGTAGGATAGTTCCTGTCCCACTTGCAGTCCCTCTTTTAACGCCACTTCAGCCAGCAGGCTGAAAGCAAACCTGCCATCCAGAAATACATTTACCCGCTTTTCCCGGCTCTTCCCAGCAGTCAGTTTGGTTATTTTACTCATTAGCCACCCCGCCCCCTTAAAACATATAAGGCTGAAGCCTGTGCCTCAGCCTTACTTACTCTACTACCTATTAAGTTAGCCTGTTTTGCTAAATGCCCTTAATCTTCATCGGGCACTGTAACATGAGTAGTGCTGGCTGAGGCTCTAATCCGCTCTTCAATTTCCTGGGCAAGCGCGGGATTTTGCTTGAGATAATTTTTGGCGCTCTCCCTGCCCTGCCCGAGGCGGATATCACCGTAGGAGAAAAAGGCACCGGCTTTATTTACCAGCCCCAGCTCTAAACCAATATCAAGGAGGTTACCCTCTTTGCTTATGCCGTGGTCAAACATGATGTCAAACTCGGCGGTGCGGAATGGAGGAGCAACCTTGTTCTTAACTACCTTAGCTCTGATGTGGTTACCTATGGCATCGTTTCCCTGCTTAATGATTTCGGCGCGCCTTAGCTCTATCCTTGTTGAGCTGTAGAACTTCAGCGCTCTGCCGCCGGTAGTCACCTCGGGGTTACCAAAGACAATGCCAACCTTCTCTCTCAGCTGGTTGATGAAGACAACCGCTGTCCCCGACCTGCCGATGGCGGCAGCCAGCTTTCTCAGGGCTTGTGACATCAAGCGGGCTTGCAAACCCATCTGGGGGTCTCCCATATCCCCCTCAATTTCAGCCCGGGGAACCAGAGCGGCAACACTGTCAATAATTATCGCATCAACGGCGCTGCTCCTCACCAGCGCTTCGGTAATCTCCAGGGCCTGCTCGCCGGTATCCGGTTGCGAGACAAGCAGGTCATCAACGTTGACACCGCAATTGGCAGCATAAGAGGGGTCAAGGGCATGCTCCGCGTCAATATAGGCAACCGTACCTCCTGTTTTTTGCGCTTCGGCGATTATGTGCTGGGCTAGGGTAGTTTTTCCTGATGCCTCGGGCCCGAAGATTTCCGAGATTCGTCCTCGGGGTATGCCTCCTATACCCAAGGCTAAGTCTAAAGCTAATGAGCCGGTAGGGATGGCGGCTATTGGTGGCAGTGTGGCCGACTCCCCCAACTTCATGATGGAGCCCTTGCCAAACCTCTTTTCAATCTGACCAATAGCCAGTTCCAGTGCTTTTTCTCTCTCCGTGGTCATCTCTCGCCTCAACATGATGATAACACAACACTTTTACCAAAACAAGTGGTGGAGTGGAGATTATTTTTTAACCTTATTTTATCTTAACCTCACCCCATCTTAACCTCACCTCCTTAGTGCCCCTCTCCGCAGGCTACTCCCCTATTTTGTATATAGCCTCTCCCTTTCCTAAAAGGAGACCGAGAGGGATTTCAAATCCCCCTTAATCCCCCTTTTTCAAGGGGGGAGAGTTGGAAGCTATAGATATAGAGATTGCTTCGTCGTCCTTCTAAGGAAGGACTTCCTCGCAATGACATCTGTGGGGGCGGGGGGATATCTTACGAGATAAGCCGAGGATGATGCTGGGCGGCAGGGTGGGAAAAGATAAAGAGTGAAGGGGGGAGGGGTGAGGACGACAAAGCGTCTTCCTGGTCAAATCTATCTATTGGTTACGCAGCTCACGGCTCAGTGCTTTATCCGTATCTACGGCGGGCAACTAAGAACCAGACAGCTACCAAGATGACTATGACCACGCCAATGACGCTGCCCCATAGCCACCAGTTAACCACTGGAACTGTTGGTACTGGTTCTACCGGTGCCGTTACCTCTGGCGCGGGAGGTGCCGGTGCCGGTGCTGGTGATGGCGCAGGTTCCGGTGCTGGCACAGGTGCAGGCGCAGGTACCGGTGCCGGCGCAGGTGCAGGTTCAGGCGCAGGTGCAGGTGCCGGCGGTGCCGGTGCCTTAACTATGAGTTTGTCTGATAATCCGTTGACACTTATTGTATAAATTCCAGAAAGATAATGGGCTGCGGTGGGGAAAGTTACCTCCTGACTGGCGTGGCCAGCTAAGGTTACCTCACTGGTAGCGGTAACTTCATTGTCTATCTTGAGGATTAATTCGTAAGTGCCAGAAAGGTCGCCGGTATTGGTGACGGTAACACTGATGTTTGTCTCTTCCCCGGGTTTAACTACGATAGGAGATATGGTCAGGCTGCTGATAGTAAATTCAGCCGGGCGCGTTGAAGCGATAACAATGAAGTCCGTGAAGTGACTTACCGGGGCGCTGATAGTGTTTTTCTCTGTGTCCCTGGTGTATGGACCTTCCAGCTCAATCCAGCTGGTGCCATCCCAATAGGCAATAACCAGATTTTCTTCGGACGTTCCTTCAGGTATACTTTTCGGGTTGGGATAGGTGAAAGTGATGTCTATTGGCGGGTCAAATTTAGCGCCGGTTGGCAAAAGGGCATAAGTTATACCGACAAATTCGGCTTGCTGAGGCGGATCCCGTGTCACTTTAGATTGGTACATAAGTATGCTTGTTAGACGCTTACCCAACCTGTCTAGAGCCGTTGTGCCCTCTTTTATCGTTAGCTCGCATTTCTCATCGCCTGATTTCATACTAGCATCACTGGTGAACACGCCACTTGTGTCAGTCTTGTTTACTAACGTGTTGTAGCTGGAAGGCATACCACCACCTCCACCAACATCCGCACCGCCATCATAGCCACCTTGGGCATGGGCAAATTCAGCTGGTAAGGTAAGCCACAATGAGGCAATAATGGCTAACACCAGAACAAGTACTACCAAACTCTTAGAATAGCTCTTGTTCCTCATATTGTATTTACCCGTCGTATTTACCAAAAGTTTAGTATAGTAACATCACTTTGTCAATATTTTTCAATGAGATTCAAATAAAGCATGATAGTTCACAGGAGCCGCCTGTTTATTTTTGCAGGTCGGGGTCAAGCTCTATCGCCTTGTCGAAGTCGGCAATAGCCTGTTCGTATTGTCCCAACTCCATATACGCCCAGCCCCGGTTGCTATAGGCGAGGGCAAGGGCAGGGTCAAGCTCTATCGCTTTATCGCAGTCGGCAATACCTTGTTCATATTGTCCCAACTTAATATAAGCCCAGCCCCGGTTGCTATAGGCGAGGGCAAGGTCGGGGTCAAGCTCTATCGCCTTACTGCAGTCGGCAATACCCTGTTCATATTGTCCCAACTCAATATAAGCCCAGCCCCGGTTGTTATAGGCAGGGGCAAGACCAGGGTCAAGCTCTATCGCCTCATTAAAAGCGACTATCGCTTCGTGGTATTCTCCCTCTTCATTGTAAACAACTCCCTGGTTGTTGACGGCATTGGCTGAATCCGTCGCCGGTCCGGCAAACCATAATAAGACGCCGGCCAGTATTGCCAGAATAGCGGCGGCGGCTATTCTGGCGGAGTTTCTACGTGCTTCGGTCGCTTCAGGCAAGTTTTTAATCCTATAATTGATGAACCGCTTCTTCTTTTTGGGTCGGAGTCCTGACTTGCGGAGCGGACATTCGGGCGCATCATAAACCGCATTGAGTAAAAAGTCAAGTCATTTTTACCGATTTGCATATTGTTGACTAAAAATCAAGTGGGCTTGAAGACTTTTCCAAGCAGCTGGATGAGGCTGAGAAGCCTCGCACCACAAATCTCCTTTCGGGCTACATACCATCTGTGATATTTCTGTGAGGTTTAAGCCTTGTCTTGTGACGTATTTGTGATTGGATTTATTTATACTTAAATCGTATCAACCTAGCTCACGTTGAGGTGACCTGTGCCGATAGAAGTCAATGGGGAGCTTTATTACACTACCGTGGAGACGTGCCAGGAGACAGGTATTAGCCGGGCTACACTTTCCCGATGGCTTAGACAGGGGGTGCTCAAAGAATTGCGCAAGGACAGGCGAGGTTGGCGGCTGTTTACCGAGGACGACTTAAACAGGCTCAGAACAGAAACTGGAAGAATTGAAGTAGAAAAGCTGCCATAAGATGCGGGTCGGTAGACCGGCGGCATCATCAAGGAGAATAGGAGCCTGGGGGTTTCCAGTAAAAACTAATAAGGAGCACTGAGACGGAACCGTTGATAAAATTTCCAAAAGGCAAAGTAATCAGGGCGCTGGGTATTGTATTTATACTGGTGATATTGGCGGTGGTTTTTTGCGCCGGAAAGTATCTCGGTCAGGTAACTCCTGAACCCCAGGTTGTTATTACTTATGAAATTCACACTGTAGACAAAATTGCAGGGGAAGCAGCACAGGGAACTGTTGACAGCGTTGTAGAAAGGGTGGTGTATAGACCCGTGGGAAAGGTCATAGAGCGAGTTGTATATGAACCTGTTGAAAGAACTGTCTTAAATCATATTGAAAACCCCAAGCCGCTGCTTCACTTTCAGGCCATTGAGGAGTTACAACGATGGTTGGAAAACATCGAATTGGTTGATATTAGCTCCGAGGTGGTGGATAAGGAAATAAACCAGGGCATAAAAAGTTTTGATTGTGATGATTATGCCCTCAAGCTACAAGAAAAGGCTCTGAGAGACGGGTACATGATGTCCTTTGAGGTTATATATTCTGGCGAGTACAGTGACCTTTTCAAACAGGGCCAGATACCGGATGGCACCATCCATGCCATCAATTCGGTAATCATCGGGAATGAAGTATATTACAACCAAAAACCCACGAAATCGTCTTTGTTGCCTGTCTTGATTAGGGCGGATTGTATAATTCTGCATAAGTCCTTGATGATACGAGGGTGGCGGGGTGGGAAAAGATAGCAAGGGGAGGGGTGGGGCTAAGACCATTACCAACTGCCAACACAACCAACCTGGCTAGCCTTCACGCATAAGGTACCGGGCGATGGTCATACGCTGCATTTCCGAGGTACCCTCATAGATTTCGGTGATTTTAGCATCACGGAAATAGCGCTCCAGAGAATAGTCTTTGGTATAGCCATAACCGCCATGAATCTGAATCGCCTTGCTGGTTACGAAGCCAGCAACCTCTGAGGCAAAAACCTTGGCCATTGATGCCTCCTTGATAAAAGGCAGGCCTTTGTCCATGAGATAAGCCGCCCGATAGGTTAACAACCTGGCCGCATCAATCTGTGTGGCCATATCAGCCAGCATCCACTGAATCGCCTGAAAATTGATAATCGGCTGACCAAACTGCTGGCGCTCCTTGGCATAGGCTAAAGCCTTATCAAATGCCCCCTGAGCAATCCCGACTGCCTGAGCGGCAACAGCAACCCGGCTGGCATCTATGGCGCTAATAGCTATCCTGAAGCCACCCCCCTCATTACCCAGTCGGTTCGCCTCCGGCACGAAGCAGTCCTCAAAGAGCAGCTCCGCTGTTGATGTAGCCCTTATGCCCATCTTATGCTCCAGTTTGCCCACCGAAAAACCGGGGGTACCCTTCTCAACAACAAAGACGCTGATGCCCTTATGCCGCAGTGACCTGTCCATAGTGGCAAAAACAACGATGATGTCGGCTTCACGGCCATTGGAAATAAAGGTTTTAGTGCCATTAAGCAGGTAACCATTCTGGTGACGAACGGCGGTAGTTTCCAAGGCAGCCGGGTCACTGCCGGCACCGGGTTCAGTCAGGGCAAACGCGGCTAATTTTTCACCCATGGCTACCGGAGTCATAAACCGTTTTTTCTGCTCCTCGTTACAAAATGAGTTTAAAGTGTACCCGGCAAGTCCCGTACTGACAGAAATAATTACGCATGTAGCAGCACAGACACGACCTATCTCTTCGGCAAGTATGGTCAGCTCCATTTCACCACCGCCAGCACCCCCGTACTCTTCGGGAAAACCCAGGCCCGTCAGCCCGAGTTCCGCCATTCTTTTAAAACTTTCCGCCGGAAACCTGGCTTCCTCATCTATTTCGGCAGCAATAGGCTCCAGCTCCTTGTTAGCAAAATCACGAACCATTGCCCTTAACATTTTCTGTTCTTCGGTCAGTTCAAAATCCATCTTTACCCCCTTGCTGAAATTCGGCTAATTCACTCAAGCATTAATGACACCAGTAATATGCGCCAGCCCCTAACCGGTAATCTACCAAACCGGCTGTTCTATTTAAGGCCTCTTCTTCTTAACTGAACTATCGTCGCTTTTAAAGTGACGAAGGTCGCTGGCTAACCGATGCGTAATCTCCAGGGTGGCGTGGTGGGGACTGGTCTTTCCCCGCAGCAGGTCATCCACCATTTTCTCCAGATAGTCGCCATCATCAACCCTATGGAGAAAATCCTTGACGAAGCCTTCTACCGCCTCCAGGAGTTCCAGCTTGGCTCTTTCTCGCTGACGCTTGGGCAGCTCACCACTGGCAACAAGGAAATCCCGATGCCGCTGGATTTCCCCGGCCAGTTCCTCAGTACCCTTATCATGGATTGCCTCGGTCAGTATGATAGTTGGCCGCCAGTCTTCCGGACGGCGCTCCTTCGTCGTCAGCATCGTTTCCAGGTCCAGCCTCATCCGTTCCACCCCTTCTTTGTCGGCTTTGTTGATGACGAAGATATCAACTGCCTCAAGGATGCCAGCCTTCATCATCTGAATTTCATCGCCGGCACCCGGGATTAAAACGACGAGGGTTGTATCCGCCGCCTTGACGATATCTATCTCCATCTGCCCCGAACCTACCGTCTCCACCAGGATAATATCTTTGCCCATGGCATCCATAACGTGGATGGTACTGATGGTGGCCTTGGCCAGCCCACCTACCCAGCCCCGCGTCGCCAGGCTCCGGATAAATACCTCGCTGTCGGTACTGTGTCGCTGCATCCGTACTCTATCCCCCAGTATCGCCCCGCCGGTAAGCGCGCTGGTGGGGTCAATGGCAATCACCCCCACACTCATCTTCTTCTTTCTGAAAAAGCCGATAAGATTATCAGTTAACGTGCTTTTGCCGCACCCGGGGGACCGGTAACACCAACTATATACGCCCTTCCAGTATGGGGATAGATTTGATTCATTTCCTCAAGGGCATCTGCGGATTCATCTTCTATCTGGCTGATGAGCCTGGCGGCGGCTTGAACGTCACCGGCCAATACTCTGGTGGCAAGTTCCATCGTCACTCCGTGCAAGTATCTGTCTATAAAAGTATATCAGATAAGTGTTACGTTTGCACTGGGTTGATGGTTATATCCTCTCCCTCCCCACCCCTTCTCTGAGATATCTATTCCCACCCTGCCGCCCAGCGTCATCTGTGGCTTAGCCCGTAAGAGTGTGCCCCACCACCTCACAGGGAGGGGAAGAACAACTTCGGACAGGACGCCAATGATACGAGGGCGGGTGGGTGGGAACAGATAACGTTGGGGGTGACATGGGTGCTAAGGGGAAAAATAAAACAAAAAGGCTGGAACAGCTTAATAAAACCATCCCAGCCTTTCTTCCAATATTATTGTCATTCCCGCGGAGGCGGGAATCCAGCCGGGGGATACGGGGTCTGGATTCTCGGGTCAAGTCCGAGAATGACATTATTATACTTACTTTACTTTCTACGGTTTCCCGTACTTATCGCGGATTTCACGCTTGATGAGCTTACCCATGGGATTACGGGGAAGGTCGTCCACGAAAATAACCGAGCGGGGCCTCTTGAAGCTGGACAGATTAGCCCGGCAATGCTCCATAATCTCTTCCTCGGTAGGCTTCTCGCCCTTCTTGGGAATCACCACGGCTCTCGGCTCCTCGCCCCAAGTCTCGTCAGGCACGCCGATTACGGCAACATCCTCTACCTTGGGATGCTCACGTATTACATTCTCCAGCTCTTCGGGGGAAATGTTTTCGCCGGCCCGGATAATCATGTCGCTGGACCGACCCGACAGAAAATAGTAGCCGTCCTCATCCACGTAGCCCACATCACCGGTATGCACCCAGCCGTCTTTGTCAATGGTCTTGGCTGTCTTTTCTTCGTCTTTCCAGTAGCCGGACATTACCCTGGGTCCCCTGGCAAGAATTTCACCGACCTCACCGGGAGGCAGCGTATTGCCTGCCTCGTCAATTACCTTCATCTCAACATCGGACATGGGTTTACCGATGGAAGCCAGCCTCTGCAGCTTCTTCTCCTTTTCCTCTTCCGTGCCGGTGAGGACATGGTCCTCAGGGCTTAAGGAGGTGATGGTGGAAGCCGTCTCCGTCTGGCCGAAGGCATTGATGAAGCTTACCCCGGGGAATACCTCCAGCGCCTTCTTAATGACCGGAAGCGGCATGGGGGCAGCACCATAGGTTATTACCCTCAGACTGCTCAGGTTATGCTGGCTGAAATCGGGGTGGTCCAGCAACTGCTTCAGCATGGTGGGGACCATCATGGCGCGGTTGGCTTTTTCTCTCTCCACCAGCTCCATCCACTCTTTGGCTTCAAACTGGCGCTCCATCACCAGCGTCCGGCCTCCGTAGATTGCCGCCATCATCGCCTGAATCCCGGCGACATGGTACAGAGGAACGGTGAGGATGTTACTTTCAGCCGCCAGCGGGTCGGCCGGGGTTACATTCTCCATCACGTAAACAGCAAAGCTATTGTGGGACAGCATCACCCCCTTGGGGAAGCCGGTGGTGCCGGCGGTGTACATCAACATGGTGGTATCATCCTCATCAATCTCGGTTTCAACCTCGTCGGCTGATGAGGATGATATGATATCCTCATAATACAGCATGCCATCGTGCTTGCTCTCTATAGATATGAGATGCTGCAGTGTTTTAAGCTCGGGGCGTATGGATTCTATCATTGTG
Organism: uncultured Dehalococcoidaceae bacterium; assembly: GCA_964456395.1. Lineage (GTDB taxonomy): Bacteria > Chloroflexota > Dehalococcoidia > Dehalococcoidales > RBG-16-60-22 > CAYWAU01. The sequence continues at coordinate 14,832 of CAYWAU010000029.1, forward strand.
ATATAGCGCTCGCCAACAATCATGGTAGTGGCTTCAGCGGCGTTGAGCATATAGCTAATTTCATTCCCCTTGGCTCTGAAGTTCAGCGGCATGTAGATAGCCCCCATTTTAGCAACGGCAAAATAGGTCTCCACACATTGATTGCAATTGACCTGCAGGAAAGACACCCGGTCGCCTTTCTTGATGCCCAGCTTCAGCAGACCGTTAGCCAGTCGGTTAACCCGCTCGTTGAGCTGACTGAAGGTGTACCTTTTGTCCTCAAAGACAATGGCATTTTTGTCCGGGCAAATGGCTGTGGCGATATTGAGAAAATCAGTAGTATTCACTCTATGCCTCCAAAGCAAAAATTATTTGTCACCAAGTTGATATTCTAACCCAAGCAACAGGTAAAAATCAATTTTACAACGAGAGGAAGAGTGTAATAAACGGTTTTAATTGCCGACTTTTTCTTTTACTTTCTGTACTACCTTTGACATCGTTTCCCCAGCCTTAGCCCTGACGAGAACGGTGGCCTGGTGGTCCATGGGAGTCGCACTGAGGTTGATGATAACCAGCTTGGCCCCGGCTTCGACAGCGTATATCGGCATATAGGCAGCCGGGTAAACAACCAGAGTCGACCCAATCACCATAAACAGGTCACACCCGCGCGAGCGCTGTCTCGCCTCACTCAGTACCCGGACCGGCAGTTGCTCACCGAACAGAACGGCATCCGGCTTCAACATGCCCCGGCACGCCTTGCAATCCGGGACTTCTTCGCCCTTATCCAGCCTGGCTTTAATCTCCCCGAACGGGTACCGCCGACCGCAATCCAGACATACTGCCCACTGCATATTGCCGTGGAGCTCAAATACCTTGTCATCGGGGACTCCTGCCTTCTGGTGCAGATTATCCACGTTCTGAGTAATGACGCAGTCCAGCTTGCCTAAGCCGTCCAGTTCGGCAATGGCATAGTGGGCGGGATTCGGTTGAGCGCCACTGGTCAGCATTCCCTCCCCCAGCATCCGCCACTGCTTTCGCCTGGACTCTGGGTCGCTGACAAATTTCTGGTAGGTGAAGTCATCAGGGTCAAACCGTTCCCAGATTCCGCCCGGACTGCGAAAATCGGGAATCCCCGATT
>CAYWAU010000030.1:0-15576 GCA_964456395.1 uncultured Dehalococcoidaceae bacterium
GGTACCCCGGCTTCCTGCATCATCGTCATCACTTCCTGGGGTGTATACTGCTCCGTCCATTTGTTCACCCGCTCTTCTAATTTGCTCTCATTCTCCTTCCTTGCCGATATAGTGGCGAATTCCGGAGATTTTGTCCATTCAGGATTTCCCAGTACCTTACAGAAACCCTTCCACTCCTCATCAGTAAATACGGCAATAACACACCACTTGTCATCTCCCTTACAGCGAAAGGCATTATGCGGCGTAGCATACGGGTCCCTGTTGCCAATGGGGGGTTGTATTCTACCATTCACCGTAAAATCTAAAACGGCCGGACCCAGAAAATGCACCAGAGGTTCGAATTGGCTGGCATCGATATGTTGTCCCTTTCCCGTCCGGCGCTTGTAGTCCAGAGCGGCAATACCGGCCATAGCGGCAAATATGGGTCCAATAGCATCGGGAACAGCGGTAAATCCGGGTGATAATGGCCCGCTATCAGGAAAACGATAGTAGTAGAACTGGCCGCTCTGGGCCATGGAGTTGCTCCCCCAGCCCCCCACTCCCACGAGCGGGCCTTCCTGTCCCATAATACTGACTTCCAGGAGAATAATATCTTCCTTTACCTTTTTAAGCTCCTCATAGCCTAATGCCATATTTTTCATCAGGCCTGGTCTCTGGTTCTGGAGCACTATATCTGCCCAAGCCACCAGCTTCATAAATATCTCATAGCCGCGGGGTTCTCTCAGGTTTATCGTAAAGCTCTTTTTACTCGTATTGAAGGTATTAAAGGTAATGGAACGGTCAAAACCAGGAATATTGTCCTTGTACGGAGAACTAACCCTTCCCATCTCGGGGTACTTCGTGGACTCAATCTTGATTACTTCGGCTCCGAAGTCAGCAAAATACGCTCCAGTCCAGGGTCCGTTAATGGCTTGTGTCCACTCCACAATCTTCACTCCCTGAAACGGCAGTGCTCTATCCATATTGACTAGATAACCCCCTTTTCTTTCAGGTCAGCCATGGTAGTTCTGTCAAAACCCAGTTCACCCTCATATACTTCCTTATTGTGCTCGCCAATAAGTGGGGCTCTGTGCCGGGGCTCGGTTACAGTCTCGTTAGACATAAATAGCTGCCCGGCATAAGGCACAACATCCGACAGCTCGGGGTGCTCAATAACCTTCCAGTATTTTCTAAACTCAAGTTGCCCATTTTCATATAAGTCCCTTACATCGTTCACAGCGCTGAGACGCAGTCTTCTTTTTAACGACTCATCTTCGATCTCTTTTTTGGTATACCGTAGCAGAAGCTCCCCAACAGGCCTCTCTATCTCATCGATTTTTTCCTGAGTTATACCGTCGAAACCGAACTGGTCCCAGTCAATATCCTTGAGGTCTCCAAGCAGGCTTTCTTCCTCCAACCATTTAGCCAACTGTTTATTTTCGCTGGCACCAATTGTCCCGCCGAAGAGCGTCCAGGTCACGTGTCCATCTTTACAGGGCCATATAGTTCTGGTATATACGTTGTAACGAAACATGCGGTCGCCATGTCTCCCCGCGTTATAGTGCCCGAACTCCCAGGATACCGGAACCTCATAGTAGTCTTCTCGGGTGGCGCACTCGGATAATGCGACGTCAATATATTGTCCCTCTCCCGACCATGTACGGTAATAATAGGCAATCATGGTAGCCAGTGCTGCATTGGTGCCAGCCAGGCAATAGGCATGGTGTGGACTCAGCCGGCAGGGTATCCCATCGGGTTTGCCAGTCAGCGACATGATACCACCCATAGCCATAGCTATAAGGTCGGTGGCTTTATAATCTTTATAGGGTCCGGTCTGGCCAAAAGGAGTGATTGACGCCATTATGAGCTTAGGATTAAGCACACTCAGTTCCTGGTAGCCTAAGCCCAGCTTGTCCATGTAACCCACGGGAAAAGACTCGAACAGGAAATCGGCTTCCGCCGCAAGTTTTTTGAGAATATCCTGACCTTCTGGAGTCTCTATATTCAGAGTTATGCCCTTTTTACTGTCATTGAAAGCGAACCAGTAGAGGCTCTTCTCCGGGTCAGGCAAATCGTGGTAGAACGGTCCGATATTTCTGGCCGGGTCTCCCCCGGGCCTTTCGATTTTAATTACTTCAACGCCAAATTGAGCTAAGACTTTGCCACAAAAGAAACCAAACTCATTAGTCAAATCCAGAGCACGAAGACCACTCAGCATTCTGATTCCTCACTTGTGTTAGATATTGTTGTCTATCCGACTTATTTCTCTCTCCTCACCCGGTCAAGCACCCTTTTCAATCCCCAGCTCTGTTAGTGTCTTTGCGGTGGGAGTACCGTCCTTGTCCCATCCTCTTTCTTCATAATAATCATCAAGGAACATCTCAATGTCTTCTTTAGTCAATCTCTTGGTGTTATAGTAATCATGCAGCCATGTCTCCTCACCTAAAACATAGAATGGCTCATTATAGTACCGTTCCGGCAGGTAGTCATCCTTCCTGGTGGCGCCCTGTCCGATGTTGAATAGTTTGAGGAGGTTTACACATCTTTCGGCGGCTGATAGCAACTCGGTCGGTTCCAGATGAATGCCGGTGACCAGGTGATAAAGCTCGGTAATAGATGCCAGGCTGTATAATCGGGCCAGAGGTGGTCGGCTACAAATACCCATGATGTCGAGCAGGACATTCCAGCGTTCCACATATCGTGTCAGCCGGGCAATGTTAAACCCTAGCGGGTCACTGAAAACTCTATCAAGCTCGTTTTCTGACATACCTATCCTCGTGCAGTATCTTTGCAGTTGTTCGGGCGTGCGTCCCCCGATTACCGTGGGGCCGAGGGCGAAGGTTGCGTGCGGGCCCGTGACTCCGACGGCAACACCAAGGCCTTCTGTCCCAAAGATGCCGCGAGAATCAAAATCCAGTGAGCCGCCTCTTCTCTGCACAGCATCCTTGGCCAATTCCTGGCCGAGGGCGGCAAAAATGCCGGGATAACCATCAGCTATAGCGTTGCCAAAGCCTTCACGGTCGGCTACCTTGTGCAGCCAGGTTAATATCGTGTCCAGATTCCGCTCCAGCTTGATACCATCGGTTACTTTTTCATCAATTACCCCTCGCTCCTGGAGATCCATAAGGAAATCTAGCACGCAGGTAAACTCGTTGGTATCCACACCGAGCCTGTTGGCAGTATCATGACACTTGACAACCTGATTATAATTTGAAAGGTCGAACTTGGAACCATAGGAGAGAATAGCGCCCATATTGCATGCCTGCGGGGTTTCCAGGCCGGCGAACTCACCCTCCCTCAGTTTGTACACGACCTTGCAGCTCAGCGGGCAGAGTATGCAGGGAAGAGCGATGTCTCTGACTTTCATGAACTCTTCCACGCCAAACCGACTGACCCATCTATCGGCCGGGTAGGATTCGCGCCAGTTTTTCCAGGCGGCTTTGCCTTCCTGACCGTATTGCTCCACGGCTATCGTGGTGCCCAGGTCCATCCACCGTTTGAGGTTTGGGTCGTGCAGAAACCTGTCATATAATTCATCGGTTTTAGCCAGGAGTTCCTTGGTATGGGCTACTCGCAATCCTTTAGTGCCCCTGACTACAATGGCTTTAATATTCTTGGAACCGGGGACTGCCCCCGAGCCCTGTCTACCCGCACTTGCATTTTTATTGGTATAAGCCATAGATATCTTGGCTAATTTTTCACCAGCCGGGCCAATGCTGAATATAGTGCAGTTGTCGCCATACCGGTCCCAGAGTTCGTCGGCAGTCTCAAAGGTATCCTTACCCCAGAGGTCGCCGGCATCGTTAATTTTTACTTCGTCGTCAAAAATGGTTATATATACCGGCTTGGCGGCTTTGCCGGTTATCATCATAGAATCATAGCCCGCCCATTTCAGATTTGCCCCGAAATCACCAGATGCTGCTGTCTGGGCTATTTCGTTAAGTGGTGACTTTGATGTCCAGTCCGTCTTGTTGGTCCCGATGAGACCTGTCCCGGAGAATGGGGTCGAGCTTGCTATCAGGGCATTTCCCGGCGACAGCGCATCTGTATTTGGCTTTACGGATTCATAGAGTAACTTGGCGCTCATACATATGCCGCCAACGAATTTCCTGGCCATTCCAGGGTCAAAATTCTCCTTTACAATGTTACCCGTGCCTAAATCGATTTTCAGTATCTTACCGGCGTATCCAAGCATTTCCATTTCAGGTACCCCCTCGACTTTCTACGAAGCTATATAAATATCTTATCGTTCTCTATATTTCCCTGTCTGCCCGGGTTAAGGCACCGTAATTACATACTGCTATACAGAGTCCGCAGTTTTTGCATTCATCACTAAACTGTAAATCAGTCGTTCTTATGGCATGGTCTCTGGTTATGGTAATACATGACTTGAAGGGGTTGAATTCCCCCAGATTTATAATGGAACAGCGTACCTGGCATGTCCTGCATCCAGCGCATTTATCAGCCTCAATCCTGATGGGCAGGTCACACCATAAGCACCGCTTGGCCTCTTCAACGGCACTCTGCTCATCAAGGTTAAGTTCTACTTCGCTGAAATCACGGAGTCGTTCGTCAACAGGTCTTGTTGGTATGTTAACGCGGTTGACGATGGGGAGAGCCAGCCTGTATGTCGCCACTTTCTGAGGTGTTACCAGCACCTCTTCAATGGCTCCCTTGCCGCCAAGGTAACTGTCTATTGAGATTGCAGCCTGTCTCCCGGCAGCGATAGCTTCGATAATTGAAGCCGGACCGCTAACAGCATCACCGCCGGCAAAGACCCCGTCTTTGCCGGTAGCCAGGGTATCCGCGACGACCTGAATAGTGCCGCCATCACCAATCGTAAGCCCGAACTGGTCAGGGATATCAGGCGTTTGACCGGTAGCGGAAATGACCTTGTCAACTTCAATAGTGAATTCGCTGCCCGGTACTGGTTCCGGGTGTCTCCGGCCACTGGCATCCACTGTACCCAGTCTGTAACGGATACACTCCACCGTGAGCTTGTCATTGTCTCTTTTTATCCTGGTGGGTGTTGTCAGGAACTGAATATTGACTCCCTCAGACATAGCCTCTTCTACTTCGGACGGGTTGGCTGGCATCTCGTTCCAGGAGCGGCGGTAAAAGACCGTTACATCTTTCGCACCAAGGCGGAGAGAGGTTCTGGCGGCATCAATCGCCGCATTGCCCCCACCGATAACGGCTACTTTATCACCCGGGCTGACCTTCTGGCCCAGGTTGACATCCTTCAGGAAGGATACACAGTCCACTACCGCTGGCTCATCTTCTCCCTCGATGCCCATCTTCTGACTCTTATGGGCACCAATAGCTGCGAAGGTAGCGTCGTAGCCTTGCTTAAAGAGCGAATCCAGTGATTCAACTCTGGTATTCGTTGTTATGTTTACCCCGGCTTGTCTTATGATGTCCATCTCCGAATCGAGCACATTCCTGGGGAGTCGATACTCGGGAATACAGGCCCACATCATACCGCCTGGCTCAGGGAGCGCTTCGAAGACGGTGACGGCGTGGCCAAGCTTGGCCAGGTAATAGGCCGCGGTTAATCCGGTCGGCCCGGAACCGACAATAGCCACCGACTTGCCCGTCGACGGAGCACCTGCCGGCTCTTTGATGGCGCTCGACCTACCTTCCGCGACAAAGCGTTTGAGAGCTTTTATGGCCACGGGCCCACCCATCTCACTTCGCTGGCAGTTGGCTTCGCAGGGACGGAAGCAAACATAGCCGCAAATCAAGGCAAAGGGAATCCTCTCCCTGATTACCGCCAAAGCCTCGTCAAACTTACCTTCAGCAATCAGACGAACATAACGAGGTACATCTACCCCCGCAGGACAAGCGCGCTTACACGGTGCCTCTTCAAGTGGCTCTTTATAAGTAATCACAGTAACCCCCTTCTGGATTCATTGCATATTGACCGTTGAGCGCTCTGGCGTGTAGCAACGGTAAAGGCAATATTTCTTAGCACACTATGTAAAAGGAAAGCCTTTAGAGAAGCCAGTGTTGGCCGCCCGGCAATACACATTCTTGAGGCGTTTTCCTTTTATCTTGCTTACAGTTCAAAGACATACTCACAATAAGGTTGGCCGGCGCTCCGTAGACTGGGTACCGAGAATTTCAGTTTAGGGTTAATTATCTCACAAGCCTTATGCTCATGCCCCATAGAACCCAAGCATATTTCGGCGGTTAAATCCTCCTGAGGATTAGAGGATAGCGGACAAAATCCGCTATTTCTCAGAACTACCTTATTAGGTGTGTCCTCGATTATTTCCAGGTCATTTTCAAAAATTATTTCGTGAAGAATCTTGTAGTAGCCACCGACTGTCCTGGCATCGTTGCCTGGGATATTGTAGTTCTGCGATGACATGATTACATAGTTATCGGCTGCTTCGCTGGTCACCTTATAAACAACCTCTAGGCCCTCCTTGCCGTACCTTCTGTAAAGAGCCCTGGTCATTGAACCATAGTTCTCCCATCCCCTTCGCTGGCGGGCCTTCTCCCGCCTTTCTTTAGGCCACACTTCCTCATCCAGTTTGTAGAGAGAAACCGGAACAGATACATCGGAAAGAGGTACTGACTCGGGTAGTTCAAACGCCATGGTACAGGATTCATCTCCGGCGCTCATCAGTGAAATGTTGAAGAATTGTATTTCAGGGTTTATTATCTCGCAGGCTACCAGCTCGTGTCCCTGCCCCCCTTCGCACATCTCCGAGCACAGCTCAAACTGAGGGAAGCGCGCCAGCGGGCAACCGCTGGAACCTCTCAGCACAACTCTCCTCGGTGTGTCCTGAACAATCTCAAAATCAGTGTCAAATACTATCTTGTCAACGAGCTTGAAGTAGGCGGCAACCGTTCTACAGTCATTGCCGACGATATGAAAATTCTTTAATGCCCTCGGTACGTATTTTCTGGCCATCTCCATCATCTGGTCGTTATTGCACTGGGTACCTTCAAAGCCGTACTTTTTGTATATCTCCTTGGCTAGCTTCGCGTAGTATTCCTCCGCCAGGTGCGTTGAAGCATCCCTACGGCGTTTTTCTGTCCACTTTTTCTCGTCGTAACTTACCTCTGATACTGGTGTTGATTTACTCACCTTTACCTCCTTAATTATTACAATATTGTTATAATTCCAATCAGGCTATTTTGGTTAATTAATTGCTATCTATAGGGGAGAGCCTCTTTACCCAGGACCTCCCTGACAATGTTCAGCTTGTTTATTTCAGCGGTACCATCGGTAAACTCATAGCCGATGACATCTCGCAGCCGTTGCTCTAAAGGTAGTTCCTCGGTATAGCCAACATGTCCGTGTAGGAGTAAGCAATCATGAATTATCTGTGCGGCTAAATGAGGGCACCACCATTTGCACATAGACCCTTCTTTGAACGATGGCAAATCCTGGTCTCCCAGCCATAGAGTGTGATAGCAGAGCCATTTTGCGGCCTCAATATACGTGGCTGCCTCGGCTATCTTGAAGGATACCCCTTCATATTTGGCGATGGGTCTGCCAAAAACCACTCTTTCCTTTGAGAAAGTAATAGTCTCATCCAGAGAGGCTTGAGCCGCGCCCAGGACGGCAAGTCCAGTTAGTGCCCGGCCTTTGTCAACGCCAGCCACAAATGATTTGGCAAAGGCCTGCCCTTCTTCTCCGATACGGTATTTTGCAGGAAGCGAGACATTGTCAAAGTTGACAAGGGCTCTTCCCACCGGTTTGCAGCCCATGTCAACAATTGGTGATATTTCAATACCGGAAAGGTCAAGGGGTACCAGAAACTGGGTTATACCCCTGATGCCGGCTTCAGGGTCAGTTTTAGCCAGCAAGAGACAGGCATCAGAATATATGCCCCGGCTGACCGAGGTTTTCTCGCCGTTAATAGTGTAATAATCTCCGTTTCTAACGGCTCTTGTTTTGATGGCAGCAATGTCAGACCCGCAATCTGGCTCGCTTATAGCGGCGCTGCAGATTTTATCTGTGCTGACGAAGGCGGGAACCCACTCAGCCGCCATCTCTTCCGTTCCCTGTGCTGCCATCCAGGACATGTTCTGGACATGATGTGTCAGTCCTCCTATATTGACGTCTGCATAGCTTATCTCCTCTATGACCACGCCGCGAGTTATCCAGGTCGCCTCCTGTCCTCCATACTTTTCAGGTACTCCAAGTCCTGTATAGCCCAGGTCAGCTATTTTCTTCCAGATTTCCCGCGGCACTGTGGTCTCCTTGGCTCGTTTCTGTGCCCCTTCTGCTAACTCTTTCTTCGCAAAGGAGCGCACTTGAGCCCGCAACATCTTGTCCTCTTCACTGAAATTGAACATTCTAACCTGCTTTCTATTCCTGTAATATTTTCTCTCTTTCCTCACCGGTAAGATACTATTAGCGCATATTACTACCCCCTTTTCTCATCTATTATAACTTAATGCTCCTCATCCATTACCCGTTACGGTATTATTTATCTTCAGTATTATATAAGTATATTTCAATATCAATTGTCAACTTTTACCTATCTGCAGAGCTCTCGGTGATGGCTTATGATTGTCGCCGTATGGATAACTCTGGAATGGGAATATTGGCGACTGGCCGGGTCTGTCAGGCTAGAATTTCACGCTTGTTGATGTCGAGCCGATTAGATGATTTAATTATTAACTCATGGTAATAGTGTGGTAAAATCAAAAGCGGTGAGTCATTGGCATCTATTGTCGGACCGAAGGTATCTCATGTCTCTTCGTCCTCCGTTATTGCGCTCTTAAATATTACCAACCCTGAAAAGAGGCTTCGGTTTGTCTTAAAATTACAGATGTATTATGTGGAGGATACCCATGGCAGGCTTTCGGGAACTTATTGAGAATCGCCATAACTATGCTAAAGATTGGAAGGCAAAGACAGGGGGTAAGATTCTGGGGTACTTTTGTACCTATGTACCCGAGGAGCTTGTTTACGCCGCGGGTATACTGCCTGTGCGAATCATTGGTAGCCATGAATCAAAAACCAGGACCGAGAGGCATATCGCCAGCATGTACTGCGCCTTCTGCCGTGATTGCTTGGCACAGGGATTAAAAGGTAGGTACTCATACCTGGATGGCATTGTCAAGGCGCGTAGTTGTCAGCATATGCGCCAGGCGTTTGCTTCCTGGCAGGTACATGTACCGATTGAATATAGCTACTATATAAGTATGCCAGCGCTTATTCAATCACCGTCGGCAAAGTCCTTTCTCGTTCAGGAGCTCTTGCGTTTTAAAAGTTCGCTGGAAGAGTGGACAGGGAAGCCTATTTCTGATGAGGCGTTAAAGCAGGCAATAGAGGTATATAATCTGAATCGCCGACTTTTAAGGCAGGTCTACGAACTGAGAAAAAATGCCGAACCGCCTCTATCTGGGGCGGAAGCGCTGGAGATGACGCTGTCAGGTCAGCTGGTTGATAAGGCAGAGCATAATCGCCTCCTGTCAGAGGCATTGGCTGAGCTGTGCCAGAGGAATGAAAGGCCCGATACTGGTGCCAGGTTAATGCTCATTGGCAGTGAGAACGATGATATCGACTACATAAAGTCCATAGAATCCCTGGGTTGTAATATCGTAATGGATGAAACCTGTACCGGGAGCAGGTACTTCTGGAATGAATGCAGTCTTGACGCCGACCTTTTAGAGGCTATCGCCGGACGTTATATTGAGAGGCCACCTTGCCCGGCTAAAGACCTCCCTGAAAATCGCCGGTTGCCTCACATCCTGAGTATAATCAGGGATTACGGGGTTGAGGGGGTAATCATTTCGCTGCAGAAGTTTTGTCAAAACCATGAGACTGCTTTGCCGGCTCTACAGTCGATGCTCCAGGAAGAGGACATTCCAGTACTGGTGTTAGAATATGCCTTCACGGCACCCGCCGGATGGCTTCAGATTCGTGTCGAGGCTTTCCTTGAGATGATACACTCTGAATCATTATGGGTGTGATTACCCGGGCTATGGCAAAAGAGTGAACCGCTGGAGTTTAACGAATGACTTATCATAAATACAAGACTGAGCCTTTGGATTGTTACCCAAAGGCTAAAGAACTACGGATAGGTCATTTTCAAGATATAATGTCAGCCAGAGAGCAGGGCAAGTTGCTGGTTGGCGGCTCGGTAACGATAGGTCTCTATGAAATTCCGGCTGGGCTTGGTGATGTTGTCTGTTTTGCTGATGACGAGTATGCCGTAAGTATAGCTGCGGACGCCGATTTTTCCACGAAAGCTTGCGCCGCAGCTGAAGCCAGGGGATTCAGTCGCGATATATGTGGTTATACACTGAACTATGCGGGTTCCATGTTTCTTGACCGCTTTTTATTCGGGGGAAGGTTCCCCAGGCCTGAATTTATTTTCACCGAGCAAAATTGTGACGGTCGTGGCAAGTGGGCTCAAATTGTGGCTGACCATCTGGGTATTCCCCTGTTTATCTACGAAAAGCCATGTCGACGGGCTGGTCAGTGGACAGGTCAACACATTGAATACCTGGTCGCTCAATTTAATGAGGCGATAGAGTGGATGGAGAAGGTCACCGGCAGGCGGTACGACGACGAAAAGTTGATTGAGGCGACACGCAACTACTTTCGCAGCGCCAGGTTGTGGGGCGAGATATGCTTGCTTAACCGTAATATTCCGGCTCCCATTGATGCACGGGCATTGGTCAGCCTCATGGCGATACCTATCGGGCGGCGACACGAAAAAGTGGGGGTAGAATTTCTTGAAATGTTAAGGGACGAGGTCAGGTACCGGATAGACAATGAGATTGCCGCCTCGCCCGGAGAGAGATGCCGGCTTATGCTTGAACAGGTGCCGCCATTCGCCGTTTTGCCGCTGCTTCGCTGGACACAAGACAGGTATGGTATTGTGTGGCTTGGTACCCTGGTTTATACCGGTCTATACGGGGAGATAGAAATACTGGAGGATGGCACGCTGGCGGTAGCAAAAACGCCAGAGGAGCGCGGCACGGTATTCAGGACGAGGGAAGACGCTCTCCGGGCTCTGGCAGAGAGCGTTGAGAACAGCTGGATAGAGCAAAGAATTGCCTATCCGGTTGACGTGAATCCCTGGTACATAGCGCTGGTGAAGCATTTGCGTGCTGATGGCGTGCTGCTCGACCTGAGCAAGAGTTGTCCGGCGAATGCTGCCAGTGTTCCAGAGCGGAAGTTAGCTTTTCAGAATGCCGGTATTCCGGTAGCCATGTACGAGTCAAGCGCGTCAAGACCGGCCGACGTGGATTTGGGAGCAATACGGTCTATCCTTGAGACGTTTCTGGAAGAATCAATGGGGTTGAAGCAGTTCCCGGACCGATAGAATCTACTGTCCCTGCCTCAAATACCGCCGCTTTATCGTCCATACAGGTATTTCCACCCCTCGGATTGGGCGATGGCTCCAGGCTTGCAGGCAAGCACGCAGGGCGAAGGGTTCTCGCCATAGCCAGGCTGACATGGGGCACAGTTATATCGTATCTTGTTGCGTTCTGCCTCTTTAACTCTGGCTACTGGCTCTTCGCGGAACGGGTCATGCTCGTCATTGGCTATCTCAAGGATATGCGCCGGACAGGCCTCCACACACTTGCCGCAGCCATCGCATTTTTCGGTATCAACCGATATAAACCAGTCCCCTGAGCCGTCTTTGAAACCATAATAGGCTAGCAAATGCGTTTCCTACGCTTTCCTCACGCTCTTTACTCTGCCTCTCTCCAGCATGGCCTGAGCGAAAAGGGCCGCACCTATTCCCCCGGCAACCATGGTATCAAAGGGGATGCTGGCGGCTCGCATGTCTTCCCGAATCCAAATCATGTCGGCGGTCTTAATATGCAGCTCCTTCTCCAGCCTCTTGACCACGCCCTCGTTCTTGGCGATACCGCCCGTAATGGCAAATTTCTCCTCAACACCAAGGCGGTTCAGTAGCTCCACTATCCGGTGAGCCATGGCATCACAATAGGCAGCTATGACTTCATTTTCCGGTGTCCCCTCCTGCAGGTGATTGACCACCTCTGTCTTGGCGAAGACCACGCAGGTGCTGCTTATCTTCTCCGGTTCCCTGTCTATCTGGAAGGAGCGGGGACCAATCTCCCAGACAGGGATTCTGATGAGGTCAGCAAATACCTCCATGCCGCGACCGGTGCCAGCAGCACACTTGTCGTTTATGATGAACTTCTCGACCTTACCCTTATCATCACAGCGGATAGCCTTGCAGTCCTGACCGCCCATGTCCATCACCGTCCGAACCTCGGGTCCGTATATAAAGTTAGCCCCTCTGGCATGACAGGCAATCTCAGTTACTGTCTGCTGGGCCATAGGAATATTCACTCTACCGTAGCCAGTGCCAATGCAATAGTCAATATTTTCTACTTTCATTCCGGTGCTTTCCAGGGAGCGGTTTATCACTTTCCAGGCGCTATCAGGGCTGTCGTAACCGGTACGCATGCAGCTGTAGGCATAGAGCTCGCCATCAACCATGATGACTGCCTTTGAGCTAACTGAACCAACATCAACACCAGCGGTGATTAGTTTCCCATTTTGCCACTTAATGCCGGGGTTGACCCATACCGTCTCGGGCCATCTCCAGAATTCAACCTGTTTGGCCTCAGCCATCGCTTTTCCCTCCTCTGGACTTTTCCCTCTTCTATACTCTGTCTTTCCACCCCCATGGACTACATGTTCTCCTCAGTAACGCCGGAGGCCGCCGTCGCGGCAGCACCGAGCGCGCCAACAAAATCCGGGTCATCGGGCACCTTCACGTCCACGCCAAGTTCCCTCTTTAGTGATTCCACAAAGCCGGAATTCTTAGCCACACCGCCAATCATGACCACGTCGCTCTCCCAATCCACTATTCGTGCCACGGAGCCGACTCTCCCGGCGATGGCATCATGGACAGCGCGAGCGATATCCTGTTTTGATATCTTCTGGTGAATCAGCGAGACTACCTCTGACTCCCCGAAGACGGCACACTGGGCGTTCATCGGTATGGAACGGGTGGATTGAAGCGAGGCCTCCGCTATGCCCTCAACGGACATTTCCAGTGCCCTGGCCATGGTGTCAATAAAGGTGCCGGTGCCAGCCGCACACCGGTCGTTCATGGCAAAGTCAAGCACCTTGCCCTCCGGGCTGATTTTAATGGCTAGGCTCTCTTCCGCCCCGACATCAATCACCGTCCTTGCCGAAAGGATTGACTGTATCACTCCCCTGGCGTCAGCAGAAGCAGCCGGGATATATCCGTTCGCAAAGCTGACCCGCTTGCCGGAACTGCCCGTAGCAACGACTCGTGCCATGTCTTCCCACTTCAGACCAGCCTCCTTAAGCATTTCATTGAACAACTGCTCAGCCGCCTCCCCCTTATTGATACCGGAGGGTGCTCCTGCTTTAATTAACACGGTTCCGTTCTTCACGATTACCGCATGTATGTTCATACCACCCACATCTATTCCGGCAAATATCACGTCTGTCCTCCTTTTTTTAAATGGCGCTGTACCCTATATAAGCCTACTGCATCCTTTAATGGCACAATTGGAGATACGCAATTCCGGTGGGTAATTCATTGTTCTTATGACGAACTAATATTTTGCCAAAGTTGCATGATGAATGGTGACCAAGCGCCGAGTGAAGTCTCTTCCGATTATAGACTACAGCGGTGAGATAGTAAAGGCTGGCTGCTACACCTTCTTGAAGAGCAACTGGGGTTTTCATATGAAGCTGCGTGTCATTCGAGCTGGGGACTGAGATAAGGCTAATCGCCTGCTTTTATGGCTACCGGTACGCCGGCAACCATCAGGTACACCTGGTCGGAGTGCCGTGCCAGCACCTGGTTGACCCTGCCCAGTAAATCACGGTACAGTCTGCTTACCTTATCGGCTGGCACCAGGCCCAGGCCGACCTCGTTGCTGACGATAATAAACCTGGCATCCGACTGTTCAATACAGTAGACCAGTTCATTAATCTCTGCCGTAACCTCTTCTTCAATAAGCGCCGCCTCAACGGCTTCATCATGGCGCTGGAAAATATTGTTAATCAGCAGGGTGACGCAGTCTATAATCACGGTTTGTACCTGTCTGATATTCAGGGCAATCCGGCGGCCGACATGGGTTGTAACCTCAAGGGTCTGCCAGGTAGAGGGTCTTGCCTTTCGGTGCGCCTCAATGCGCTTTTTCATTTCTTCATCGCCAGCCTCAGCTGTAGCCACGAAAAGTACATCTCCGCCTGATTTAAGAGCCAGCTCCTGAGCAAATTGACTCTTGCCGCTGCGGGCACCGCCAGTAATCAGAGTGCTTTTCAAACCTGTCTCTCCACTATTCTGTAGATTTCTGCCATGTTAAGACTGTGGCGCACCACTTCCGCCAGTCGGTCATACTGTTGCTCCCTTCCTGCCGCGGTGTTTTCCTCGCTTTCGGGCAGGTCCCAGTGCCGTCGCAGGGAATTGAGAAAGGCTCGCCGGAAATCGGGATTATGGAAAAGTCCGTGCATGTAGGTTCCCAGCACCGTGCCTTGGGCGTTAAGCGTGCCATCGCCATAATCAACGGCTCCCTGCGGCGTTTCCAGTACTTGAAAGGCGCTTGATTTCTCCTCAAGCAGAGTCTGCCCCATATGTATCTCATAGCCAACAAGTTCCTGTCCTTCTGTACCCGAAAGCAGCCCGAGGTCAGACAGCACCCGTGCCCTGACCTGCCTGGTAGACTTCTCCGGGGTGAAGGTGGTTGCCACATCAAGCAGTCCCAGTCCGCTCACCTCTGCCTCGGCTGATTCCACTCCCTGCGGGTCAAGGATTTTCTGTCCCAGCATCTGATAGCCGCCGCATATGCCCACTATTGGAGTGCCCGCTTTGGCCCTGACGAGAATGCTGCTTGCCAGTCCCGAATGACGGAGAAACCTGATATCATTTACGGTGCTTTTGGTGCCGGGTATTATGATGAGGTGTGGATTGCCAAGCTCAAAACGCTGGGTTATATAGCGTACCCGGCAGCCTGCATCTTCCAGCGGGTCAAAGTCATCATAGTTGGAGATATGGGGCAGGCGAATAACAGCGATGTCAAGGCCATTTGTTGCCGGGCTTTCAGTTCTCTCGTCAAGATAGACCGAGTCCTCCTGGGCAATGCGGATGTCCCGGAAGTAGGGCACCACGCCCAGCACCGGCAGGCCGGTGCGTTTCTCCAGGAACTCAAGGCCGGGTTTGAGGAGATTCAGGTCGCCGCGGAACTTGTTGATAATCAAGCCTTTGACGTGCTCTCTTTCGTCCTCGTCCAGTAACTCCAGGGTGCCGACGAGAGAGGCGAACACGCCTCCCCGGTCAATGTCGCCTACCAGAAGAACAGGGGTGCCTGACATCTTGGCTACACGCATGTTAACAATCTCTCTATCCTTGAGGTTTACCTCCGCCGGGTTGCCCGCTCCCTCAATGACAACAATATCGTAAGCGGAGCGAAGGCGACTCAGGGAATCTGACACCGTTTCAAGTAAGGACGGTGTGTATTGATAGTAATCGCTGGCGGATATTGTCCTGGCTACCTTGCCTAGCACGATAACCTGACAGCCGGTATCTGTCGTTGGCTTGAGAAGCACCGGATTCATGTCCACGGTGGGCTTGATGCCGGCTGCCTCCGCCTGTACCG
>CAYWAU010000031.1:0-15557 GCA_964456395.1 uncultured Dehalococcoidaceae bacterium
TGCACCATGGAAAAGCTGTCCGATGACTTCGCCAAGTCCTGGAACTGCCCGCTGACACAGAGCCTGCCCTTTATCCTGCTCAGTTCGGTACGAATCAAGGAAATGCTGACCACACCCTCGGGGAAAAATACAAAAGTATTAAAACCGGTTATCCACCCCGACCGCGGCCGCCCCTGGCTGCGAAGAGCCTTGAAGAGAGCCGCCCGGGATGCCGGCATCACTTCAAACTCCCTGATTGATAAAGCTATTCAGGTCGGGTTTGAGGCATTTGATTCCTTTAACGACTGGCAGCAGAGGCGAGGCCAGGAGGTTCTGGCGCAACTTAAGCCCGACGAAAAGGCTATCGTCATTATCGGTCGCGCCTACAATACCTGCGACGAGGCAATGACGCTCAATCTGCCCGAAAAGCTGCGTGACCTGGACATCCTGGCGATACCGATAGACTTCCTGCCACACAAGTCCCTGGCTGAGGAAGTGAGTGCCGCCCATCCCAATATGTACTGGAAGGCAGGGCAGAAAATACTGTGTGCCGCCAGAATGATTGCCCGAGACCCCCGGCTGTTCGGACTTTATGTCACGAATTTTGCTTGTGGGCCCGACTCTTACCTGCTCAGGTTCTTTAGCAAGGAAACCGAAGGCAAGCCCTTCCTTACCATAGAAATTGACGAGCACTCGGCCGATGCCGGCATTATTACCCGCTGTGAAGCCTTTATTGACACAATACGCAACGCCAGAACCCGCGGCACCAGCATACCCATCCCATCAGTCAGCATCTCCTCCGAACAGACCAATAGCCGGCGAATATACCTGCCCTACATGATTGACCACGGCTACGTTCTGGCCGCCGCCATGAAGCACTGCGGGGCCGATGCCGAACCTCTGCCGAAGTCGGATGAGCTTACTCTGGAGCTGGGGAGAAAGTACACCACGGGCAAGGAATGTTACCCCAGCATCATCACCACCGGAGACATCGTTAAAAAAACCCTCACCCCGGACTTTGATGCTGACCATGCCGCCTTCTTTATGCCGGCTGCCAGCGGGCCGTGCCGCTTTGGACAGTATAACCGGCTCCACCGGCTGGTCCTTGACGAACTCGGCCTGCAGCAGGTGCCCATCCTTGTATTTGACCAAACCGGAGGCTACCACAGGGATATGGCCGCTTTCGGGCAGGGTTTCCGGCTTCATGCCTGGCGGGCTATCACCGTCCTTGATTCCATGCAAAAAATGGTATTGGAGAGACGACCCTACGAGGTTAACAAAGGAGAGACCGATGCCGTTTATCAGGAGTGGCTGGATTCTCTGGTAAAAACCGTCGGGAAAGATAGCAACACCATGAAGCTGTTTTCCCGCGGGGTCAGGGATGCTTTTGAATCCGTAAAAATAGAGAGAAGCACGACGAAGCCCCGCATCGGCATCGTCGGCGAAATATTCGTCCGCAACAACCAGTTTGCCAATGACTTTCTGGTTGACAAACTGGAAGCACTCGGAGCCCAGTGTGCCATGCCCCCCCTTGAGGAATGGCTGGACTACATTGACCACCAGCGAAAGCGCCGCAACCGGCTCCACCTTGAAGGCGGCTGGAGAGACTGGGCCAAGCAGAAGCTGACCGAGATTGTTCAGGAAAGCGTCGCCGAGCCATTAAGAAGGCAGTTTGATAGCGCTATAGAGCTATTTACCCGCGAACTGCCAACACAGGAAATATTGAACCGCGGCCATACCTACCTGACGCCGGCAGTAGAGGGGGAAGCTATCCTGAGCATGGGACGGGTCGTGGAATATGCCGAGCACGGCTTCAATGGTATTGTCAACGTCTTACCTTTCGGGTGTATGCCGGGGACTATTGTCAGCCTGCTTCTCCACCAGTTTCGCCACGACCACGGTCTGCCCGTCCTGAACGTCGTAACGGAGGGCACCAAAGACCCCAGCCTGGACATTCGGCTGGAAGCCTTTTTCCACCAGTGCCACGAACATATGCACCGGCAAAGGCATCAAAAGTAAACCGGGAAACAATTCCTTCGTGGTTGGCTTTGATTTGTGTTTAGAGTTATGTTAAGTGGTTTGGGGTTAAATGGCAGAGTGAGAGATTTTAGCTACCTTACCCCATCTTAACCTCAACCCCCCTAATCCCCCTCGTTACATATCTATTCCCACCCTGCCACCCTCGTGGCATCGGCGGCTTAGCCCGTAAATAGCCACGCCTTTTTACCTTATCTTTTATAGGAAAAGAGAAAATCCGCAATAACATTAAATTACCATTTTTAGACAGCAATTATCTATCGTGAATAACAACCATGTCTTGACATCACCTATCTAAGTAGTATAATCCCCATTGGAGGAGGTGTGTTATGCCACAGATGTTGGTCTATTTCAGTATAATTACACATAAGCCTCAGAGAACTCTTTTCCAGCGTAGCTTTGATATTGACATACAAGACGTGATAAGTCCCGACGAAAGTGTTCTCCGTTATGGTAGAACATGGCGTTTTTCAAGACCTAAAACGCACAACGGATGCCTGGTTGGAAAACTTGGGTTTACATCATCAGGGACAGAGAGAAGAGCGGATTATGATGAACAGATTAAGGACTTCATTGAGCACACTGTAGATGCAAAGCAATCAACTTTCGTGTTTTGGGCAATAGATTTGTCAAAACAGGTATTGGCATTTGAAACCAAGCCACCTGATATCAAATATCAGTCGTTTAAGGGAGCTCTTGAAGGCTTTCTTGAGAAGCGTTCTGATATCGGCTTGACAGTGGAAGATATCGTAGAAACATCGAAATTTGTCGCATGGGTCAAGAACGTGGAAAGAGTTATAAGTTTCACTGCCAATTTACGTACTCCGAATCCTGATTTCTCAAAACACCCAAAATTCATCCAAGAGATTTTGGGAGACACTAATGCTGACAGGGCAAGATTAGAATTATTAAAACTAAGTGATTCTACCGACTCACTAAACACCGAAAAAACGATAAAGGATGTGGTGAAATATGGGGAAGAAGGTTATTCGTCCATAGTAGCCCGTGGCGAAAAAGGGGAGCAACTGAAAGTATATGATTCCAGAAAAAGAGTTCCTTTAGAACGGATGAGCATTCCCCAAGAAATATCCGACGATTCAAAATGGAACTTAATAATAAAAGCATTAAGGAAATTCGTAAAATGAAACGGCTTGAGAATGCAATGGGTGGTTGGCTCAAGGAGATTATTATTGACCCAGCTCTTTGGATTACTTTAATTATATCTGGTCTCATAGCATTTTTAGGGGATGAGATTGTTTTACGTTCAGTTAGGGTTAATGCAGGTTCCGCGCTGGTACAAATTGGTGCCACATTGTTAGGAATAGTGTTAGCTGGACTCGCAATATTCGTGGTATTTCTAGACAAGAAATATTTAGCCCTTCTTGAAAAAGTTTTTGGGATTGATGTTGAGATATGGCCATTTAAATTGACAGCTATTATAGCTATTGTTTGTGTAGCATTTGGTTTAGGACTGATTATACTTGGCGAGCCACCAGTTATATTGTTCCGATTCATCATCTGTGGAGCACTGTGGAGTTTTTCTTATCTATTATGGGAAATATACGAATTGGTTAAGTATCTTGCTACGCATGCTAAGGCTCGTTCAAAACAAATCCAAATTGATAATGAGGAAAATCAGGATTAGTGTCTCACAAGTTCCTTATATTCCAAGTTCTCAGACTGAATAAGTTTAAGGAGCGTATCCCTGAATAAATACGGATTCTCCCGATTGTTTAAACGCCATTCCAGTTCTCCACTTTAGGGGCGGCGGGGAGAGAAATGCGGGATAAGCCGCCGATGATGCTGGGCGGCTTGGGTGGGAATAGATGAGAAACGACGGGGGAGGGGTGTAAACCATAGATAGGGATTGCTTCGCTCCGCTCGCAATGACAGTACTGATTATAATCTCTACTCTACAGTCGATTCCCCGCCGTAGAGTCGTTTCTTCCAGCTAACACCGGCACCGACTACCCGCCGTCCGCCGGCATAGAGAGCGCTGGCAACAAGGAACGAGAACCCGAACGGGTGAAATATCGCCGAAATTGCCGGCTCCCTGAAGCGATTATCTATGACCCCCCGCATCAGCAGTATCACCACCACCTGGAAAATGATATGCTCCCGCCAGACAGTGGGAGTGGCCACCACAAAAAACTCGTTCCAGAGCCAGTAGAACGGAGCCAGGAAGAAAAAGTAACCAGCCGCCAGCATCCCGAACAAAGCCACTCTGGACATAGCCGCCACCGAATAACACCACTTGATAAACCCCTCCCACATCGCCCCGATGTTCCGGTACATGTTGCACGAGACCACGGAAGACAGGTCAACCGCTATATGCCGGCCGCCATGCCGGGTAGTTTCAACGCCCAGCCAGACATCCTCCAGTATTCTGGACTTGACTGCCCGGTGCCCGCCAATCCGCCAGTAAGACTCACGACTGAACAGGAGAAACTGCCCGATGGCTACTGACGGCTTCGGCTGCCTGGAGCGATGGAGCCACCATAATGGCGCCCAGCTCATGATGACGAAGTATAATACGGGGATGGCTACCTTCTGGGGAAATGAACTGGCCAGCTGGCGGGGGAATCCCGAAAGCAGGGAGGTCTTGAGCTTAAGGGCTATGGAAAGCACACTGCGCAGCATATGAACGGCATGAGTGGTATCAGCGTCCACAAACAATAGCCAGGAACCCCTGGCCTGTTGAGCAAGCTGATAGCAGGCAAAGGGCTTACCCGCCCAGTTCTCAGCCAGGGGCTCACCTTTAATCAGCTGGATGCGGTTATCATCAGCGGCTATCCGGCTGACAATATCAGCCGTCCTGTCCACGGAGTTATCATCCAGCACCAGAACCTCGTAATTGGGATAATCCTGTTTCTGCAGAGACTCCAGGCAGGCACCTATGTTTACCTCTTCATCCCTGGCTGGAACCAGGATAGAGACAAGCGGCACCGGCTCGGGAACTTTACTGTCAGCACGCGGCGTCTTGAGGCTCCTCAAGTTAAGGATAAGATTAATCATAAAGGTTACCAGACCAGCCGTTACTATTACCTGATACAACATGCTCAATCCTTCTAGATAGTGAACAGAGTTCCCCGTATTATTGTCTGGAGCCAGCGGACCAGCCTTCCCCTGGCACCTGGAAAAGTATGCAGCTCTTCAAAATGTTTTACGGCTAATATGGCGAGTACGCACAGCATGAAAAGTGATTCCCATGAGTTCCCCCTGGTGATTGCCAGGTAAGCCAGTGAACCGGCGGCACCGAACATTACCGTCCAGGCATCAATTTCAATAAAGAGAAAACCCAAAACCACAAAGGCAGTAAAGGCAATCAGCATCTCATGTTGAGGCATTGCCAGGAGTACGCCGAAAGTGACGGCTATCGCCTTCCCACCGCGCCAACGAAGCAACGGCGAGAAGGCGTGTCCCAATACGGCGCTCAGTGCCACTGTCATAACCGCAGGGTCAGCCAATTCAAAATATGAATGTGCCAGAAAGACAAAAGGTATACCTTTAGCCACATCCAGGATAACGGCAAGGTAACCCAACTTATGACCGCCGGCCCGGAAGACGTTAGCGGCGCCGGGATTACCGTCTCCGTATTCCCTTATGTCTTTGCCCAGAAACCACCGCCCAATCCATACGGAAAGGGGACAGGAACCGAGCCCGAAAGCGAACACAACCAGTAATATCGCTGGCATTATCTGCATGGCACTAACGCCCAAAATGCCCCAAAACACCTATTATAACCGGGTATAACATAAAACAAAACCACCCTGCAGGTCAAGTACTATTGGCAGCAGTATTCCTGCTTCTCATAGCAGTCAATCGCATAATACCCAGGGTAATTGCTCCTACTATACCAAAAAACATGCCCACCGGACCGGCAAATAATATTATATAGGTAATTATCACTTCAATAGTACCCAGTAGAGGGCTCTGTAATACGCTGACACCCGCCACCATAACGGCGACACGACAAATAACCTCCACGTGCAGGAAAGACAGAAAAATTATCCCGATAAGGGATACGGCAAATAAAATGAGAAACCGCCTTACCGTGCGCCAGTTACGTGTTAATAAGAAGAAAAGCACGGTGGTTGCCAGGTAACCCAAGATGTATCCCGGAACGTCATCAAGTCCAATGAAAAGAACGCTGATAAACAGCGCACCAAATATTATGAACAGAGCGAGTGTTCCGTGATTAAGTCTTATCAGTGCTGAGAGCTTATTCAGCATTTCATATCCCCGGGTCCTGAATGGAGCCGTTATCATCTATACTAATACCAATGACGACTTTTAGCAAGCTGAACAGTTCACACCAGCTTCCAGACTGGAATGATGGAGGGAAATGGGGTATAATTGGGGCTGAACTCAAAAGGGGCATCGGATGAGAACCGTTTTACGCGAAGTATTGATAACAGTCGTACTGGCTCTGATAATCTTCTTTGCGGCGCAGGCTACCATCCAGACTTTCGTTGTCGTCATGACCAGCATGGAGCCCAGCTTTTATGACGGACAGCGGCTGGTAGTCAATAAAGCCGTCTATATTTTTGGCGAACCGGAAAGGGGTGATGTGGTCATCTTCAGGGCACCCAACGGGCAAAATGAAGACTTCATCAAGCGCGTCATCGCCATACCCGGCGACACCGTTGAGGTAAAGAACCGAGCCGTATATGTCAATGACGTTAAACTGGATGAGCCTTACATCAAGAATCCTCCCAGCTATACCCTGGCGAAGAAGGAAATCCCGAAGAATAGCTACTTTGTCCTTGGCGATAACCGCGACCACAGCAACGACTCGCACCACGGCTGGTTTGCCAAGCGTGAAGACATGATTGGCAAAGCCTGGCTAATGACCTGGCCGCCGACTGATTGGGGAATAGTTCCCGACTACTGCCTGGATAAACAGCTGGCGAATGCCAAGACTTAGCCACATATAGCGCTGTACCTGCTATTAAAGATAGTTCAGGGGGTAAGGGTGACAGCCGGCGTTGAGGAAATCTTTGAAAAATCTGGGGCGGTACTGAAGGGACACTTTCTGCTTACCTCCGGCCTGCACTCCCCCGTCTACTGGGAAAAAGCCCGGGTCCTGCAATTTCCTAACTATACAGAACAGCTCTGCGGCATGATTGCCGACCATTTCCGCAAGCACGGCATCCAGGTGGTAGCCGGCCCGACCACCACCGGCATAATCCTGGCGTATGAAGTCGCCAGGCAGCTGGGGGTGCGCAGTATCTTCGCCGAAAAGGGAAGCTCCAGAAAAAGAGTCTTTCGCCGCGGCTTCCGGCTCGACCGGGGCGAGCGGGTTCTCATTGTTGACGATATCCTTACTACCGGCGGCTCCATATGCGAGGTCATGGAAGCCGTCAATAAGCTCAAGGGCAGCGTCGCGGGCATCGGCGTACTGGTTGACCGCTCCACGCAAAAAATAGATTTCGGCGTCCTCTTCTTCAGCTGCCACCGTACCGAGGTGATAACCTATAAACCGGAGGAGTGCCCGCTGTGCTCTGCCGGAATCCCTCTGGTCAAACCCGGCAGCAGCCAGAAACCGCCGATAGCATAATCGGCTCCTGACGCCCTTATCAACCGAGCCTGAATCAGGAGTGCTTATTAACCTCACCCCCGGTGTGATTACTATAATGACCCCATCCCCCTTTTTCAAAGGGGGAAACCAGGTTACCTGGATTCCCGCTTTTGCGGGAATGACGGCTTTTTAGGTTTAAGGTGGAAGTGCTTTTGCGGGAATGACGGCTCTTTTTGGGGGGGATAAGGCGGGGCATATTTCACGGGATAAGCCGCTGATGGTGCGAGGGCGGCGCGGGTGGGAATAGATAACGAGGAGAGGGGGGAATAGGTTGCTGAACAATGTCACTAAATTGAATTCGGGAGGCTTATTATGGGAGTGGCCATAATCGTTGTTGTTATCATCGTCGCCATCCTGTTCATCTTTTTCATGAACTACATCAACCGGCTCAAGTTTGAGAGGCGATTCCGTGACTGGCAGGAGACCGAAACACTCAGGTGGGAAGCCGAGATTGAGCAGGCCAGAAAGTCAGCCGTGACGCAGAGTCGGGCGGTGCTGGGGGGCAAGTTCACCGAGCAGATGGCGCCATATCTCCCCGACTTTAAATACGACCCCACCGAAGCCAGATTTATCGGCAGTCCCATAGACCTGATAATCTTCCCCGGCTTAGCCAGGGGCGACCCCAAGGAAATAGTCATCATGGAGATAAAGACGGGCAGAAACGCCCAGCTTTCCCCGCAGGAGAGAAAGATACGCCAGCTTATCGAGGACGGCATGGTGCGGTGGGAACTGCTCCAGAAGCCAGCGGAGGGGGAGGATTTGGTACAAACTGATGCCTAGCTCCGTCCAAACTCCTTTTCCAGCTGCCTTGAGCTCAAATGAATTATAGTCGGTCGGCCGTGGGGGCAGGTGTGGGGGGTGGCTGCCCGCTCCAGCTGCCGCACCAGTTCCCGCATCTCGTCGTCGCTTAAAGCCTGTCCGCTTCTCACCGCACCGTGGCAGGCTATGGAGGCAACTATCTTCTCCTCCCAGTTACTCCTGGACTCTCCCGATAAGGAATCAAGCAGCTCCCTCAGCATCCCCGCCCAGCTGTCCCCGGCGAGCAAGCCAGGCACCGCCCGAACCAGGTAGGTCCGAGCGCCGAACGGCTCAAGGGAGAACCCGAATTCAGCCAGTTCCCGGTAGTACGACTTCAGAATTTCGTCCTGCCGGGGACTCACCTCAAAGGTCACCGGCTCAAGAAGTCCCTGTACCTCTACCGCGTGCTGTGACCTCTGCAGTTTGACCTGCTCAAAACGGACGCGCTCATGGGCGGCATGCTGGTCAATGAGGTAAAGTCCGTCAGGTCCCTCGGCGACAATATAGCTGTTCAAGACCTGCCCCAGGACCCGCAGCACCGGCAGGGATACCATCAGTGGTTGAGGGGCTTCGGGTGATGACGGGAGGCGGGTGCCCTCAGTTTGCGTCCATAATTCCTGTCCCCGCGCCGCCGGGGCGACATAGGCGGCAGCTACCTCCTCAATTCTCGGTGCCGGCATCTGCGCCACCAGAGTCTGCCGGACGGCTTTCTGGACGGCGCGGAAGACATCGTGCTCGTTCTGGAATTTCACCTCGCTCTTGGCGGGGTGAATGTTGACATCAACCTCCTGCGGAGGCAGGGATATATTGAGAACAGCCACCGGGTGCTTACCCACCATTAACAGCCCGTGATAAGCCTCCTCCACCGCCCAGGACAGAAGACGACTGGTTACCCAGCGCCGATTGATAAAGAAGCTGAGGTAGCCCCGCCCGGCGCGACCCAGCTCCGGCGAGCCGACCATACCACTTACCCGGGTGGTTGAGGTCGATTTGCCACTCTGCCACTCTTCATCAGCACTACTGACCGCCAGCATCTTGCTAGCCATTTCCACGCCGTAGACATCAATGATGCTGTCAATCAGCCCGCCCCTCCCCGATGTCCTCATCGTTACCTTCCCGTCAACCGACAGGGTGAAGCCTACCTCGGGAAAGGCCAGTGCGTACTGACTGACCACGTTGGCGATATGGCTGTTTTCGGTAGGCACCGTCTTGAGAAACTTCAACCTGGCCGGCACCCGGCGGAACAGATTCCGCACCGTTACCGTGGTGCCCCGGGCGCGTGCCTGGCTCTTACGGCTGGTGACCGCACCATTTTCCAGGCTGAGATAAGTGCCGGCCGACTCGCCAGAAGCGCCGGTAACAATCTCCACCTGAGCCACGGCGGCGATGCTGGGTAGCGCTTCACCGCGGAAGCCGAGACTGCCAATGGACTGCAAATCACCGAGACTGCCTATCTTGCTGGTGGCATGTCGTTCAAAGGCAAGTGCCACTTCCCCGGCGGGTATGCCACTGCCGTTATCCATGACCCTTATCAGGCTAACCCCGCCAGCCCGCACCTCCACCGAAATCTGGGTGGAGCCGGCATCCAGCGCGTTCTCCACCAGTTCCTTCACCACCGAGGCCGGCCTCTCCACCACCTCGCCGGCGGCAATCTGGGCGACTGTTTCCCTGTCTAATACTTTGATGGTCATTTTATTGGATTCTACACGTTTCCGTGTAATATGTCAATACCCTCTCACTAAAGTTTAAACTTTTAGGCTGGCCCAGTCAAAGAAAATTGTTTATCTAGCTCACCCCCCGTGTGATTGCTAGAATGACCCCATCCCCCTTTTTCCCCCTTCCCCTGGGAGGGGAAGGGGGAAATAAAAAAAGAGGGGCTGGCTCCCCTCTGAGGGCAAGTTTTACACACAACGGTAGACATTATGTCGAGTAGACGCTCCAAAAAGGTTATGCCTTGTTGATATACCAGTTTGGGTGTATAATTTGCTTAGCTAAAAGGACTTCTTATTGGAGAATTATACGGGAGTTACTGTTATAGCAGGTGCACAATACGGTGGTGGTGCTCTTTCTAGTCAATATTATGTAAAAACTGTTCAATTCAACAGACTTACCAGCCCGGGTTAAACAAATTTTGACTTACGTTAAACGTAAGAGGGAGGAGATTAAGAAAATGGCAGAAAAAAAATACAGCAAATACGTAATCAAGGCTCCCATAGCGCAGAGTCCGATACATCCGCAGCTACCACTAAATATGCGCTTCAGGGAAAGTTTTATGCCCTGGGATGACCAGAAAGACATTAATTTTGGTATGACTTTGCATTGTATTCTGGAACCTATGCGTATGCTGACGGAGGCTCATAAGCATAAAGATTTCGACCAGTTCTTGTTCTTTCTCTCGGGGGATCCGAAGAATGCAACTGAGTTTGATGCTGAAATAGAAATGTATCTAGGTGAGGGCGAGGAACAGGAGAAATACGTAATTACTGAACCTTCAGTTGTGCGTATTCCCCAGGGAGTGTATCATGGCCCGCTCGAGTATAAGAGAATCGGTAAACCGGTTACGTTTATCAGCGTTTTTCTAGCCCCCGAGTATATAAGAATCTTCCCCGGCGAGCATTAATATAATAATTTTAAAGCCGTTATTATTTGGTGTTACCTGCTTGTAAATTAAGAGCCAGGACTGGGGAGTAGTATGCCGCAAAGTTAAAAAGTACGTTATTTACCGAAAAAAGGCGCTTCTGCTGCTTCACTGGTAGAAAGATATTGTCTTGCCGGGAAAATATGCAGGCAATAGACCCGAAAGGATAGCCGCAGCGCATAACATCGAGCATACACAGGCAGTCCTTAAAACGAGCCGGTAGAGAATTCAACATCTTAGTCCAGTTCACCCTCAGAGAAGACAGTTACTTCCTCCAAAGTTGACAGCCATTATTATTAATGTTAAACTTAATTAAGTTTACTATTTTAGTCAACAATGGAGGCAGGAGAGTGAAATTGTCTACCCGAGCCCGATATGGGACCAGGGCGCTTCTGGACTTAGCCCGGCATCAGGGGAGTGAACCGGTTCAATTAAAAGACATTGCCAGCCGACAGAACATTTCGCTTCATTACCTGGAGCACATAATCACCCCGCTGGTGGGTGCCGGAATAGTCAGGAGCACTCGCGGCGCTCACGGCGGACTACAATTAGTCAGGCACCCGCGGGAGCTCAAGCTCAGTGAAGTGGTTCAACTCCTGGAAGGTACCTCCACGCCTGTTGATTGCATCAGTGACCCGGAAAGCTGTGCCCGCTCCGACCTTTGTGTCACCCGTGAGGTCTGGAGCGAAATGAAAAAGGCCATGGACGTAACTCTGAACTCCATAACCATGCAGGACCTGATGGAGCGACAGAAGGAGAAAGAACAGTCAGAGAAAACGATATATTACGTATAAACTCACGGAAGGGAGCAACATAAGGTGGCGAAGACAACCCCGAAAATTGAACGGCTGAAGTTCAAGACAGTCCGTATACCGAAGCTGACCAGAGGCATCGCCAGGGATACTACCGAGCTAATCGGGAATACGCCCCTGGTCAGTTTGAATCGAATCACCGAGGGCGTAAAGGCAAAAGTAGTTGCCAAGCTTGAGTCCTTCAATCCCGTAAGCAGCATTAAGGACAGGTTAGGCGTCGCCCTGATTGTGGACGCCGAGGAGAAGGGGCTAATCAATAAAGACACGGTTATCGTTGAGCCCACCAGCGGCAACACCGGCATCGGTCTGGCTTTTGTCTGCGCCGCCAGGGGCTACAAGCTCATCCTTACCATGCCCGACACGATGTCAGTGGAGCGGAGACAGCTTCTTGCCGTCTTCGGCGCCGAAATAGTGCTGACGCCCGGAGCCGAAGGGATGGCAGGAGCCATCAGGAAGGCGGAACAGATGGTGGCGGCAAATCCCGGCTACTTTATGCCGCAGCAGTTTAATAACCCGGCCAATCCGGAGATACACCGCCTGACCACCGCCGAGGAAATATGGCGGGACACCGACGGCAAAGTGGACATCCTGGTCAGCGGCGTGGGGACGGGGGGTACGATTACCGGCATAGCCGAATTAATTAAAGCCAGGAAGCCACAATTTAAAGCTATTGCCGTCGAGCCAGCCGATTCCCCGGTGCTTTCCGGAGGGAAGCCAGGGGCACATAAAATTCAGGGTATTGGTGCCGGCTTTGTTCCCCGTGTTTTGAGGCTGGCTCTGATTGACGAAATTATTAAAGTGTCTAACGAGGATGCCGCCACCATGACGAGAAGACTGGCCAGAGAGGAAGGCATACTGGCGGGCATATCATCGGGTGCCGCTGTCTGGGCAGCGCTGGAGATAGCCAGAAGGACAGAAAGCAGGGGCAAGCTCGTTGTCGTCATTCTGCCCGATACCGGCGAGCGCTATCTCTCCACCGGTCTCTTCCAGGAACGGCGCGCGACGGCGAAGAACGTATGAAATGAGGTATAATAAAACATAAACGGGGCTACGGTGCCTCTTTTATTATTAAGGCAGAAAAGGATAGAATTTTTGTGTTCAAGACTTTCAAAGAAGATATCCAGACGGTTTTCGCTAAAGACCCGGCGGCCAGAAGCATGCCGGAGGTTCTTCTCTGCTACCCCGGCCTCCACGCTTTATGGTCCCACCGCGTAGCGCATTTTCTGTGGCGTCACCGGATGCGCCTGTCAGCGCGCCTCATATCGCATATTAACCGCTTTTTTACGGGCATTGAAATCCATCCCGGAGCCAGAATCGGGCGCCGGTTCTTTATTGACCACGGAGCCGGGGTGGTCATCGGGGAGACCTCAGAGATAGGTGATGACGTCCTGCTGTACCAGGGAGTGGTGCTGGGTGGCACAACTCTGGAGAAAAAGAAGCGTCACCCCACCCTCGGTAACGGCGTGGAGATGGGGAGCGGGGCGATAGCTCTGGGTCCCATTACCATAGGCGACGGAGCCAGGGTAGGCTCAGGCTCAGTGGTAATAAAATCAGTACCGGACGGGGTTACGGTGGTGGGTATTCCCGGCCGAGTGGTCACCAAACGCGAGAAACCGGCCATGGACCTGGAACATGGCAGGCTACCCGACCCGGTAGCCGAAGCTATCAGGCTTGTCCTGAAGGACCAGCACCGGCTGGAAGAGCGACTGAAAAGACTGGAGGACTCAGCCGGCATAACCGCCACCCACCAGGAGCTTATTGAAAAGAAAAAAATATCGTACAAGTCCAGCCAGGGAGACGGAGAATAAATATGGTCAAACGACGATTAATCTTTACCTATCCGCCGGAGTTAATCAGGGAACCCATCATCTACAACCTCGGTGAACAGTTTAAAATAGCTACCAATATCCACCTCGCCGACATATCCGAGGACAGGGGCTGGGTGATGCTGGAGCTGGAGGGAGAGGAGGAAGCCATTGAGGAAGGCATCGCCTGGGCAACCAGCAAGGGGATAAGGGTTGAGCCGGCAGAAGGAGACACGGAAGAGAGCTGAAATTCAGGAGAATACTTGCCAATTACGATGCTATCTTCCCGCCGCCATCAGAAGTATATAAAAGGCCACAGGCAATAAAGCGTCAAAAAATAGAAGGAGCCGAAAATGGAAAAGTTCAGTCCGGTTGGGGAAAAGGAAATAACCCGCGCCATAGTTACCGAGTTTACCAAGCAGTTCAATGAATACGTAGAATCCGATTGTATTATCGTCGGCGGCGGTCCCAGCGGACTGGTCGCCGGTCGCAATATAGCTAAAGCCGGTAAAAAGGTCGTTATCATTGAGCGCAATAACTACCTCGGCGGCGGTTTCTGGAGCGGAGGCTACCTTATGCCCAAGGTAACGGTAAGACACCCCGGCGAGAGACTGCTGGACGAGCTCGGTGTCCCCTATAAATCGGTGGGCGAGGGGCTGGTTGTCGCTGATGCCCCGCATGCCTGTTCTCAGTTAATTGCCAGTGCCTGTGCCAGCGGAGTAATCATCTTTAACATGACGATGCTGGAGGATTTGGTCGTAAAAGAAGAGCGAGTTTGCGGCGTCGTTATTAACTGGTCTCCAATCGCGTCATTACCCAAGGCAATAGCCGCCCTTGACCCCGTCGCTATAGAAGCGCCAATAGTGATTGATGCCACCGGGCATGATGCCAGCGTGGTAAAAAAGCTGGAACAACGGGGGCTGATTCAGACCAAGGGCGAAGGCGCCCTGTGGATTGAAAAGTCGGAAGACCTTATCGTTGAGTACACCGGAGAGGCTTACCCCGGCTTAATCGTCACCGGCATGGCGGTGAGCACCGTCTATGGACTGCCCCGAATGGGCCCCACCTTCGGCTCAATGTTTATTTCCGGGGAAGTGGCGGCTAAAGTCGCCCTGGAGAAACTGAAGTAAGGAACAGGCAGAGCTTCACGAATTAGTTCAGATAAACAGGGCTTTACCTGTGCGCCAAAGGAGACAAAGTGAGGGTAGTAGTAGCCATGAGCGGCGGCGTCGATTCATCTGTGGCCGCGGCTCTGCTCAGGGAAGAGGGGTATGAAGTCATCGGTGCCACCATGCAAATCCGGCCCCGAACCAAGCAAAAAGACGGGAGCAACGGGTCTGGAGGCTGCTGCGGTCCCGGTGCCGTGTCCGACGCCAGAAGGGTTGCCCGTAAGCTGGGCATTCCACACCACGTTATGGATTTCAGGGATATTTTTACCCGAAAGGTCATCGCTGATTTCTGCCAGGAGTACCGACTGGGGAGGACGCCGAATCCGTGCATCCGTTGCAACCGGTATATCAAGTTCGGTGCCCTGCTGGAGAGAGCCAGAGAGCTGGGTGCCGATTTTGTGGCTACCGGACACCACGCCAGGGTTGAGCTTGATAAGACCACCGGAAAATACCTGCTGAAAAAGGGCGCTGACTCACGGAAAGACCAGTCGTATTTCCTCTGCCAGCTTACTCAGGAACAGCTGAGCCAGACTCTTTTTCCCATCGGCAGTCTCACCAAAGACAGAGTAAGAGAAATTGCGGGGGAACTGAATCTTCCCATAGCGGACAGGCCGGAAAGTCGGGAAATCTGCTTTATCCCCGATGATGATTACGCCGAATTCCTCAAGGATTACATCCCACAGTCAGCCAGGCCGGGACCGATACTTGATAAACTGGGAAACGTCCTGGGGAAGCATC
>CAYWAU010000032.1:0-15324 GCA_964456395.1 uncultured Dehalococcoidaceae bacterium
CTTATGGGGTGGTGGGGAGAGAACTATGGGCTAAGCCGTAAATGATACTGGGCGGTAGGGTGGGAATAGATATCAAAGAAAAGAAAGAGGGGGCTATTAGCCCCCTCTCGGACTCCCTTTAAGTGAAAAGCCCTAAACCTCTCTGAACTCGCCCTCCACGGTGCCTTCGCCTTCGCCACCTTCGCCGCCTTCTCCTCCTTCAGGTCCGGGTGGCGGTCCCTCTCCCGGCGGTGGCGGTGGCGGCTGTTGCTGGTAAACGGCCGTGCCTATCTTCTGCATGACATCGTTAAGTTCCTGGGTGGCGCTCTTGATGGCGTCAATATCGGTGCCCTGCAGTGCCGACTTCACCGCGGCTATCTTGGCTTCGGCTTCCGTATTCAGGTCTGCCGGAATCTTGTCCTTATTGTCGCGCAGCGTTTTTTCCGCAGTATAGGCAAGGGTGTCAGCCATGTTCTTGGCTTCTATCTCCTCGCGTCGCTTGGTATCCTCAGCGGCGTGCATCTCCGCCTCTTTCTGCATCTTTTCTACTTCCTCCTTGGAGAGACCGCTGGAGGCGGTAATGGTTATCTTCTGCTCCTTGCCGGTGCCCTTGTCCTGGGCTCTGACATTGAGGATGCCGTTGGCGTCAATATCAAAGGTGACCTCAATCTGGGGTAAGCCTCGCGGTGCCGGCAGGATGCCGTCAAGCATGAATCGTCCCAGTGTTCTGTTGTCGGTAGCCATGGGCCTTTCCCCCTGCAGGACGTGAATCTCAACACTGGGCTGATTATCCGCGGCCGTGCTGAAAATCTGGCTCTTGGCGGTGGGGATGGTGGTATTGCGCGGGATTAGCGGTGTCGCTACCGCCCCGAGGGTCTCGATACCCAGGGTGAGCGGGGTGACATCCAGAAGCAGAACATCCTTAACCTCTCCCTTGAGTACGCCAGCCTGTATGGCGGCGCCGATGGCGACCACCTCGTCGGGGTTGACCCCCTTGTGCGGCTCTCTGCTAAAGAATTGTTTCACCTTCTCCTGAACCAGTGGCATTCTGGTCTGTCCGCCCACCAGAATCACCTCATCAATCTGGCTGACCGTCTTTTCGGCATCAGATAGGGCCTGCTTGCACGGTTCTATGGTCTTTTCTACCAGGTCCATTACCAGTTGCTCCAGCTTGGAACGGGTCAGAGTGATAGTGAGGTGCTTGGGGCCGCTGGCGTCGGCGGTGATAAAGGGAAGATTTATCTCGGTCTGCTGGACGGTGGACAGCTCGGTCTTGGCCTTCTCGGCGGCTTCCTTCAGACGCTGTAGCGCCATTTTGTCCTGCCTGAGGTCGATTCCCTGGTCTTTCTTGAATTCATCGCACAGCCAGTCCATAACTCTCTGGTCAAGGTCGTCGCCACCGAGGTGGGTATCACCGTTGGTTGACTTGACCTGAAAGGTGCCTTCACCCAGTTCCAGGATGGATATGTCAAAGGTGCCACCACCGAGGTCATAAACAGCAATAGTCTCGTCATGCTTCTTGTCCAGTCCGTAGGCCAGGGAGGCGGCTGTGGGCTCATTGACTATCCGCAGTACCTCAAGTCCGGCTATCTTGCCGGCGTCCTTGGTTGCCTGCCGCTGACTATCGTTGAAGTAAGCAGGTACGGTAATGACGGCCTCGGAGACCTTTTCACCGAGGTAAGATTCGGCATCCGTTTTTAGTTTTTGCAGAATCATGGCCGAGATTTCCGGCGGGCTGTATTCCTTATCGCCCATTTGCACCTTGGCGTCGTTATTGTCTGCCTTGACTATCTTGTAGGGGAGCATTTTCCGGTCGTACTCCGTAGTGGGTTCATCATATTTACGTCCCATCAGGCGCTTGATGCTGAAGATAGTGTTGTCCGGGTTGGTGACTGCCTGGCGTTTGGCCACCTGCCCGACCAGGCGTTCGCCAGCCTTGTTTACGGCTACCGTTGATGGCGTGGTGCGCCCGCCTTCGGCGTTGGCGATGATGGTTGGTTCTCCTGCCTCCATTACGGCGACTGCGGAATTGGTAGTGCCTAAATCGATACCAATAACTTTGGCCATTTTAGTAATCCTCCTTTTCTGCCTCTTCTCCGTTGCCGACGACTACTTTGGCCGGACGCAGCACTCTGTCGCCCAGCATGTAGCCCTTTTGAAATTCCTCAATAACTATTCCTTCTTTACCTTTAGCTTGCCTTAAGGCTTCGTGAAAATTGGGGTCGAATGGCTCTCCCAGCGCCTTTATCGGAGTCAGCCCCTGTGCCTCCATGGCTGACCTGAAATTACGCTCGACAAGTCTGACACCCTCTACCCAGCTATGTTTCGATGTCTTGGCGGGCGGCATGGAGCCGAGCGCCCGTTCCAGGTCGTCAAGAACGGGTAGCAGGCTGAGGATGAGGTTGGCGTTGGCAAACCTGTTGAAATCCTGTCTTTCCTGTTCGGTACGCCGTTTGTAGTTTATAAAGTCAGCCTGCGCTCTCTGCCAGTTAGCCAGATAGTCTTCGGCTCTTTCCTTTTCCTCAGCCAGCGCCTGCTTTAAACTCTCAGCATCATCTATTTCGACGGTCTCTGGTTCCGGTTCGCTGTTTATAGGCTCTTCTGAGTCTTGTTGCATCACTATCCAGTCCTAATTCTCTTGGTGATGAGCCCTATTCACTGTGTATTTCTTTCCCATAAAGCCCGGCAACCAGTTCGCTCAGCACTGAGGACAGGTAATGTACCGTGGGTATGGCATGTGAATAGGACATGCGGGTAGGCCCGACTACCCCTACGGTGCCGGTGGCTTCGTCAGGAAGGCCGTACTGGCTGATGACCACGCTGCAGTTCTGGATTGCCTTCGCTTTATTCTCTTCACCTATAATTACATGCACCGTATGCTGGCTAAGCCCCTGCGGAACAATGACCTTCAACAGGCTTCGTTGCTCCACTAATTCCATGAGGGTGCGTATTCGGTCGCTGTGACTGAATTCTGGCTGATTAAGCATGAAATGCCATCCATCAAGGTAGGGTTCTTCATACTCCTGACTGTCCTCAGCCTGCATAATCTCTACCAGGTGGTCGGCTACCTGCTGTTCCAGAGGGGAGAACTCCGTGTCTTTGGCCGAAATCTGTCGGCTGTTCAAGCCGGAGAAAGCGGTATTCAGCTTGTTACTGATAATGGTCAGGCTTGGTTGCGATACAGCCTGGTCGAAGGAAATCAACTTTTGCTTCACTCGTGCCCCTTGAAGAACCACGACAGCCAGTGCCTGAGAGTCCTGCAGTGCCAGCAGTTCCATGTGCTTCAATTTGCAGTCGGCTGACTTGGGCAGGCTGACTACCGCCACATTTTGTACCAGCCGGGACAGGAGTGTTGCCGTCAGGCTCAGCCACGCCTCTACTTCCTTCTCTACCTGATGAAGGGTGTGGCTGATAAAACGCTCTTCCGCCTGGGGTAGTTTTATGTTTTCAATCGACTCCACATAGTAGCGGTAGCCCTTATCTGAGGGGATGCAGCCGGCTGAAGTATGGGGGCGGATAAGATAGCCCTCCTGCTCCAGGTATGCCATCTCATTGCGGACGGTAGCCGGACTTACCCCCAGCTCAGGGTCACTGGCGATGACCTGCGAGGGCACCGGTGCTGCCCTGACAATATATTGTCCCACTATAGAATTTAGTATTTTCCCACTTCTGACAGATATCATCTCTGCCCCAATTAGCAGTCTAAGCCTTAGACTGCTAATTCCAATTTAGCACTTTAACGGGTTATTTGTCAAGAGAAATAGCGGGAGATTTGTCCCGTCCTTGACCGGCGAGCCTGCCTGTGATACATTGGTAGTGTGGATATTACCTGGTTGGGTCATTCTTGCTTCAGGATTAAGGGGAGCCAGGCCGTAGTCATTACGGACCCTTTTCCGCCCGATTTGGGTTATTCACTGGGCAAGCCTACCGCCAACATCGTAACGGTGAGCCATCAGCACCCGTCTCATTCCTATGTTCAGGGCATTGGTGGGGAACCAAGAACAATTCATGGTCCCGGCGAATATGAAATCAGCGGCGTCCTGATTATAGGAGTAGCTACCTTTCATGATGCCGAGGGGGGTAAAAAGCGGGGCAAAAACACTGTTTATTTAATGGAAGTAGACGGTATATCAGTATGTCACCTTGGTGACCTTGGGCAGGTGCTTACTTCTGAGCAGGTAGAGGAGATTGGCGATGTTGATGTGTTACTGCTTCCGGTAGGTGGGGTATCCACAATTGGTGCTGCCATGGCCGCCGAGGTTATTCGCCAGCTTGAGCCGCAGGCGGTAGTCCCTATGCACTATAAAACCCCTTTTGTAAGCCGTGAGCTGGACCCGGTAGAGAAGTTCCTTAAAGAGATGGGCATGGGGCAGATAGAATCCCGTCCCAAGCTGTCCCTAAGCAGGACAAATCTGCCGGTCGGTACGCAGGTCTTTTTGCTTAGCTGTTAGGGCTTGTTGCCTACCCCAGTATTTTGTTGCTTAACGCGATATGATTCCGTTGATGAACATGATTCCCCCTATATATGCCTTCAGTGATAAATATCGCAGACATTCATGCCGGCTGCAGGTTATACTCATTTGTATTCAGTATAAGACATGCTTGACAAAATAAAAGACTGGCACTATGATGATAACCTCAGGGCATACGTGTGGTCGAAGAGGAGGTGCCCATGACGTAGGTTTATCAGTGTTGGCAAGAGGCTTTAATAATAGAGGAGGAAGAGAATGACCTACGAAGCTAAAGACTATAGCAATCTCATCGGCATGGAGGGTTTTAGCGAAACCCTGCTTAAAAACCACTTCACCCTCTACCAGGGATACGTGACCAATACGAACAAGCTGTCGGAACTGCTCGCGGCTATGCTGAAAGAAGGCAGGGCCGGCACTCCAGAGTACGCTGAACTTAAACGCCGGTTCGGTTTTGAGTTCAACGGTATGCGCCTCCACGAATACTACTTTGAGAATCTTGGCGGCAAGGGTCTTCTGGATAAATCAGGGACTCTGGCCAAGAAGCTGGCTGATGCCTATGGTAGCTATGAAGCCTGGGAGCAGGATTTCAGGGCCACCGGAGCCATGCGCGGCATCGGCTGGGTGGTGCTGTATCAGGATAATGTCACCGGCGGGCTATTCAACACTTGGATAAATGAGCACGAAGTCGGCCATCTTTCCGGCTGCCGTCCCATCCTGGTAATGGACGTCTTTGAGCATGCCTACATGCTTGACTACGGACTGAAGCGGGCTGATTACATTGAGGCATTCTTTAAGAACATCAACTGGGAGGTGGTCGGAAAGCGCCTGAGTTAATGCTCAGTCGTGGTCTAAAAAATCAAGCAGCAGGTGGATAAAGGCTTTCTTGTTCTGCTCGTGAGGGGCGTGCCCGTAACCCGGCAGTATCGCCAGACGTGACCCGGCTATCAGTGCCCCGGCTCGGCGGGCTATAGCCAGGGGTAAATAAGGGTCAAGGCGTTTCCAGATGATAAGCGTGGGTGTCCTGATGTCTGGCAGCTCATCAATGCAGAGCCAGGGGTTGCCTTCATCGGGTCTTGTTAAAAATTGGGGATAGGGTTGTGGTCTCCGCAGCAGCTTGCGTATTGCCCAGAAGCCAGTAAATACTATATTACCAAATGTGGATACTTTGCCAAGTCCGGAGGAATCTACTAAAACGAGTTTGCGCACCATTTCCGGGTGTCGGAGGGCAATATCCACACACAATCTGCCCCCGAAGGAGTGCCCTACCAGAACCGGCTTTTCCAGCCCGAGCCTATCTAAGAATCCCATTATGAATTCAGTAAAGTCAGAGAGGTAGTAGCCATCCCGGTTTCTATTACTCTGTCCGAAGCCTATAAGGTCGGGGGCGTAGAGGCTGTAGCGATTGGAGAGGGCAGCCATGGTGCTCACCCAGTCCCTTGAGTCGCTGGCGCCGCCGTGTATTAAGACAATCGGGGGCCCGCTGCCTGCCTTCAGGTAATGCGCCTGATGGTCACCTACTTTGAGCTTCAAACTCTCCATAGATACCTGCCTTTACTCTCCCTGGCTGTTTCGTGATGCCTCTATCTGAACAAAATCGATAAATTCCACCAGCAACCGGGTAACTACTCTCTCCCGGCGGTAAACGCAATAGAAGTCCCGGCTCAGTTTCAATCCGCTAATATTAACCTGCCGGACCAGGCCCAGCGCCAGGCTCTTTTTAATGGCCAGATTGGACACAAAGGCAATCCCGGCTCCGGCGGCCACGGCGGTGACTAAAGCCTGAGTTGTCCCCAGGACCAGATTGGGCACCCATTTCCTCAGGTCAAGCCCGGCCTGGGACAGGTGGGTTTCCAGATTTCGCTGCGTACCCGAGGTGTCCTCCCGGAAGATTAACGGCTCACCCTCCAGCTCTGTGGGCGATACCTCGCCTCGTTGGGCAAAGGGATGCTCCGGGAAAACAATGAGGACAATCTCATCCACGGCTACCTTCAATGCCTCAAGGTCGTGACCTTCCGGTGCCATACCGCTGAATCCCACCTCATAGGCGTTGTCACGCACGGCATTGATGACGGTCAGGGAATCAGAGACAGCCACCTGGATTCTGATGGCCGGGTGCATCCGCTTGAATTTCGCCAGAAGCGTGGGCAGCAGAAACTCCCCGGGGATGGTGCTCGCGGCGATGAGAAGGTCGCCGGAAACCTCCTCACGCATCTGCTCCAGGTCGCGCTGGAGCTGCTCACGTTCCTCCCCGATAGATTCGGCGAAACGAAGGAGACGCTTGCCGGCCGCCGTCAGTGTAATTGCCCTCTGGGTGCGGTCAATCAGGCGTATGCCGAGTTCCTGTTCCAGCTTTTGAATCTGAAAGGAAACCGCCGGCTGACTGATGGATAGCTTCTTGGCTACTTCAGAAAAGCTGCCAAGCCTGACTACCTCCCGGAATGTCTTGAGATGTTCTAGGTTCATTCTATCCTGATGCTAGTATAAGTATTATTTTACTTGAACTAAAATATTACTTATGATATAATCTTCCCAGATTATTTTATGGTATTTGCGGCGAATCATCAAGGGGGCGACAAAGTGGCTAAGGAAGTTGACGCTCGAGGGCTTCCCTGCCCGCAGCCGGTAATCAACACCAAAAAAGCGCTGGAGGGGATTGAAGAGGGTACGGTCACTGTTCTGGTAGATAGTGCCGAGAGCCGTGAAAACGTACAGCGGTTTGCGCAAAGCCAGGGGTGCCAGGTAGAGATAACTGAGCGAGGCGGGGTTTTCTGCCTGGCTATTACCAAGGAATACGCCGGTCAGGCTGATAAGAAACAAAGTGGTGATGTTGTCTTAATAACCGGTACCCAACTGGGCACGGGCGATGAGGGTTTTGGCGAGAGGTTGATGATAAGCTTCATTAACACTCTGGGGGAGGCGGCTTCCAGGCCTGCCAGGCTAATTTTTGTTAACAGCGGGGTTAGATTGACCGCCGAAGGTTCTGAGGTTATGGAAACACTAAAAAGACTGGAGCAAGAAGGGGTTCAGATATTGTCCTGCGGCACATGTCTGGAATTTTATCACCTGGCCGACAAGCTTGGGGTGGGGATAGTGACCAACAGTTATGAGGTTGTGGATTCCCTGCTTTCGGCGGGTAAAGTTATAAAAATATGATGGAGGCGAGTAGAATGGGTGATGAGGCAAAGCTGCGCCTCACCGAGACCACTCACGGTGCCGGTTGAGCTTGTAAGATAGGTCCGGGAGACCTTGCCCAGGCACTGGCCGGTCTGCCCCTCATCTCTGACCCGAATCTAATCGCGGGCATAGAGAGGGCCGAGGATGCCGGCGTCTATAAGCTGACGGAGGAGCTGGCTATCGTGCAGACGCTTGATTTCTTCACGCCGATAGTCGATGACCCGTATACCTTCGGACAGATTGGCGCCGCCAACGCCTTGAGCGATGTCTACGCCATGGGTGGAAAACCCCTGACGGCGATGAACATTGTCTGCTTTCCGGAGAAGACCATGGCTATGTCAATACTGACGGATATCCTGCAGGGAGGACTGGACAAGATGCATGAAGCGGGGGTGATACTGGTCGGTGGACACAGCGTTGAGGACGAGGAGCTTAAATACGGAATCTCGGTCACCGGCACCGTCCACCCGGACAGGGTAGTCTTGAATAACAGCGCCAGGGCGGGCGACCGTCTGATTCTGACCAAGCCGCTGGGCACGGGTATAATAAGCACGGCGATTAAGGGTAATGAGGCTGATGAAGCGGCGGTAGCCAAAATCGTAAAGTCTATGTCCACTCTAAATGGGAAGGCGTCGGAGTTGATGCAGGCAATCGGTGTGAACGCCTGTACCGACGTTACCGGGTTCGGGCTTCTCGGCCATGCCGCCGAGATGATTGAAGGGACCCGGGTCGGCATGGTGATTGATTCGGCGGCGGTCCCGTTCTTTCCCGAGGCAAAAGAGCTTGCCGAAATGGGCATGATTCCCGGCGGACTCCACCGCAACCGTGATTTTCGTAAAAATATGGTGGCTATTGACCGGAGTGTGCCGCAGTTTCTGGCGGATATCCTCTTCGACCCCCAGACCTCGGGCGGTCTGCTGATTTCGGTGCCGAAACTAAAAGTATCACAACTGCTGGACAGCCTGCACAAAGAGGGCGTTGCCGAGGCAGCTGTCATCGGTGAGGTGGTGGATAAGCCAAAGGGCAAAATTCTGGTAAGGTAAGCATCGGCATTAAGCCGATAAAAACCCCCCATCAACAGGCACTAAAGCGCCGTGAACGTAGCTGGCTAAATCACTGGCTAAAAACAGCGCCACGCGGGCGACTTCATCGGGCTGTCCGCCCCGGTTCATGGGCAGCCTCGCCTTAAAATCATAGCCGGTCTTCAGGAGACTGAATTTAAACTGCGAGATGTCTTTAGCCACGGCTTTTGTCCCGGGAGTCACTATGCCGCCGGGTATAATGACATTAATTCTAAAGCCGCGCCGGCCGTACTCCTTGGCAAGTGCCCGGGTCAGGGCAATAACCCCTGTCTTGCTGATGTCGTAGGCGACCAGCCCTTCGGCAAAGGGCATGATGGCTTCAATAGAGCTGACGTTTATAATGACCCCGCCTTTTTTGAGCCTTCTCTTTATCATGTGCTGGCACATGAGGAAAGCCGATTGCAGGTTGATATCCATCACCTTCTTAAGAAAGGACTCGTCGACTTCCAGGAAATTCTTGAAAGGGTATATTCCGGCGTTGTTTACCAGTATATCCGGCTCATTACCGCTCAGGTCCTCCCACAGCGAGTCTAGGGCCTCTCTGGATGAGATATCCACCTTATGGATATTGATTTCACGGTTGAACTGCGCAAGCTCTTTTCTGACCGTACCCAGCCCCCTCCTGTCAATGTCCACCAGTTCCAGGTCGGCACCGGCTTCGGCAAATCGGTGAGCCATAGCCCTGCCAATACCAGCGGCAGAGCCGGTAATTAAGGCTCTCTTTCCTTTAAGTGAGACCAGTTCTGATAAAGACTTGGTTATTTTCCTGGTGCTTCTTTTTTTAATCGTCAAAGCAATTACACCCTGATATATATTATACTACTTATGTGAATGACGCGGGAATAAATGGTTGGATTGACAAAATAAAGCTCTTCACTTAGAGTGTTCTTATAGGCACCACAGGAGTTGTTAAAGTTGCGGACTCTCAGGGAATTTTTGAATATCGCCACGGCCAGGGATAGAACAAGAGCGACGATTTGTTCCGCCATAAAGTCCAGGCGGGTTATGGAGTTCTACTATCACGGTGGCTATCGCACGGTTGAGCCGTTCTGCCTGGGATTGGTTATGTCCGGTGACGCTGATAACGAGTCGCTATTGTGTTATCAGGTCGGCGGGCACAGTGAATTACGCGAGGTCGTCGGGTGGAAGCTCTATCGCGCCTCGGAGATAGAGAATCTGGGAATCACCGGTGAGCATTTTAACGGTGATAGGCCCGGGTATGACCCGGATAGTGTGGACATGGTGACCATATATTGCTGTGTTACTCCAGGTGAGTACGATGAGGGCAGAGTGAAAGAAGCGCCGGAGATAGAGCCGATGCCAGGTTATGAACCACCGCAGAAGCCGGTGGCTGTGTTTCTAACTCACAACGAGCTGATGAGAAGGTTCCGTTTTAGTCACCCCGTCCCTCTGCCCGAGCTATATACCTATATCTTTGCCTGAGTACTGACATAACCCCTTACCAGAACGCACAGAATCCAATTTTACGCCCTTAATGAAGATATCTGACCAATTCCCTGTTTGTTGTGAAAAGCAGCTATAATACGGAGAATCAGGCAGAAATTTACGGAATAAATGTTCGCCTGTAAAAATATTCTCATTTATTAGCGCAATTGCGCAGTTACTCTATTGAGCAGTTCGGCGTCGTCCTTGACGCCCCGTACATCAAGGTTGGTCTTTCTGAAGGCTCGCACCATGGCTTCAATGAGCTTCGTCTTGCTGAGCTTTTTACCGCCGCTGAACTTGGCTGTTGAAGCCAGGTTTTCCAGGTAGGCATCTTCTTCGCGGTTCAGAAAGACGGATAGCTTAATCATAGCCGTCTTTAGCGGCTCGGGTGGCGGCACGGATTGCCTCTGTTCCGGCGGGGTCATCAGCTTATCGCTGCCCGTAAGGCGGTCTAAAGCGGTTCCGTAGGCAAGCTCCTCGGTTATTCTAGCTCTT
Organism: uncultured Dehalococcoidaceae bacterium; assembly: GCA_964456395.1. Lineage (GTDB taxonomy): Bacteria > Chloroflexota > Dehalococcoidia > Dehalococcoidales > RBG-16-60-22 > CAYWAU01. Next base: position 10,649 of record CAYWAU010000032.1, read on the forward strand.
TTCATGCAGCACCTCTTCTGTGAGTAATCTATAGGCTTCAGCCCCGTCAGACTTGGGGGCATAGGACAGGATTGACATACCGGCGGCCGGGGCTTCCTTGAAACGAACGCTGGTGGGGATAATGGTGTCAAACACTCTTATCTTGTTGCCGAAGGCTCTCCGGGTAACCTCAATGACCTCGCGGCTGTGCAGGGTGCGTAGATTGGTCATGGTGAAGAATATACCTGAAATCTCTAGAGGCGGATTAATCCTGTCCTTTACCCGGATAATGGTGGTGATCAGCAGTGCCAGACCTTTCATCGCCAGAAAATCGGCTTGCAGGGGTATGATTACCTTGTCGGCAGCCGATAGAGCGTTGATGGTCAGTAGACCAAGGCTGGGCAGGCAGTCCACCAGTATATAATCATAATCATTTCGTACCGGCTGTAGCATCTCTTTTAACATCAGTTCCCGGGTAAATGCCCCCACCAGGTCGAGCTGTGCCTGTGAAAACTCTATATTGGACGGGACAAGGTCAATGCTGGGATTGCTCGTCGGTATGGTGACGTCAGGGATTGCAAGGCTTCCATTATTCCTGATGGTGCTCGTCAGAACGTCATAGACAGTGAGTTTCAGATTGTCAGGATTGAATCCCAGGCTGACGGTTAGGCTGGCCTGAGGGTCCCAATCAATAAGTAGTACCCGCTTGTCATGTTCGCTTAACCCCTGCGCGAGAGCGACTGCGGTGGTTGTTTTACCGACGCCGCCCTTCTGGTTGGCGATGCAGATAATCGGCATGAATCAATCCCTTTACGGGTAAGTATAGCGCAATTGCGCAACTGCGTCAATACTCTGTTGCGCAGCTATGCTTATTATTTTACTGCCGATTTACCCGCGTTAGCGTATTTCTATCCCCAGTTCCTTAAGCTTGGCAGCCGTCGGTTTGCCATCTTTATCCCAGCCGCGTACTGAGTAGTATTCGTCGAGCATCTCATCAAGGTCTGCCTGACTGATAAGCTGCCCGGCCGAAGCCCCTGCCCTGATAGCTTCGGTCATGATGCGTTTGGGGAAGGTGTCGTCCTTGCGACCGAAGCCTTCTCCAATATTAAACAACCGCGCCACATTATTTATCCTTTCCCCAATGCGCTCGACTTCTTTCGCCGTGAAACGCATCCCGCTGGCGGCGCTTACCAGGTCGGCGATGTGTTGACAGGCTGTTTCGGGGAATGCCATGTCAAGGAGAAAAGCACACGTCGTGGCGCAATCACAGACGACGCAGCGAATGTCCTGGTTCCATTTGGTCAGCCTGCCTTTGCCCTTAATGTCGAACCTGTCCACCTCCTCCGGAATGGGAACACCGAAGATTTCCTGGAAGGCGTAGCCCCGGTTGTGGTCGGCTCCGGTATAGGCGGTGGCATAGTTCAGACCGTGTGCCTTGGCGCCCCTGACATCGTAAGCCGGCAACTCCAGACCTTTTACATGCATGGCATACGCCTCGGAGCCTTTACCTATCTTCTCGGCCGCTTTCTTGGTACCCTGGCACAGGATTGCCCCCAGTCCCTCCTGATATGTTATCCGCCGCAGCATCTCAATCATGGCGGCATAATTGCCGAATTTTAGCTCCAGACCGTCGGTATCCTTCTTGGTCAGTATTCCCCGTTCGTAGAGTTCCATGGCAAAGCCTATGGTGACACCGGCTGACATGGTATCTATACCGTACTCATCACAAATTCGGTCTGCAGCAATTATAGCCGGCAGATAACTCACCCCCACGTTGCTTCCCAGCGAATATGTCGTCTCAAATTCTGGTCCCTCACTCAGGAAGCCGGCAAAGGGACCCTCATTGACCAGTTTTACCTGTGAGCAGCCCACCGGGCAATCAGCGCAGTGAGACTTATTGATTATCATGGCATCCTGGGCATCGCGGCCCTGCTCTTTTACCAGGTCTATCTCCCCGGTGGCCGTCCAGTTCTTGGTCGAATAAATTCCCATTTCGGTCATGTTATCAATAATCATGGGGGTGCCCGCTTTGGCGAAGGCAGGATAGAGCACGGGACTGTCTTTCATAGCCTTGTTCATAGCCTGCCGTGCCTTCTTGAACCTGGCGTCGTCAACTATGGCTGGTCTTTTATTACCGCGCAAAGCAATTGCTTTCAGGTTCTTGGAGCCCATTACGGCCCCCAGTCCCTTTCTGCCCGCCGCCCGACGCTCATTGATAATGCACGCCATGGGGATAAGTCTCTCGCCGGCAGGACCTATGCAGGCAATCCGGTAATTATGGTCACCGAGTTCCTCCTTGATAAAAAGCTGGGTGTCAGTAGTAACCATGCCTTGCAACTTTTCGGCAGACCTGAAGCGGACTTTACCATCCTTGATGGCTATATAGGTAGGCTTTTCTGCCTTGCCTTCAATAATTATCATGTCATAGCCGGTCCTTTTCATCTCGGCCGGGAAATGACCTCCGGCGAGAGCCATCCCTATCGCGTTGGTCAGCGGGGACTTGGCAGCGACGGCCATTCGGCTGGTACAGGAGACCCCGGTAGCTGTCAGAGGGCCTACCGCGAAGATTAGTTTGTTGTCTTTGTCCAGGGCCGGGGTTCCCGGTTTTAACTCATCGTATAAGTATTTTATGGCAAAACCGGCGCCGCCAAGATAATTCCTGGCCAGTTCTTCGGGGACTGCTTCTTCCTTTACCGACTGATTACTTAAATCTACCCTCAGTATCTTTCCTGCGTATCCACCTCTGTACATAATGTTTCCTCCTTTAACATTTTAGTTGGCAAGAAATTGTGTTTGCCAATTATCACAACATCACGATGCCGCCGTCGACAACGATAAACTGTCCCGTTATGAAATCAGAGTCACTTGAGGCTAAAAATACGGCTGTACCCACCAGGTCGGCTGGCTCTTCGCGTCGCTTCAGGCACTGTGCTGTGGTTGTAGCCTCAAATGCCTTCCCGCTACGGCTCATGTTTATACTGGCTTCGGAAGCCGTGAATCCGGGCCCAATACTGTTGACATTGATGCCTGATGGCCCCAGGGCTCTGGCCAGGCATTGGGTCAGTGTGTGAATTGCCGCTTTACTACAGACATAGGCCAGACGGAAATGAGCCGTGGGGACTTTGATGATATCGGAGGCCATATTGATAATCTTACCCCTGGACTGCTTTATCATCAGCGGGGCTATTGCCTTACAGCACAGCCAGGTTCCTCTTACATTCACGGCAAACATTTGGTCCCATTCTGCCACCGTCCAGGAATCCCACGGCCTTCTTTCAACGCCATAGTATATGGCGGCATTATTGATGAGGATATCTACCTTACCATACTGCTGTTCCACCTTTTCCGCTATCTTTTGGGTGTCATTTTCATCCGAGATATCGGCCTCCATGATGGCTACTTCACCCTCGGCCCTCTCCGGATTGGTAGTGGTTAACAGCAGTTTGGCCCCTTCCTCGGCAAATCTGAGGGCGAATGCCCGCCCGATACCACGGCTGGCTCCAGTTATAATGGCTACCTTGTCCTCTAATACCGGTGACATATCCGCCTCCTGTTGAATTATTTGGGATTGGGACTGCTCGTCTGTTGCTTCAAGGATTTTAGCAATACCTGATAAGCATTAAAGCTCAATTTCCTTTAAATCAGCAGCTGGCATAATCTCAGCCTCGGTAAGGTTCTGTATTTCTGGAACCGTCCAGCCTGGGGCTATCTCCTTGAGAGCGAGCCCTTTACTGGTTACTTCGATAACAGCCAGGTCGGTGACAATTAGGCTTACGCACTGCTTGGCCGTCAGAGGGAAGGTACAGTTTTTGACTATGCGCGGCTCTCCTTCTTTGGTGGTGTGCAGCATGGTGACAATTACTTTTTTAGCACCGGCGGCAAGGTCCATGCCGCCTCCCATACCTGTGGCGGGACGGCCGGGCCGTCCCCAGTTGGCCAGGTCGCCCCTTTCGGAGACCTGGTAAGCCCCGAGGACCACTATGTCAATATGCCCCCCTCTAATCATGTCAAAGGAGGCGGCGCTCTCGAAAAAGCACATACCAGGCGCGGGAGTAACCGGCTGGTCAGAGGCATTTATCAGTTCGTAATCCTTTTCTTCATCTGTGGCTAAACCTCCATAGCCTAACATTCCGTTCTCGCTCTGGAAGAATATTGTCCTGCCCTCGGGGATAAAATTGGCGCACAAGCCGGGCATGCCGTAACCCAGGTTGACCAGCGAGCCATCCGGGAACTCTCTGGCTGCCCTCAAGGCAATCGTTGGCTCATCCAGCCGACTCTTCATCTCGGTACCTCCACGATACGGTCTACGTATATATGAGGTGTGATGATAACCTCCGGGTCCAGCTGCCCGAGCGGTACCAGATGGTCAACTTCCACAATGGTGACCTTGGCCGCCGTGGCCATTACCGGGTTAAAGCACCTTGCCGTTCCTTTGTACACCAGGTTCCCAAGTGTATCAGCTTGGTGCGCCTTAATAAAAGCGAAATCGGCAACAAGAGGCAATTCCAGGATATACTCCTTACCGTTGATGACTTTCTTCTCCTTGCCTGTTTCGACTACAGTGCCTATCCCCACCGGGGTGTAAAACCCTCCCAGTCCTCCCGCTCCGCATCTTATCCTCTCGGCCAGAGTGCCCTGTGGAACCATCTCAATCTCAACCTTCCCTTCGTTGTATAGCCTCTCAATAGGAGAGGTCG
>CAYWAU010000033.1:0-15254 GCA_964456395.1 uncultured Dehalococcoidaceae bacterium
CGCACCTGAATGGGGTTCAGGTGGTCGCCGGTTCAAATCCGGCCGCCCCGACCATGGAAACAACTGTAAAGGGGGAGCTATTAAAGGTTCCCCTTATTAGTTGGTAAGCAATTGGCGAAGCCCCAAGCTATAGCGGCAGGCGGCGAGTCAAAGCTCGCCGCCGTTTGTCTTTTTAAGCGTAATCGTAATATAATAAGTCCTGAGACCGCAAGGTTGCCTGGAAGGAAAACCCGCTTAACATTGCACAAAATGGTTCTTCATATGAGGGAATTTCATAGAGCGTATTATTTAGGAGGAGCTTATGCTGAGTTGCTACCGGATTCTTGATTTGACTGACCAAAAGGCTTTCATCTGTGGCAGGGCATTAAGTGACTTCGGGGCTGAGGTCATCAAGATTGAAAAGCCCGGAGGTGACCCTGCCCGCCTTAAAGGGCCTTTCTACAAGGACATCGCTGACCCTGAGAAAAACCTTACCTGGTTTGCCTTTAACTCCAACAAGAAAGGCATAACCCTTGACATCGAGAAAGCTGAGGGGCAGGAGATATTCAAAAAGCTGGTCAAGACGGCCGACGCTGTATTGGAGTCCTATGCCCCCGGATATCTGGACAAGCTGGGACTGGGCTATGCGGCACTCAGTGAGATTAACCCCGGGATTGTCCTGACGTCTGTCACCGGTTTTGGGCAGGAGGGGCCATATAGAAACTATAAAGACCCGGACATAGTGGTCCGGGCTCTGGGTGGCCTTACATATACCTGTGGTTATGATGACCGCCCACCTCTAACCACCAGCTATTACCATACCCATTATCTCGGGGCCATGCACGGAGCTGTCGGTACCATGATAGCCCTGTGTCACCGGGCGCTGACAGGTCGGGGCCAGCATGTTGATGCTCCAACCCAGCAGGCCCTGGTTTTTGTGTGCTCGGCAGAAGTTGAGGGGCCTTATGCCCTCTTCGGAGAAATACCCTCGCGTCACGGTAGGGCAAGAGCGGCCGTCAGTCTCAAGGACGGCACTGTCTTTTACAATCAGTTGCTGTGGGAATGTAAGGACGGTTATGTTGCCTTAAACCTGCTGTTAGGTCCAGCCGCGGCAAAGAACAACATCAGCATGATGCAGTATATGAAGAAAGACGGAATTGATATTGGCTTCTTTGAACACTGGGAATGGGACAAGAAAATCTGGGAGGATATGACTCGGGAAGAAGTTGAGAAGCTGATGGAAATACTGGGTAAATTCTTCCGGAATCATACCAAGGAGGAACTGCTGCAACTGGCTACGGAGAACCGTTTCCAGCTGGGGCCCTGCAATAATGCCGCGGATGTGCTCCGGTACCCCCAGCTCATAGCCAGAGACTTCTGGAAAGAGATTGAACACCCCGAATTGGGCACCAGCTTCAAATATCCGGGGGGTGCTGTCGTGACAACACAGGGATACTGTGGGATACGGCATCGGGCACCGTTTATCGGTGAACACAATGATGAGATTTATCAAAAAGAGCTGGGAATGTCTGCCGATGAAGTACTGGCTTTAAAGGAAGGTCAGGTTATCTAGACGAGGAGGATTATATCGTGGAAAAGAGGCCTTTTGAAGGCGTAAACATATTGCAGCTTTGCTGGGCGGGAGTGGGTGTTTTTACCCTTAACTTCCTAAGCCATTACGGAGCGAAGACTGTCAGGGTGGAAACGGCAACGCGGCCGGACCCGGTCAGGTGCTTCGCCCCATTTGCTCCGACTTACCAAGAGGGCGAGCCCGTCGGACTGGAACGCAGTGCCTTCTATTCTATCACCCATACTGCCCCGGAGTATGATATCAGCCTGAATTTTAACCATCCTGAGGCGATAGAGATTTTCAAGAAGCTGGTGGGCTGGGCTGACGTTGTCGGTGAAGGATTTCCAGCCGGCGTCATGGATAAGCTGGGACTGGATTACGAGGGGCTGAAGAAGGTAAATCCCGAAATCATCATGATGCGCACCTGCGGCTATGGGCATACGGGACCCATGGCGGCTCAGCCCGGCTTTGGCAGTATATTGACGGCGGTGACCATGATTGACGGCATTGTCGGCTGGCCTGACAGAGCCCCCGTACCGCCATCCACTTATTACACCGACCAGCTATCTCCGCTGTATGCCGCCCTGGCTATCATGGTAGCCCTTGACTATCGCCGGCGGACGGGCAAGGGGCAATACATTGACCATGCCCAGATAGAGGCCGGTTTAAATTACGTGACACCGCTTATTCTTGATTATCAAGTTAACGGCAGGGAACTGGCTCTGAAAGGCAACAAGTGCGACTATGCGGCGCCTCACGGAGTATATCGGTGCCGGGGTGATGATAGATGGGTGGCTATTGCGGTGATAACCGATGAAGAGTGGCAGAGCTTCGGGCAGGTTTTAGGAAATCCGGATTGGGCAAAGGACCGCAGATTCGCTACCGAGGCCGGCCGGGTGGAAAACAGCGATGAGCTTGACCGTCTGGTAGAAGAGTGGACGATAAACTTCACGCCGGAACAGGTTATGACCATGCTGCAGGAGGCGGGCGTCGGTGCCGGAGTGGTCTCCAGTGCTAAGGATTTGGATGAAGACCCGCAGCTTAATCACTATAACTTCTATCGTGAGTTTGACCATCCTTACATGGGGAAGCTGCGTTATTACCACCCCGCCGGTATCAAATTGTCAGCGGCTGAAGCTGAGGTTAGACGTCCTGTCCTGATAGGTGAGCACACTGATTATGTTTGTACCGAAATCCTCGGCATGCCCCAGGATGAGATTGACCGCCTGCGGCAAAAAGGCGTATTCGACTGATGTAGTCGGCTCGGCACGCTCTGTGCCGGAATATCATGTGCCGCCGTCAGTGCCCGATATCAGCCCTGCTTCGGAGGCTTTTTCCTGGTGCCGGTTCAGTGAGCTGGCTCTCCCTTGGCAAATGCCTCTTTTCTCCTCTTGACGTAGTTCTCCCAGGGCTGCTGGACTACGAATTCGCCGGCATCCACGTCTATGGTAGTGCCCGTAATCATCCTTGACCTGTCCGACGCCAGAAAGAGAGCGGTATCGGCGATGTCTTGGGGATTGCATATATCCTTCAAGGGCATATTATCCATTGTCTTTTTTATTTCCTCGGGCGTAGCCCTTACCTTGGGTGTGAGTGTGGCGCCGGGGCAAATGGCGTTAACATTGATGTGGTAAGGCCCGACTTCAAAGGCGAAGTGGCGGGTGAATCCCAGAATCCCGGATTTGGATGCTGTATAGGCGGCGCAGCTGGCGATGCTCATCTTCTTTGCCGCCATGGAGGCGACCATGATTATCTTGCCGCCGCCCCGGCTCTTCATCGTCTCGGTCACCGCCTTGCAGCAGTAAAAAGTACCATCCAGGTTTACGCCCAGGACGTGATGCCACTCTTCATCAGTCATGTCCTCCACCATCCGGGTGTTGCCAACCCCCGCATTATGGACGAGTATGTCAATCCCTCCCCACTCCCGGATGACCCGCTCCACCATCTCGTTGACCTCTTTTTGCTTTGATACGTCGGCCCTGATGGCCATTGACCTGCGCCCCAGGGCTTTCACCTCCGAGGCTGTAGTCTCCACCGTGTCGGGGATTATATCATTTACGGCTACATCGGCTCCTTCTCGGGCAAAGGTCAGAGCGATGGCTTTGCCCATTCCCTGCCCCGCCCCGGTTACTATGGCGATTTTACCTTCCAGTTCCATATTTCACCCTCCTATTACTTCGGCTTAGATTACTCCTTCTGCTATTAACTGAGCCCACTCCTCATCTGAGAATCCAAGTAGCTCCGTGTATACATAATCGTTGTGTTCGCCAATCAAGGCGGCACGCGATACCTCGTAGGGCGTCTCGGATAGTCGGAAGGGTGGGCCATGATAAAACGAGTTTTTCCCGATTACCGGGTGCTCTCGCTCCTCAAAAAAATGATAATGCGCCAGTTGGGGGTCCTCGGCCTGGTCTTTACCATTGGCAACTACCCCTGCGGCAACTCCAGACGCCTGCATCAGGCTCATAACCTCTTCGGCTGAACGTTTCATAGTCCATTCCTCCACAAGCCTGTCGAGTTCGTCTTCATTTTGCTTCCTGCTTAGTAGAGTCGCAAATCTGGGGTCTTGCGCCAGAGCCGGCTTGCCAGTAACCCTGCAAAAGCTTTCCCACTCGTCATCGGTGAATACGGCAATAGCGCACCATCGGTCATCGCCCTGACAGCGATAGATGCCGTGGGGAGCTGCGTAATCCAGACGATTACCACTCGCGGTAAAGTCTCTCTGGTTGACTGTATAGTCAAGGATAAGAGGCGTGATTAACTGCATGGTTGCTTCATGCTGTGATTGGTCGATGTACTGCCCTTTGCCGGTACGGCGCCGGTAGTCAAGGGCAGCAATCAGGCAGATGGTATTAAACTGTGGACCAAGAAAATCGGTTAAAGCGCCGAAGGCACCGGACGGGGCACGGTCGGGCCAGCTGATGAGAGAATCAACCCCTGATAAAGCGGTCAATATAAATCCCTGTCCGTGCTGCTTGGCCAAAGGTCCCGTGTGTCCGTGCATGCATGTGCGGAGCATAATTATATCAGGCTTAATTTTCCTCAGATTATCGTAGTCAAGCCCCCATTTTTCCATTGTCCCGGTGGCGTAGCTGTCAGCGACGATATCAGCCCAGCCTACCAGCCTCTTGGCCAGCTCTATCCCCTTGGGATGGTCCATATTCAGGGTAATATTATACCTCTTGCCTACCTGGCAGTAATTGAAGTAATAGCTGCGCTCTGGCTCGGCTCTGCCGTCCTTAAACGGTGCCAGACTTCTCAGGGCATCGTAGCGTGCTCGTGATTCTACCTTGATTATTGTAGCCCCGAAGAAAGCCAGCGGATTAAGACTGAAAGGTCCGGTCGCCGTCCAGCAGAAATCCAGGATATTTACACCTTCAAAAGGTCGGCTCTCCATTTATGCCCCCCTTCAGTCTAATTAAATGGTTTTCGCCTGTTTTAAGAGCGATAAATCCTCTTTAGACAATCCCAGTTCCTTTATGTAGATTTCCTCATTGTGTTCGCCGATGAGGGGAGCCCGTCGCCGTATTTTACAGGACCCCTCTGCCAGCTTGGTGAAGGCGCCGGGATAGGTAATGGCAGTCCCTAACTCGGGGTGTTCGACCTCCTGCCAGTATTCCCGAGTATCAAGCTGGGGGAAATTCAGCATATCCACAGGGGTAAATACGGGATATAGCTGGATGCCTCTTTCCTGGGCTCCTTTCCATAGCTCCGCCTTGGTATGTCTCATAAAGAACCTGCCGAAGCTTTGAGTGATTTCGTCCGCCGTCTCTTGAGAAACTGTCGTCCAATTGAAGGTACTCCAGTCAACATTTTTCAGGGTTTCACTGGCCATGCCTTCTTCAATCACCCATTGTGTCAGCCCGTTGGTACTCGGCAGCATGCCCGGTTCCGCAAAGGCGAAGAATTTGACGCCGCCATCCTGGCAGGGATAGGTAAGCGGGACGTTGATGTAGGTCACTTCCCCGTCGGCGGTGGTCTGGGGCCGCGGCCAGATTCTGCCGGTGCGCTTTACAATTATTTTGTTCAAAGGCCATAACGCCTGCACCTCCGGACCGGTAGCCCAGGCAAGGCCAAGCAGGGTCACGGCATCCACGTATTGGCCCCTGCCGGTAACACCTCGATGGTACAGGGCCACCATGGCGCCTATGACAGCCTGCATCACACTGAAAGAATACGAGATGGGGAAGCTGGGGCTGAGTGGGGGTCGGTCGGAGTCGCCGTGTACGTAGCCGAGACCGGAGAGAGCCCAGAGCACAATATCGGGTGCCTTGTAGTCTTTATGAGGTCCGGTCTGTCCAAAGCCGGTGATAGAGGCCATAATAATGCCCGGGTTAATCTGACTGAGCGCGGAATATCCTAGCCCAAGCTTGTCCAGATAGCCGGGGTCGAAAGACTCGATGACAATATCGGCATTCTGGCATAACTTCTTAAAGATTTCCTGACCGTCGGAGGTTTCAATGTTGAGGGTTATCCCCCTTTTATTGGTATTAAACCCCATCCAGTAGAGGCTTTTTTCAGGGTGAGGTATGTCGTGATAAAAAGGGCCGAGCCTTCGGGCCGGGTCGCCCCCCGGCTTCTCAATCTTGATGACATCAGCGCCCAGGTCACCCAGTAATTTGCCGCCAAGGAAACCGCGTTCGTTGGTCAGGTCCAGTACGCGGTAGGGCGAAAGCATACCCTCATATTTCTCTTCCATATATCCCTTTCCGCATAATATTCACTAATTCAGTATCGCCAGCTCTTTAAACCAGCTGCGTTATGAACGCTAAACCCTGGCAGCGGGCGAATAGCCGGTGGGAGCATAGCCGACACCTGACGCGCCATCAATAACAAAGCACTCCCCGGTAATATAGCCTGATGCATCAGATGCTAAAAGGACAGCCAATGGCCCAACCTCTGGCGGCTCCCCGAAACGGCCCATGGGATAGAATGGCTCGCTGCGCTCCCGGATTTCTGCCGGTATATCCACAACCGGAAAGAACGTAGGTGCGATGCAGTTTGCCTGTATATTATCGCTGGCCAGGGTTATAGCCAGTGTTTTGGTAAACATAATGACGCCGGCTTTAGCGGTGCAGTAACCAAAACCACCCCTGGCAGCTCTGAGTCCACCCATAGACGCCATGTTTATTACTTTACCACTTTTCTGGCTGACCATATGTTTAGATACAGCTCGACAACAGTAGAACGTTCCGGTAAGATTGGTCTCTATAGAGGCGTGCCAGGCGTCATCGCTCAGTTCCCAGATGGGCTGGGGCTCCGGTGCCAGGGCATCACCAGGTGATGGGTCCACTCCTTTAACAATACCGGCATTATTTACCAGGACATCAATCCTGCCGAACCGGGTTAGCGTCTTTTCTATCAGATGGTCAACCTGTCTGGAGTCTGTCACATCAGTAGGCACTGCCATAGTCTTTTGTCCCAGCTTCCTCACCTCAGCGGCTGTCTCATTGATAGGTTCAGGACGTCGGGCCGCTATTATCAGGTCAGCCCCGGCCCGCGCCAGAGCGAGGGATATAACTTTTCCCAGCCCGGTACCTCCTCCGGTCACAATGGCAACCTTCCCTTCCAGACTAAATTTCTCAACTGTCACATCCCTCTCCTTATATCAGCGTTTCTCGCTGTCTCAAGCCATCTGACTACTTTTTTCTGGGCACGGCGCGTATCCTCATGGTAATTTCCCCCCAGCCGCCCCGCCGAACGCCGACGTCAGGGCAGGTAACCGTGTCTTGGAAGATTTCAGTCTTGCCATCATAAAAGGCCTGCCACATTCTGGAAACCAGTGGTTTGAAAGCCCATACCGCCGCGATGCATATCCTCGGGGGGCATTCCTCAAGAATCAGGCATCCCTCCGGGTCTACCAGGAATTTGTCGCCTACTTTATGACCGGCTCCGCAGTTATAAGCTTCTATAACCTCAATGAGCGTATTGTACTTTACCATGTTCGGGCAGTCCTCTACACTCTTAGCGCGCTTGGATTCGGAGCGGAAAATAGCCACTTCCTCATCTGTGTACCCCAAATGTTCCTGGAAGTTCTGCCACCGCCTTTTAATCTTGGCTGCCTGCTCCTCATCCATTTTAGGCCTCCTTAAATGCTTTAGCATTAATATGGTCTGCGTGGTACATCTCTGGAAATCCCGCTGGTAATATATACCGTCATACCTGCCGGTGGGGTAATCTTATTGGTAAGTGAAGAATCCCTTTCCCGTCTTGCGTCCGAGCCAGCCAGCCGCCACCATCCTTCTCATTAGTGGTGGGGGGGCGTACTGAGGGTCTTTGAGTTCCTCGTACATGGCGCTGGCACCTCGGTATACGGTGTCTATGCCAATGAGGTCCAGTGTGGCCAGTGGTCCCATGGGATGTCCGGCGCCCGCCCGAAAAACGGTATCAATGTCCTCCGGTGTGGCGATTTCCTCCTGGACCAGGCGAATCGCATTCAGTAGGAAGGACGTAAATATGCGGTTGGAGATAAAACCCGGCAGGTCCTTGGTAATGACCACCGTCTTCCCGATGGATTCACCAAAGCTCTTGGTGGTGGCTACAGTAGCCTCGCTGGTGGCGATAGTTTTTACCATCTCCAGTAGCTTTTGGACGGGGACGGGATTGGAAAAATGCGTTCCAATCACCTGGTCCGGCCGACTTGTTACCGCCGCCATATCAATGACGGATAATACTGAGGTGTTCGTCGCCAGGATAGTGTGCTTCGGGCAGACCTTGTCAAGCTGGGCGAATATAGCTTTCTTAATATCCATCTCTTCAGGAGCCGCTTCTATGACTATATCGCATTCGGAGAAGTCCCCTATATCAGTGGTACCTTTGATGCGAGCCAGAGTAGACTCCTTGTCCTGCGGCGATATCCTGCCCTTATCCACACTCCGGCTCAGTATGGCGTCAATTGACTTCAGCCCCTTGTTCAACACTTCATCATTTATTTCTGATACTGTTACATTGTATCCTGACTGCGCACATACCTGAACAATACCTGCGCCCATTATGCCACAGCCAACCACTCCCACTTTCTTGATTTCCATTTTTTACCTCCACAATCTCAAAAAATCCTGCTAGCGTGCCTATTTCTACATTTTTGTCATTTACCGCATCAGTATATTGATGCCGCAAGCACCCCCTTGTAACCCGGTCACCACACCACCCTCCATATGGGCTAAGCCGACTTTAGCTCCGTCTACTTGGCGCTTTCCTGCCTGACCACGGAGGTGCCAGGTAATCTCACAGACCTGGCGTACTCCGCTAGCGCTCAAAGGATGCCCCTGGGCGAGTAGTCCGCCGCTGGGGTTGACCGGGACCTTCCCCCCCACGTCAAAGTAGCCTTCTTCCATGAGATGACCACCTTCACCCCGGGGACAAATTCCCAGGTCCTCTATATTGGGAATCTCAGTGGCCGCAAAGGCATCATGGAGTTCCACCAAGTCTACATCCTCAGGGCCTAACCCTGCCATCTCGTAGGCCTCAGCAGCTGCCTGTTCACCCATGGTAGAAACGTCCATCTCTTCCCAGAAAAGGGTATAGCCGCCCGACCTGAGCCCTGACCCCACCAGCCACACAGGAGTGGAGGTGTACTGGCGCACCTTATCCTCAGCACAAAACACTACCGCGGCTGCTCCATCAGTGACGGGGCAAATCATATATAGGGTGAGAGGGTCACAGACCATCCGGGAATTAAGCACCTCCTCCAGGGTAAATTCCTTCTGGTACATGGCGTAGGGATTGAGGGTGCCATTATGGTGGTTTTTCACCGATACCTGAGCAAATTGCTCAATAGTGGCGCCATATTTTCCCATATACCGCCTCATCATTAAGGCGGCAAAACCAGGCATAGAAAGCCCAAGCTCACCCTCTATGTCTTTCGAGACCATGGGGCCCCTGGGGACACATGTAGTCATCGAGTCAACACCGACCGCTAAACCAATATCATACCTCCCTGTGCCAATGGCAAAGAGCGTCTCCCGCACGGCAGTGGAGCCCCCGGCACAGGCATTTTCTACCCTGACCATCTCACGGTTAGCAACCCCTACCTTGCTCCCTATCTCTTGCCCGAGGCATCCCGTCTCACCAAAACTATTGGCACAGTAGACTACTTCGATATCCTTGGGGACTACCCCGGCATCCTTAATTGCGGCACGGCATGCCTCTGCGCCGAGGTCCACAAGAGTCTTCTCCGGCTGTTTGCCAAATTCGCTCATCCCCACTCCAATGACGGCTACCTGCCTCATATTTATCTGTTTCATTCAAACCTCCCTTTTAATAGTCTACTACCTCTACCTTGTCTTTCCTGACTCATACCGGTTGAAATTTGTAACCGATTACTTCGTCATCGTCTTTATCCCACAACTTTTCAACCACCATTTCCATTTCCATATCCACCTCAAAAGGCTTCCCCTCTTTTTCCTTGAGAACTGAAAATATCCTGAAGCCCTCTGGCATTTCAATATAGCCTGTGCTGAAAGGCGCTTTTAAATGCTGAGAATCCATATAATTGATGGAATAGCTATAAAGCTTTCCCCGGCGACTTAACGGTCTCCTTTCGAGGTCATCTGAATAGCAATAAGCACACGTAATGGTGAGTGGGGGAAGAATATGATTGCAGGATTTACACCTGAAGCCCACCAGGTCACCGTCAATTCTCTCAGTTAATAGACCTTCACGAAGCGGTATCTTACTCATTCGCCCTCCTTTCAGTTTACCTCATATTTGCTCTTAAATACGGGCTTTCGCTTTTCGCAGATGCTCGGAAGCCCTATCTAAAATCTTCACTAGTCAATCTTAACCGCTGCCTGTGCCAACGACCTTCGCCTCCTGCAGCTCTTTAATTTCCTTCTGGCTGTAGCCGAGTTCCGTTAGAATATCGCGGGTACTCTCTCCCGGACTCGCGCCCAGGTTCCTTATTTCCCCTGGCGTCTCGGAGAGCTTGATGGATATCCCGGCCTGCCGGATTTTGCCTTCCCCGGGGTGGTCCACTTCCACTATCATCTGGCGATGTTGTAGCTGGGGGTCTCCGGCAAGCTCATCAAGTGAATAGACCCTGCTTACCGGGGCGTCGGCCTTGGATAAAATATCAAACCATTCGTCGCTGGTCCGGGTGAGGAATTTTTGTTTGAAGTAAGCCATTATCTCGTTGTTTTTCTCACTGTCCATCTGGTGGGGAATAAAGTCTTCACAACCTAAAGCCCGGCACAGGTTAGCAAAGAACCACGGCTCTGAGCAGGCTATGGAGATGTATTTGCCATCGCTCGTCTCATAATGATTGTAGTAGTGTGTAGCCCCGCAGCTTGATTTTTCCTCCGGCTTCGGTAGTTTGCCCAGTTCAAAATACCGGCCAAGATACAAACAAAGCATACTGACGGCTCCGTCGGTCATAGCAATATCGACAAACTGCCCCTTTCCCGTCCTCTCCCGGGCAGCCAGCGCCGCCAGTATCCCGATGGCGGCTTGCATTCCCCCGGCTGCCATGTCGCCGATTAAATTACCCGGCACCGGGGGGCGAACTCCGGGAAGGCTGATAGCGCCCGCGGCGCCTCCGTGGGTGATGTAGTTTATGTCGTGCCCCGGCAAATCCCGATAGGGTCCATCCTGACCGTAGCCGGTTATGGCGCAGTATATCAGCCGTTGATTAATCTTTTTAAGAGTCGGGTAATCTATGCCCAAACGCTTGGTTACTCCGGGTCGGAACCCTTCAACGACGACATCGGTTTTTTCGGCCAGTTGATGGAAGATGCGCTGCCCCGCCGCCGCCTTGAGGTTTAGCTGGATGCTTTTTTTGTTGCGGTTCAGTGGATTGTACGGGGAATCAGGGGTGGGAAACTCGAAGGGAGACGGTATGGTATCCATACCCTTCATTTGTTCAGCACGGCGGCCGGCAGGCGAGCCCATCTCTTCGATTTTTATAATATCAGCCCCAAGGTCTCCCAGAATCATGGTGCAGTAAGGTCCCGGAGCGTAGCGGGTAAGGTCCAGAATCTTTAAACTTTCCAGTGCTTGCGCCACTTGAATTCCTTTCTCATTCTGCTAAGAATTCGCGTTCCGAATGTATAAGCATGGCGTAAGTCCTTTGCGGCTTTGAAGAGCTTATACAATCGGTTTTTACGTTCCTACCGTCCCTTGAATACCGGCTTTCTCTTCTCGAGGAATGCCCTCATCCCTTCCTCTTTATCCTCTGATGAGGCGTCAATAAGTCCATACATTATGGATAACTCCAGCTTGGTGGCGGCATCCGGCATTGATACCCGGTTGATGAACCACTTGGAGAGTCGGAGCGATACCGGGCTTTTTTGAGCAAGTTCAGCCGCTATTTCCTCAACAGCACTTTCCAATTTGTCTGCAGGGACGGCGAGATTCACCAGTCCTATTCGTTCTGCTTCCTTGCCGGAGATACGCTTACCGGTAAGCACAATCTCTTTCGCTTTTCGCATGCCAACGAGTAAAGATAGCCGATAGACACAACCGCCGCCACCAAACAGGGCATAGTTTATATGCTGGTCACCTATCTGCGCGTCTTCAGCGGCAACTACCAGGTCGGTAGACACCATTACTTCAAAGCCACCTGCCAGGCAATATCCTTGTACAGCGGCTATTACCGGTTTGCTTAAACCTTCCATCCTTTCGAGCACCATTTTATTGCCCAACCGGAAAAAGTCCTGCTGGTCTTGAAGCGTTTTTAATTCATCTGCAGAAAATTTCAGGTCTACTCCGGCGCAGAACGATTTCCCGCTCCCCGTTAATACCACTACTCTGACATCAGGGTCGTTATCGGCATCCTCAAGGGCCTGCCCTACCTCTAAAAACGTCGTCCGGGTCATGGCATTTAATGCTTCCGGACGATTCAAAGTGATTTTTGCCACCGCATTTTTCTTTTCATAGATAATAGTTTCATAAGCCATTGCTTTTTCTCCTTATTTAAATACTACTCGGCAAAGTAAATATGCCTGTTCAGGCGGGGTGATATTCGGGTAAAGCTTGCCTTCTAAATGGACAAGGGCACATCTGATTAATCATAGCTATTAAACGGACAAGGATAACCGTTTATCATCAAACACGAATCCTGAGCCAGGCTTTTAAAAAACACTCGCCTCAGAACTATTCTCATTTGACTGTACGGTGTTTAGTTATAGATTATTATATTTATAAAATTGTGTCAATTATTAACTATGTAATTATTGTATTGTAATCTAAATTGTAGTAGAATGCACTTAATTTATGCAGCTAGATACTGCCGTGAATTTAAATAAGGGATGAGGGCTTGACTATGGAATTACCAAGTGAAAAAGAAATTGAAGATGTAGCCAAAGCCATTAAAGCGATGGAATTCTCCTATCTGGCAAGGTTTGCTGATACAATCAACCGGTATCACGAAATTACGTTAAATAAAGAAGGTATTAATCGCTTACAGTGGGGGGCTATGAGCTTATTGATAGTCAGAGGAGGATGTTTGACCCCTACCCGGCTGGCAAGGTTGATGTTCCGTTCCAAACACAGTATAACCAAGGTTATTGATAGCCTTGAGAGAGAGGGTTTGGTAATCAGGGACCGTGCCGGTAAAGACCGTAGAACTATTCAGGTCAGAGTAACCTCGGGTGCTTTAGACTATATGATGCAGGTTTTCGGTAGAGGTACTGACCCATCGCAGAGAGTGTTGTCTGCTATAGATGAGAATGAGCGCAAGGTGCTGATGAACCTGATCCAGAGACTGCAGCGAAAGATGAAAGAATATATTCCTGACCTGTAGCTATATGTATCGGTCTTTAACGAACGGCTCGGCTTCTATATGCCCAGTTCCTCACCAACCAGCACCACGTTGATTCGTCCCTGGTGCGTGGTGTCGCTACCCTCAATAATCACGGTATAATGACATATCCTTCCGGCATGACTGCAGTCAACGCATATGCCTGTTTTAAAACAGGGCACGTCAGCAAGATGCGGGAGGTGATGTTTCTGGTAGTGCCGAATAACATTGAGCGGTGCCGCAAACTCGCGGATACGTGCCAGAGCTTCATCCACATTGGCGACAAGCTTATTAGCTCCAACGACAACGATTACTTTTCGCGGTCCATACACCATGGCGG
Source organism: uncultured Dehalococcoidaceae bacterium (assembly GCA_964456395.1). Classification (GTDB taxonomy): domain Bacteria; phylum Chloroflexota; class Dehalococcoidia; order Dehalococcoidales; family RBG-16-60-22; genus CAYWAU01. The sequence goes on from CAYWAU010000033.1 coordinate 13,627, forward strand.
AAACCCGGTTCCCCATGCCATCAATGCTCACCAGCTTACCATCGAGAGTAATGGCGTTTGTGCCGGTCATAAATATATCAGCAAAGAATACTTCGCGTTCCAGCTGGTACCTTTCGTCCGAGTTATAGATATGGTAACCGTTCTCATCTCTCTTCAGGGGATCAATGAGCTTATTCTGATTGCGTTTTTCAAGTTCCTCAAAGACCCCCACCTGGTCAACGCTGATTGAATCCCCGCGGGCAACCGTAACTCCGGGGGGAATCATCTCCATAACGGCGGAAAGTGCCTCGTGTCGACTTGGCGCAAATTGACCGTCCATATTACGCTTTTGCAGATTCTTGACCAGAGTGCCGGCGCGCACTTCATGGAACCGTCTCTTTTCTTGACTGAGATCTGTCTCGTCTATCATTTTAGTCCTTTCCGGTGAGGCTTCAATATCCTACCTTTACTCGCCTCATATACAGGTTTTAATTTAATACTAGTCAGGCTCTTTGTCAAATCATTTAGCCCCTTCGCGGCTTATATTATAAGTAAGTAATTCCAGCACGTCCCGGTACCCGGGCTTTTAAGCCGTGCCGCAGATTTGCCAGAGGCTTTCCAGCTTCCATTGGAGCGCAACCAGAACCTTGGTAAGATTGCAAGACCTGCTTAATTGTGCTATATTCAAAATGTTGGCAGCATGTTAATTTATTTGTGTATGCACAAGTACAAATCGGTGCTGTGTTGCCAGTTGGTTAAGCCCTCCGGCGCTTAGCTCTTTTTACCTTCAATAGAATCATTACCAGACGCATAAGGAACTAATTACGGAAACAGCCAGGGGATAAGGCAGGATGAGTGGTATTTTTGCCTGTGTGGCGGCCGGTGTCAGGAACCCGCGAAAAGAACTCAGCGTAGCCGAGGTGCACGATTGCTTCTATATCCACTATGCCATCAGTATTGTGGGAAATGCCAAAGGACAGGAGAAATATCGGGGTAAAAGGTAACTAATAGTCTCAGGAGGATGGCATATGATTAAAAAAATCAACCATTTTGCTATTGTTGGGAAAAGTAACCTGGAGATGGAGTCACTGTTTGCCAACCTTTTTGGGTTCGAAGTAGCGGAGAAGCTCGAAGTCCCGGAGCAAGGGTTCAAATCCACTCTCATCAGCAAAGAAGATGCTACCATTGAGTTGCTCGAACCCATTGGCTCCGAGGGAGGGATAGCCAAGTTCCTGGAAAAACGTGGCGGCGGCTTGCACCATGTTTCCTTGCAGGTTGATGACATAGACAAGGAAGTAGAGCAGTTGAAAGCCAAGGGTGTGAAGTTACTGGGTGAAAAACCCATGCAGCCTTCGGAGGGCAGCAGGGTTATTTTCATACATCCGGGTTCCGTGGGGGGAATACTCATCGAGCTAATGGAAAAGTCACAGGACTGAGTAGGCAAAGCTTCGCTTGGTATGCAGTCAGTAAGTTGGGACGGTTGAGCCTTGAAAATGATTCTACATGGTAATATGCTGTTTCTATCAGGGGATTCACTGAAGGAGCCATAGCCTATGTTTAAAAGAGAGAACCAGCCTGTAAAGGTGAGAGGTTACTGCTGAGAGAAAGGAGCCATATGGAAGTTAAGAAGGTAGGTGTCGTCGGTTGCG
>CAYWAU010000034.1:0-15211 GCA_964456395.1 uncultured Dehalococcoidaceae bacterium
GCCGAAAACGCGTTATTCCCGATTGGCTACCCGTTCGAGCCGGAAACTGACGCCGGAGGAGGCTGCCAGCCGCGACCGGGCGGAAATAGAGAATATCAACAAGGGCGGGCCGATTGCCATGGCTGATTTCACCATCCTGAACGAATCTTCGCTGACTGACCTGAAGAAGGAAATGGAAAGGATTATCTCGGGGTTAAGATGACAGAACCGAACAGACCGGATACTGACGAGTATTTTCTGAAAATAGCCTCGGTGGTGGCGGAGCGCTCAACCTGCCGGCGCCACCATGTCGGGGCGGTGGCGGTGAGAAACAAGCATATACTGGCTACCGGCTATAACGGAGCTCCTTCTGGAGCCAAGGATTGCCTTGAGCTTGGTTGTCTCCGTGACGAGCTGAATATACCATCGGGAACGAGACATGAAATATGCCGCGGCATTCACGCCGAGCAGAACGTGATTATACAGGCGGGACTCCACGGCGTCAGCCTTGAGGGGAGCTCTGTTTACTGCACGCACACGCCGTGCGTATTGTGTGCCAAGATGCTGGTCAATGCCAAGATTGAGCGGTTTGTCAGCTTCGGCAGCTATAATGATGATACATTTATGGAGCTATTCAGAGAAGCCGGCATCAAGTTTGATATAAAGAAAAAGCCACTGTCACGGATAAACTATCTGGACTAATGCCTAGCTTTTCCTTTTCATCACCGTACGGACAGCCTGGATGATGTCATTTGCTGTCAGACCGTATCTCACCAGGAGCTCCGCCGGTTTACCTGATTTAGCATAGGTGTCTTTGATGGCCACGAACTCCACCGGTACCGGCCGGTGCTTGGCTGTCACGCGAGCAACCATGCTCCCCAGTCCGCCATGTTCCAGGTGCTCCTCGGCAGTAACAAAGGCGCCGGTCTCATCAGCCGCCTTGATAATAGCGGCTTCATCAATAGGCTTGAGAGTGGGCATATTCAGTACCCGGCAGTTGATACCCTCCCTAGCCAGTTCCCCGGCAGCCTCCAGCGCTGGAGCTACCATGAGGCCGATAGCTATGATGGCGGCATCTGTGCCCGGTCTCATATTTACTGCCATGCCCGGGCTGAAGCGGTATTTATCGGTATAAACGAGGGGTAATTTGGGTCGGCACAACCTGACATAGAAGGGCCCCTGGGAGGCGGCAGCTACCTTCACCGCCTGAGCAGTTTCAATGGCATCAGCCGGGACAATGACGGTAAAACCGGGCAAAGAACAGATGAGGGACAGGTCTTCAATTGCCTGGTGGGAAGTGCCGTCTTCACCGATGCTGATGCCGCTGTGGGTTGTTACCAGTTTAACGTTAAGTCCGGGTTGGGCCACCGACATGCGAATCTGGTCAAAGCTGCGTCCGGGAGCAAAGACGGCAAAGGTGCTGGCGAAGGGTATCTTGCCTGAGGCGGCCAGACCGGCAGCAATACCGACCATATTCTGCTCGGCGATGCCGCAGTCAAAAAATCGGCCGGGGAATTCCTTCATAAAATACTGCGTCATGGTTGAAGGACACAGGTCAGCATCAAGCACCACGATATCCGGGTTCGTCCTGCCCAGTTCCACCAGGGTCTTGCCGTAGGTCTCTCTCAGTGATACTTCTTCAGGCACGGCTACTCAAGCTCCTTCAGGGCTATTTCCACCTCAGCCGCACTGGGGGCTTTACCATGAAAATCAACATTGTTCTCCATGAAGCTGACGCCTTTGCCCTTGACGGTATGGGCAATGATGACAGTAGGCTGTCCCTTGACCAGCTTTGCCTGCTCAAAGGCTTTGAGAAGCTGGGCAAGGTCATGCCCGTCAACCTCAATAACATACCAGCCGAAGGCTTCCCACTTCTTATTCAATGGCTCCAGGTTCATGACATCGCAGTTCCAGCCGTCAATCTGCAGGCCGTTATTATCAACAATAGCTACCAGATTGTCCAGCTTATAATGGGCGGCCGCCATGGCTGCTTCCCATACCTGCCCCTCGTCACACTCGCCGTCGCCGAGAAGGGCAAAAACACGGTAGTTCCGGGAGTTAAGGCGACCCGCCAGAGCCACGCCAATGGCAAAAGATAGTCCCTGTCCGAGACTGCCCGAAGACATCTCCACCCCGGGTGTAGCGGTACGGTCGGCATGCCCCTGTAGTCGGCTGTCCAGCTGCCTCAGGGTGGTGAGTTCTGCCACCGGGAAGTAACCGCACTCGGCTAAAACGGCATAGAGCAGGGGAGCGGCATGCCCCTTGCTCAGGATGAACCTGTCCCTGTCAGCCCAATTAGGGACAGACGGTTTATGTCGCAGTACCTTCCAGAAAAGGGTGCTGACAATCTCTACTGACGATAGGGAGCCGCCGGGATGGCCGCTGCCAGCCTTTCCTGTCATGCTGATGATGTGGCGGCGCAGCCTTTTGGCTACTGTCTTCAGGTCCTCATTTGAAGAAAAAACCTCGGCTTTTGCGTTATCCGCCGAGGTTTCCGATGATGTATTATTGAACTCAGATGATTTCATCTGCACGTCCATATTATATAATACCTGATAATGCCAAGTCTACCACTGGAATGGCTCTTTTCGGTTTCTGTTTAAAAAGATAACAAGCGGAGGGATTCAGTGGGATTGGATTCTTAACAATCTCTATGTCAGATGCCGTCAGTTCACCTTCCGGCTTTCAACCTGGTAATCAGGTGTATGGGCAAACCAGCCTGCATCATTTTATCCTGGGTGGCAACGATATCGTAAGGAAGGCGGTAAAGCCTTAATACCCGGCTATCACCATCGTAAATGGCATAGCTGGCCCGCGGGTCGCCGTCCCGGGGCTGTCCCACTCCACCCGGATTGATAATCAGCCGACTGGAGCCGAGCACCATCCCGATACCCGGCGAGAATGGCACAGACAGACAAGAACCGTCATCATCTTTGAATACCGCCGGTACATGGGAGTGCCCCACCAGGCAGAAAGGCGACTGGAAATAGGCAAAATTCCTGGCAGCAATGCCGGTTGATATTATGTACTCCCAGATAGGCTCCATCGGGCTGCCGTGCACCAGGGTAAAATCTTCTTTTTCAATAGTCAGTGGCAGGCTCTCCAGATACTCAATATCCTCCGGACTCAATTGCCTGGCTGTCCACTGGCAGGCGGCCGCCGCCAGAGGGTTAAAATAAGAGGTATCAACCTTGCCGATAGCCGCCCAGTCATGATTGCCGGCAACGCAGATATGTTTATAGCGCCGCAGGAGCTCAATGCACTGGTGAGGCTCGGGACCATAACCGACAATATCTCCCAGACACCATATTTCATCCACCCCACCCTTCTGCTCTATATCACCCAGCACCGTGGTAAAAGCAGCCAGATTAGAATGTATATCGGCAATAATGGCGTAACGCATACGGGAATAATATAGCAGGTTTCAACTGATATGGCTAGAGGGTAAGTTGCAGTTTAAGAAGCAGTACGATATAATTTCGCTCGACCTCACAAGTCCCTTGCCAATCCCTACCCAACAACACCAGCTATGGCAGCCGGATTAACTAATCACATTTGGACAATCGAGGAAATCGCTAAACTAATTAGTTAATTCCCGTGCTCATAAACCGTGAAATTCCTATCAAACCAAATAATATGAAAAATATCTCTTCTTCTCACTCCAACCATCGGTGCATTACCACAAAAACGAATTGCAATTAATTCCTCATCATCTGTGATAGTTTGAGGTATTGCTACTTTAAATCGATGTCTAGGAATTATTTCTGAACCCAATCCATGACTTGGAGCAGCAATTATTTGGTTCCAGGTCAATTTACTTAATAGACGCATTTTATCAGCAAAACTTGCCTTTTCGTCCCTAGTACATTGTGAGATGCAATAGCTAGCTTGCAAGTAATGGAATGAAAACAAAGGTCTCCCCGCCATTGGTGACGAGTTATCTGGTATAGGATAAGCGTAGCGTTGCCCCTTGGCAGACTGTTTGGGCTTTTTTAAACGGCGGGGCATCAGAATTAATCAGTTTCTTCAACAAATTGGCTGAAATAGTCTATAAGACTTTGATGAGTTATTACTACGCCCGGAGTATCTTCATCATAGGCATCTTTCCAAGGTGGTTCATCGTGAGTCATTTCACGTAGCTTCCATGCAGAATATTGACCAAATGTAGAATATATCTCATCTAAAAATTTTCTTTGTTCTTCATTGAAAACAGTGAAATCAAATTCTTCTGGTGGAATAGGATTGCTACCATATTCCTTATAGCGGTGATACACATCTCCAACTACAGGACCATGTGCCCAAGCTTCAATAGTTTCAGGAAATAGGGGCTTATCAAATAAGACTAGATGAAAACCTTGAGCGTAATAAAGAAGCTTTTGAAGTTTGAGGTTAGAGAGCAACTCCCCTTCATCTGTGTCTGTGAGTGAGAGGAAATAGTGCGCTACTTCAATGGCTGGTATCATTATACACCTTCTTCCAATTGTAGCGTTGCCCATTATAGGCGCATATTATGTCATTTGTCAATAGACAAAAGTCCTTTTTTGGTTAAATATTGGATACAATTCCTTTAAATTGCGTATTAATTGTTAACGTCAAAATGATACACTACCCAGCTTTCATGTAACTTGACATTATTACTCCTAGTGATATAATTATCCTTTAATGTTAGAAGATTAAGTTTTAAATTAAGGAGGAAGACCGAATTGGAGCAATTTTTACTCAAGTGTCCCAACTGTGGGAGCACTGAGACGATAAGGCTCAACAAGCTAAAGTTTAAGTGCCTCAAGTGTGGGCATATATGGACACATCCTATCAATTAAAGGACAACCCAATCCAGTTTCGCAACTGCCTCATATTTGTGACCCAAGCTATGAGCGTGCTATAATTTTAGCTATGAAAGTCTCAGAGCTGGGAGAATTCGGGCTGATTGACCTCCTGGCGAAGATGGTTTCCAGTTCCCAGAACAATCAGTCAGAACCTCACCAACAACTTATCATCGGCATTGGTGATGATGCCGCCGTCTGGCATGACGATGCCTCAATCAAGCTGGCTACTGTTGATTCCCTCATTCAGGATGTCCATTTCTCCCTGAGCACAATTTCCTGGAAAGAACTGGGCTGGAAAGCGCTGGCAGTCAACCTGAGTGATATTGCCGCTATGGGCGGTATGCCCAGATACGCACTGGTTTCGCTGGCTTTGCCCGGCGATACAGAAGTAGAGGATGTTACCGCCCTGTACGAAGGGATGATGGAACTGGCGCAGCAGTTTCAGGTAGCTATCGTTGGCGGCGATACCTGTAAGGCACCGGTGGTATCAATTACGGTCACTGTTCTCGGCAGTAGCCATAGCCAGAACATACTGGGTCGTGCCACCGCCAGGCCCGGCGACAACATAGCCGTAACCGGCTATCTGGGCAGTGCCGCGGCGGGTATGGAGATGCTGACGAATAAGCTCCAGTTTGAACCTGAGGGCACCACTTATTTAAGAGACGCTTTCCTGCGCCCCCGGCCACGAATAGCCGAGGGGCAGCTGCTGGTCAAGCAGGGCGTAGCTACCGCCATTGATATCAGCGATGGACTGCTCTCCGACCTTCGCCAGATATGTAAAGCGAGCCGGGTCAGCGCCCGGGTAGAAGTTGACCGCCTGCCAGTTCAGCCTGTGGTCAGGGACAATTTCGGTGAAAGGGCTCTGGAGCTGGCGCTGGCGGGAGGGGAGGACTATGAACTGCTCTTTACCGCCAGTGCCGGGGTTATTAACAGAGTAAAGGGAGAGGCACCCTGCCCCGTTACTATTATTGGCGAAATCACCGAAGACAAGCCGGGTGAATTAAGCCTGCTGGATACCAGCGGTAATCCCGTTAATCCGCGTGATATCGGATGGGAGCACTTTAAGAACGGGAGAATCTGAACTAAACTGGAATGGAGACGAAGCTATGGTAGCCATACCGAGAGTGGTACTTAATAATACCGATTTAAACGAGGGATTGTGTTTCGGATGCGGGCATAACAACCCCATCGGATTGAAAATGAATTTCACCAGGGACGGCGATACACTCCGGGCTGAGTTTACGCCCGATAAATTATATCAGGGATGGCCGGGACTCGTTCACGGCGGCATTATTAACTGCCTGCTGGATGAGGCGATGAGCAATGCCGCTTACGCTGAGGGCATTACCTGCCTGACTGCCATTATGACAACACGACTCAGACAACCGGTGGAGGTGGAAGTACCGCTGGTCATCACTGCCCAGGTAACCAGGAACAGGAAAAAACTGATTGAGACCACAGGCAAGGTATGCCTTAAAGACGGCACCGTAATCGCCGAAAGCACCGCCAAGCAATTTGTCGTTGAAAATGAGCGGGGTCAGCTCAGTAAAGTCAAGGAGTCCCGTAAACATGTCTAAAGGCACACTTGAGGCAATCCTCTGGGACCTGGACGGAGTGATTGCCGATACCGGCAGCTATCACTACCAGGCCTGGCAGGATGTCTTCCAGAAAAGAGGCGTGAACTTTGCCGAAGAAGACTTCATGCGCCATTTTGGACAGAGACATGACACCGTAATCCGAAGCGCTCTCGGCGGCAGCATATCAACCGAGGAATTTGACGCTGTCACCATTGAAAAACAAGAAAATTATCGCCGGAGAGTAACCGGCAACATCAGGCCACTGCCCGGAGCCATAGCATTAATAAGGTCGCTTAAACAACACGGCCTAAAAATGGCGATAGCCTCCTCAGCACCGCTGGAAAACATCGAGATAATTATCCGGGGACTGGATATAGAGGACTATTTCCAGGCTATTGCCTGGGGCACCGAGGTAGCCGAAGGCAAACCCAGTCCGCAGGTCTTTTTGCTGGCCGCTAAAAAACTGGGGGCTGAACCCGTTAACTGCCTGGTCATTGAGGACGCTGTGGCCGGGATTGCCGCCGCCAATCAAGCCGGCATGTAATGTGTCGCGGTTACCAACAGCCACCCCAGAAAAAGCTTGAAAGAGGCTGACCTCATCGTTGACACACTGGCAGCAGTAAGCCTCAGCGATTTGACCCGACTTTTTACTACAGCGACGACGTCCTGATTGATAGCCTGTTAAAATAAAAACCGGGAGCTTAAGATGGAGAGGTCTCTGGTACTTATCAAGCCTGATGCAATGCAGAGAGGACTGGCTGGTACTATTATCGGTCGGCTTGAGGGAGAAGGACTCAAACTCGTGGCACTCAAGATGCTTCACATGGACAGAGCCTTAGCCGAGAGACATTATGCTATTCACAGGAACAAACCATTCTTTGAAGACCTGGTGAATTATATCACCACCACCCCGATAGTCGCCGGCGTCTTTGAGGGTGAGGGAGCCGTGGAGCTAATCAGGAAAGCGATGGGAGCAACAGACCCTGCCAAAGCTGAGGCAGGAACCATACGGAGCGACTTCGGCCTGGACGTGCAACGCAACTCAACACATGCTTCCGACTCTTTGGAAAATGCCGAAAAGGAAATAAGGCTGTTTTTCACCGGGAGTGAAATCTTTGGCTAGAGAGAGCGTTCTCCTGTCTATTGAATCCTCAGCACCGTCTCTGCCTTACTCCACAGCTCATCAAGCTGGTAGTACTCACGCTCAAAGGCACCGAAGATATGCACGATAACGTCACCGTAATCAAGCAGGAGCCACCCCGAGTCTATCGTACCCTCATGGTGGTGCGGTACCACCCCTTCCCTTTTCAGGCTGTGCTCAATTTCATCATAGACAGTGCGAATCTGCCTTTCGCTGTCACCAGCACAGATAATAAAATAATCGGTAAAACTGCACACATTACTGGCATCCAGTAACACGATATTACTGGCCTGCTTGTCACTGGCGACTTCTACGGCTTTACGGGCTACTTCTATCGCTTCCAGGCTTCCAATCTCCGTAAAATACTTGCTTAATTATTATATCACAGCGGTAAAATTTAAACATGACAGGATAAAACCTGCCGTATGTTAGCTTGAGCTATGCGACATTTCTCAGTAACGTAGCTTTCTTACACCTATAGAATCTGGTATATTAAGAGTATGTTAGCCTGAAGCCCTTCGTTTCAAGTGAGGAGGGAGAATAAATATGCCATGATAAAGTCAGAGCTGGTCAAAAACGGTATATGCTATATGTGCACCGAGCGCTGCCCGATAAAAATCCACGTCCGTAACGGTAAGGCCGTAAAGATTGATATCGCCGATGATAAGGTCGCCTACTGTCCCCGCTGGAAAGCGCAACTGGACTTTATCTACCATCCCGACCGCCTGCAGTACCCCATGAAGCGCGTGGGTGAGAGAGGAACCGGCTCTTTTGTACGCATCTCATGGGATGAGGCGCTGGATACCACAGCCGGCAACCTGCAGGAGGTCAAAGATAGATATGGTGCCGAGTCGGTGGTTTTCTGGGTCGCCTATACCAAGGAGCCCCGCCCCTACTTCCACCGATTGACCCATGCCTTTGGCTCACCCAACTACTGCACCGAGAGCAGCAGCTGCTTCTCCGGCACCTGGATAGCCGCCAATCTGACTTACGGCCAGGATTATTCAGTGCTGACCGTACAGAGTGCCACCCTTGAACCGGAAACCAGGTGCAAGTTAGTATGGGGCTCCAGCATACAGAACTCACACCCTCACGTATGGCAGGAACATGTGACCGCCAGAGAGAAAGGACTCAAGCTCGTCGTGGTTGACCCCAGCCATAACACTATTGCTTCTATGGCCGATGTACATCTGCAACTGCGTCCTGGTACCGATGGCGCTCTGGCGCTGGGCATGATGAATGTCATCATCAACGAAAATCTCCACGATAAAGAGTTCATGGAGAAGTGGACGCTAGGCTTTGATGACCTGAAAAAGCTGGTACAGGAATACCCTCCGGAGCGTGTGGAACAGATAACCTGGGTTCCCGCCGCCAGAATCAGGGAAGCAGCCACATTATATGCTACACATAAACCAGCTAAAATTCACATGAGTGCCAACAGCACCATCCATCATACCAACGGCGTGCAGAACCACCGGGCTGTAATTTTACTGGCAGCCATAACCGGCAATATTGAAATAGCCGGTGGCAACAGATGGTGTCCCTATCGATTAGATATAACAAATGACATCACCCTTCATGAGCGGGTGGCTGGTATGGCACCGGGGGTAGGGTCAATAAGGTTCCCAATATGGACGAAACGATATTGCGAGATGCAATCTAATGCCATAGCCGACCAGATTGAGAGCGGCGACCCCTACCCCATTAAAGCCCTATTCTCGGCAGGTCTGGATGTACAGTTTTTCCCCAACTTCAAACGTATGGTTGAGAGTCTGAAGAAACTTGATTTCATAGCGGTAACCGAATATTTTGCTACGCCCGCCACGCAACTCGCCGATATAGTTCTGCCCATAGCGTCATGGCTGGAGCGCCACATACTGTTAACTGATGTCGGAGATTACGTAAGCCTTATAGAGCCGGCTATTGAGCCGGTGGGCGAAAGCTGGCCGGAGTGGAAAATCTACTCCGAGCTGGCCAGGAGACTGGGCTTTGGCGACTTATTCTGGAACGGCGACTTTGAGAAGTGCGCCGACTATATACTTGAACCACTGGATTTAACCTGTGAAGACCTGAAGCAGCATCCCGAAGGAATCAAACGCCCATTACCAAAAAGGCCGGAGAAATCCTACGAAAAGGCAGGGTTTCAGACACCTTCCGGTAAGGTAGAAATCGCCTCAGCCACGCTGGCAGAACATGGCCTTGACCCCCTTCCGGTATATAAGGAGCCAGCGGAGAGCCCGGTAAGCCGACCCGACCTGGCCAAGTCCTATCCACTTGTGCTGACTTCGGGGGCGAGACTGCTGGCTTATACCCATTCACAATTCCGTGATATTCATCAGCTACGCCGCCTAATGCCAGAGCCCCTGGTTGATATAAATCCTGCTGACGCCAATCCCCGGGGGATTAAGTCGGGCGATACGGTAACGGTCAGTTCACCCAGAGGCAGCATCAAGATGAAAGCTAACGTTACCGACACCATACTGGCTGGTGCCGTCTCCCTGCCGCACCACTGGCCTGACGAAGCTAATATTAACGTACTTGTCGATGACCAGAACCTTGACCCAATTTCAGGTTTCCCGCCCTTCAAGTCACAGCTCTGCCAGGTCACCAAAAGTTAATGACAGAGGCAGATGTTAATGACGCATATAAATAACAGAACCATCAGGCTAATCTCATTAGTCCTGATACTGGTGCTGGTTGGATGCACACTGGATTAAGACCAGCTACAACAACCAGATGTATCCCGATGATTTCATCACTCTTTCTGCTCGGGAAGTTCACGGTGCTCCGACAGTCATCGGCGGCTTAGTCTTGCCAATCAATAAGGCAACCGTGCTGGCGCCGTGGCTTTGCCTGGGCATAATACTGTCCCTGGTTATTGCCTGGACTATCTTTCGCTTCAGAAAAAGACGCAGTTCCAGACGCTGCTGAGCAGGCCTGTCACCGGTCAGCCATTTCCTGCGCGCAGATGGCAGCACCCAGCGCGGCAATTATCTGCGGCTCGGAAGGGACCTTCACCTTGACTTTAAGGTTTTGCTCAAGTGCCTTTACGACACCTGCATTCTTGGCGACGCCACCACCCAGCATAACCACATTTTCAACCCGCAGGCTTTGAGCCATAGCCGAGACCCGGCTGGCAATAGCCCGATGCAAGCCGTTAAGGATATCCTCCTTGGCATAACCTTCAGCAATCAGTGAAACCACCTCTGATTCAGCAAAAACCGTACACATGCTGCTGATGACCACCGACTTTTTATGCTTGAGGGAGACCGGCCCCAGCTCATTCAGTTCTATCTCCAGGGCTTGAGCCATCACCATCAAGTATGAGCATAGGTACGCCCTTATCCCGCATAAGGTCTCTAATAATATATTCGCCACCGCAGCTCTGACGGCATCCCCAGTGAGAAAAGTGTATAACGCCATTGACACCATAGCTTTCGGCAAGCTGGTCTTTATGATACGGAACATTTATACTGAAAGTGAATTTCGCGCCATCTACCATTGATTGAGGGAACCAGCGAGATATGTCCACCAAGCCTCTACTCAAAGCGCTTACCGAAGCCGGCATTGGCTCCCGCCGCCGCCTGGCTGATGCCATACGGCAGGGCAGGGTGACCATAAACGGTGAAATAGCCGAAGACTTTCGCCATCCGGTTAATGTGGCCAGCGACCGCGTTCTCGTCAACAGTGAAGTGGCGGACCTGCAACCGGAGAAGGCTGTTTGCCTGATGCTTCATAAACCCAGAGGCGTTTTATCCACTACCAGCGATAAGAGAGGACGCCGGACGGTTGTTGACATACTACCCCGGGAGTATCGCCATTTGAGGCTCTATCCGGTCGGCCGACTGGACAAAGACAGTACCGGTCTTTTACTGCTGACCAACGACGGCAGACTTACCTACCAGCTCACTCACCCCAGATTTGAACATGAGAAAGAATATCTGGTTTATATAGACGGCCGTCTCAAGCCGGGTGAGAAACGAAAGCTGGAACAGGGGATTAAGCTTGATGATGGCATGACCCATCCGGCTACAATTAAGGAAGCGGCATCTCTACCGCCATTCAACTACAGCCTGACCATACATGAAGGAAGAAAGCGGCAGGTACGCCGCATGTTTAACAGCCTGGGCTACCGTGTCCTCTCCCTGAAGCGTGTCCGCATCGGCAACCTGAGCCTGGGTAACCTGAAAGAAGGAGACACCCGCCAGTTAAACGCTCAGGAGATTGCCGCACTCTTAGACGATTAACCCGACCGAGCCTTTCCAAATATGGCTCAATTCTGCTATACTGGACTGGTTTTATTTTTATTTCCAGCCAATCCCATAATAGCCTGTAGAGACGGCGCTACGGCTATCGCAGTCGATGCCAGGGTAATACTGGAAAATTCCAGATAGAAAGGCGAGATTAAAAGAATAAATGAACCTTAAGTTAATATTGGAGAGCGCCGCCGAGCGCTTTGACAGTAAAACGGCGATTGTTATGGGTGAGCGCCGGGTCTCGTTTAGCGAACTGGAAGAGGCCTCCAACAAGGTTGCCCATGCCCTGATAAAAATGGGTATAGAGAAAGGTGACCGCGTGGCTACCATACAGTCCAGCAACCCGGAATTTGTCACCGTCTTCTTTGGGATTATCAAGGCTGGTGCTATAGCCGTTCCTCTGGACGCCAGGTATATAGCTGATGAGCTGGCCAGAGTCTTTAACGACTGCCAGCCGAAGGCACTGGTGGCTGAGAACCCACCTCTGGACGCTCTGGTCCCCTCCCTGCCCCAATTTAGCTCCATCAAGCACGTCATAGATGCTAGTTCTAAACATGGGGGTCAATTCACCAGCTACCGGCAAATAATGTCTAACAGTCCAGCGCATAGTGTCAATATAGAGCTAGTTCCCGACGATATCGCCATTATTTCATACACCGGAGGACCAACCAATAACCCGCACGGTGTCACCCTGTCACACCGGAGTGTCTGTACCGAGGCAATCAACTCGGGGTATGTATTTGAACAGACCGAGAAGGACGTACTGATGGCTTTTGCCCTGCCCATGTATCACCAGTTCGGCCTGACCTCAGTACTGATGGCTTCTATTTACAAAGGCAGTACCGTCGTGGTGGTGCCGGGAACGGGACGCTCCATTGACAGTTTTATGGAAGCCGTGGAACGGGAAAAGGGCACGATGTATCTGGGAGTACCCTATATCTACGCTTTGATGATTAACGTCGCCAGGCGAGAGAGGATAAAGCATGATTTAAGTTCACTCCGCCTGTGCATCAGCGGCGGCGCCCCCCTGCCCCTGGAGATAATCAAGCTGTTCAAGCAGCACTACGGCTTTAATCTTCTTGACATATGGGGACAGACCGAGACCGTATCTCATGTTACTGTCTCACCTATTAATGGTACGGGTAAAATTGGCTCATCAGGCAAGCCCATGCCGTGCTGGGAGATAAAGATATTTGATGAGAACGACAACGAGCTACCTCCTAACCAGGAGGGAGAGATAGTTGCTCGGGGACCGATAATGACCAGCTTTTACAATAAGCCCGAGGCAACCGCCAGAACCGTTAGAAACGGCTGGCTGCATACCGGTGATATCGGCGCGATTGATGAAGACGGCTATCTGTTTATCACCGGCCGTAAGAGAAAGATGCTCATCCTTAAGGGCCAGAACATCTTTCAGGATGACATTGAAGAGGTGCTGGTTACTCACCCCAAGATAGCTGAGGCCAGAGTTATCGGAGTACCGGATATGATACGCGGTGAGACGGTCAAAGCCCTGATTCGCCTGAAGCCGGGTGAAAAGACTGCCGAACAGGAAATCCGGCAATTCTGCCAGAACCGTATGGCCGACTACAAGTTACCCAGAGAGATTATATTCACGGATACCATACCCGAGGTGACCCCCACCTGGACTCGTCCGAAAAACCCGTAACTGAACTCAGGATAGAAGGAACAGGCTGGAGTTCCAGAGTACAATCACACCATAAGCGGCGACAAAGCACCACGTGGCTATTACGGCGACTCTGGGGAACCGCCGGTATATGTCCCACAAAATAAAGGCACACAGCAGGGCGCCAGCTGCCTTGAGTATGATGAAACCAACATCTCCCACCAAGGGCTGCAAAAACGGGTTGCCTTCCCGCGCCAGTCCCCCATCAATGAGAAACTGCGTCAGCAAGCCATCCGCGATTACAAATACAATCAACAAACCTAGAAGATATTTCATCCTGTTCCTGCCAATTGGTAAAAACTGTTATTAACTAAATGATTACCTCTATTCAATTTCTCAATATACAGTGTTTTCGCTAACTACACGACAATGTTCAGCGCCGACGGTAATACCCGAAAACGTGCCGGTGCCCGACCAAGGAGCTCGCCGTCAGCCTGAAGGTAAAGCGGCTCTTCCGCACGTATCTCTATTTCCCTGGCCTTGTTCAGTTCGACTTTGGGGTGGGTCAAATGAGTGCCCTTATATATGCGCGGTAATGACCAGAGCAGGTCAGCCTTATTCAAATTACCCACAATCAACACATCCAGTAAGCCATCGGCCAGGTCGGCATCGGGTGCGGTGAGCATACCCCCACCGCCGTACCTGCCATTGTTCATGACCACCGTACAGACCTCCCTGTCCACTACCTCACCATCAATTACCAGCGATATTTCCCTGTTACGGTAAAATACCAGCGTGGTGAGCAGACCCATCAGGTAAGAAGCCGTACTGCCCAGCGACTTAAACTGCTGGGTGGTGCGCCGGACGATTTCCGCATCAAAGCCCAGCCCGGCGAAGTTAACAAACAGTCGCTGTACGGTATCGCTACCATTCATATACTCCACAATACCCAGGTCTACCGTTAATCGTCGGGAATTCACCAGACACCGGCACATTTCCGGATAGGAGCGAGGCAAACCTATGGTACGAATATAATCGCCACCGGTGCCCGTACTGATAATGCCCAGCATTACCTCCCCGATACTACCGGCGGCATACAAGCCATTAACCACTTCGTTGATGGTGCCGTCGCCACCAACAGACACCACCTGCTGGTAGCCCTTTCCCGCCGCCTCCCGTGCCAGCTCTATGGCGTGTCCGGGTGCCTCGGTCAGGTCATGCTCAAAGCGCAGCCCCAGGCTCTTGAGCAGTTCCACGATATGAGGCCACTTGCGGGCAGTACCATTGGCACCCGCCACCGGGTTAACGATAACTTTGGCGTATGATGATTTCAATATTCACCTGCGTTTAATACGCTATATATACTTACCAGCTATTTTTCAAGAGTATAACACAATGTAAGACTTGAAAGTATTAAAATCACATTAAATTATTATAAAGTAATATTAAGAATTACCTAGCTCCACTCACCGGCCTCAGGCTGCCAGACTCGTGCCATTTCCTGAGCCAGGAGATGGTGCTCCGCCTTTTCCAGGCCAGGGTCCACCTTAAAGAGGTTTATCGCCTCGCTTCGTGCCATCTCCAGCAAGGCTACATCGGAAAGCTTCGCCATACGCAGGTCTGGCAGCCCGCTCTGACGCGTGCCAAAAAATTCACCCGGACCCCTCAGCCTCAGGTCTTCCTCTGCCAGTTGAAAGCCGTCCTGGACATTCTCTATTATGTCAAGTCGCTCCCTGCCAACCTCGGAAGGCTTCTCCGCCAGCAGCATGCAATAGCTCTGCTCCTGCCCCCGTCCTACCCTGCCC
>CAYWAU010000035.1:0-15151 GCA_964456395.1 uncultured Dehalococcoidaceae bacterium
GGGCACTCAGACTGATTGGGCTTACGAATACCGTAGCCAACGCCCATCTCAACCGTGCCCAGCGAGAGAATGGAGACTTTTAAATTTGTCCGCCCCAGTATCCTATGTTCCATCAAGCTTATTTAACTCAAGAGCCTACTCCCTTGAACGATAGACCGTGCCTATCTTCTTCCCTTCCATGTACTTATCTACGTTCCCCTCACCAATCGCTTTGCCAACTATTCTGAGCGCCTCAAATGATGCTTCCACAGTCTTTTCAATGTCTCCATCGGTGTGAGAGAACGAGATGTACACCGGCCCACCGAACAGGATGCCCTGCTTGACCGTCTCCTGCAGGAAAAGGCTCTTAAGGTCTAGGGATTCCTGCCCTGAGTTATCACGGAATACAAAGCCAGAGCGAGGTGGATTACCGGGTATAAGTAAATCAACCCCAGCCTCTTGAGCAGCCCTGTTTAGTTCGCCCCGAAGTTTCCTCCCCTTCTCCCAGATATAGGGAATGACATTTCTGGTTCTGATTTCATTTATGGTAGCTAACGCAGCTGCCATAGCCAGGGTCTCACCGGAGAAGGTCAGGGAGAAAAATATCTCATTGAGTTCTTTCATAAACTCTTTCCTGCCCGCTATTGCTGATATGGGCAAGCCATTAGCCATACCTTTACCAAAACAGGCAAGGTCAGGAACAATCCTGTAGTATTCTTGAGCTCCCCCCAGAGCATAGCGAAACCCGGTACATATTTCATCTAGCACAAACAGTGCCCCATTTTTGTGGGCTATATCAATCACCTTCTGGAGGAAGCTATCCACTGGCTCAATCCCGGGTTGTTCCATGATGACAGTACTGATTTGACCGGGGTACAAGTCAAACAACTTCTCCAGGCTGGAAGGATTATTATATTCGAAGGCATGGATTAGCTGCCGATTGAACTGTGGGATGCCTTTGTCTAGTGAAGTGGTCACAGCATACCAGTCATGGCAGCCGTGGTAACCACAGTAAGCTACATGGTCTCTACTGGTATAAGCGCGGGCGATGCGGATAGCTGCCATAGTAGCATCGGCTCCATTCTTGCCGAACCTGACCATTTCAGCACAAGGGATAACCTCCACCAAAAGCTCAGCCAGTTCCACCTCTAGCGGATGCATCAAGGTGAAGGTATTGCCATGCCGTAATTGTTTGATTACCGCCTCTACCACTGCGGGGTAGCCATAGCCTAAAATAATCGGGCCCAATGCCATAGGATAATCTATGTATTCATTGCCATCCGCATCCCACACATGGCATCCCTCGCCCCTGGTCAAATATTTCGGTGCTACCCCATCAACAAACTGGTCTGGGCCTTTGCTTAAGGTTTGGGTCCCCTTGGGGATAACCTCTCTGGCTCGCTCCCACAGGGCGTTGGACTTAGCCAAGACTCTATTCTTTGGCTTTTGCATCAATTCTCCTCAGGTATTCCCTATCCTGTACCAGAGATTTAAGATATCCCTCATTTCTAATGATGTGACTATTGATTTTCAAAAGACGGGGCTCCTTCTCCAAAAGCTTCAGAACGTCTTCAGTGTAGAACATCTCACCTTCGTGAAAAAGTCGGCTAAATATTTCTCTAACCAGTATCAAATCTTCTTCCTGGTCCACAGTCCAGCGTAGATGGGAGAGATTTAACCGATACGAGATTGCTCTGGTCTTGAAAAGCTCAGGGTGATTTCCTATATAAGAACCCACATGTTCCCTCTCCGAAGGTAATTTAGCTTCTTGCCACGCCTTCTCTAAAGCTCGGAAGGAGTAAACGCCGGTATCTAAGCCGTCAGGGAAGGTTCCATCCGTTCCCACGTGGTCATAGTCTTCTAGCTTCAAGAATTCCCCGACTACCTGGTCGACAATCTGCGGATCGATGAGTGGGCAATCAGCAGTTATGCGCACAATCGGGTCAGCATTAAATTCTCTGGCTGCCTGATAGTAGCGGTCTAGAAGGTCATCAGGGCTCCCAGCACATGCCTTTAACCCCCATTCCTGCGCCTTCTCCATGAGAATTTTGTCCTCATCAAGCCTGCTTGTGGCCAGAACTATGTCTTCGATGGTGTTGGCCTTTCTGAGACGGTAAATAAGGTGCCAGAGGAGTGGTCGGCCACAGACTTCCTCAAGGACCTTCCCGCATAACCTTGTTGAACCCATTCGAGCCTGTATTATGGCAATGACCTGCTTCATATGCTCCCCCATTCAATCGGCTCATCTGCTGCGATATCTTTCTTGGCAGTCCTGCCTACAACGAGGTCAATATTCTTTGGTTCCAGGGCATTCAAGCAAGGCCTCACAATCTTTAGCATATCCCTCATAATTATAGTGCTTTTTGAGATATCTGTAGCGGCATAGATTCCCCTCCTCCACTCACGCTCCGGTACTTCTGCCTCTACAGGACCTTTAACGCCGTTCCCCAAGGCTAATTCCAGATGGCGGATTTGCTGCACCATTTCCCCGAATTTACCTGCTTCCAGGGCATGGCGATGGTCGGGGCCAGGCAAGGTTCTGTCAATAGTGATATGTTTCTCTATGACACAGGCGCCCATAGCCACCGCGCCCAGGGGAACTACTATCCCAAGGGAATGGTCCGAATACCCCACGGGGAGTTGAAAGGCCTTTTGCATCGTCACCATAGCCCTTATATTTGCGTCCTCCATTCGGGGCGGGTAGTTGGATACACAGTGAAGCAAAATGATATCGCTATTACCTTCGCTACGGATTACGCTAACTGCCTCCTCTACCTCACTGAGAGTAGCCATCCCCGTGGAAAGGAGGATAGGCTTCTTGAAAGCAGCCACGTGTCTTAGCAATGGATAGTTGGGCATGTCATAAGAAGCTATTTTAAAAGCAGGCACGCCAAGACTATTCAGAAGGGAAGCGCTCTCCTCGTCAAAAGGTGTTGATAGGAAAACAATACACTGACTCTCGGCGAATTTTGCCAACTCTTCATGCCACTCTAGTGGTAGCTCGACTTTCTTGAACGCCCGATAAATTTTCTCGTATTTCAGGCTCACCAGTTTATCTGCCGTGAACGACTGAAATTTTACTGCGTCAGCGCCACACTCCTTAGCTGAGGCGATTAGCTGCTTTGCCTGTTCCAGCTTACCATCGTGGTTTGAGCCAATCTCAGCGATAATGAAAACTGGCTCGCCTTCACCGACAAGTCTTTTGCCTATTTCCACTCTCATCCTAGACTATCACTTTCGGTAATATGATATCACTTTTGTAACAGCTTCAATCACATCCTCAACATCCCCATCGCTCATGCTGGGGAAAATAGGCAGAGTGATAGCTCTATCATAATATCTTTCCGCCTTGGGATAGTCACCCTTCCTGTAGCCAAACCTATTTTGGTAGAATGGTTGAAGGTGAACGGGTATATAATGGACATTTACCCCGATATTCTCCACCCTAAGAGTTTCAAAGACCTCTCTCCTGCCTACCTTTAGTTTCTCTGTCTTGAGTTGAATAATATATATATGATATACTGCCTTAACTTTTTCTTCCTCTAAAGGTGTTATGATTTCCTCTATCTCAGAAAACGCTTCACGATACCTTGCTGCAATCTCCCTCCTTCTCTGGATAAAACGGTCTAACTTGCGCATCTGGCTGATTCCCAGTGCACACTGGAAATCGGTAATCCTAAAGTTATAACCCGGCTGATACATCTCGTAATACCAAGAGCCCTTACTCTCAAGTTCAGGCTGTACTATGCCGTGATGCCTGAAGATTTTGAGCTTCTCATAGAATTCTTTATTATCGGTTAAGACCATGCCGCCTTCGCCAGTGGTAATATGCTTCACCGGGTGAAAGCTAAAGACTGTCATATCAGCTAAGCTGCCTACCCTTTGCTCCTTGTATTCAGCACCTAAGGCATGGCAAGCATCCTCAATTACTACCAAATCTCTTTCTCTGGCTATGGTGCCGATTTCATCTAAATCGGCAGGATGACCAGCAAAATCAACAGGAAGAATGGCTTTGGTCTTAGGCGAGAGCTTATTTCGGATTTCTTCGGGGTCAATATTCAAGGTGTCTTCCCTTATGTCGGCAAATACCGGCCTTCCTCCACAATATGTTATGGCATTAGCTGTAGCCACAAAGGTAATAGGGGTAGTTATCGCCTCGTCACCGCTTGAAATACCGGCCATAGCACAAGCAGCATGGAGAGCAGCCGTGCCACTGGAGACAGCCACGGCATATTTAGCCCCACAGTATTCAGCAACCCTCCTTTCAAACTCGTCTACTTTGGAACCTTGCGTAACCCAATCGCTCTTGAGCACCTCAATGACGGAAGCAATATCCTCATCATCAATCCACTGATGTCCGTAAGGAAGAAGTTCGGCTCTTACATGCGTTCTCCCTTCAATTGCTAACCGTTTCATCCTTCAAGTCCTTCAATCATCTTTTTGACTTCTTCTACCGTCAACCTCCAGTTATTATTATCGCTAGTATATCTAAAGCCATCAGGAAGGGGCTTGGCACCTTTCAGGTCATATCTCCCCCAGAAGGGATACTCTGGTTCAGTGACAAAATAGTTGTCAAACTCCTTACTATGTTTGGCTTCTTCCTCAGTCAGCAGAATTTCGTTTATCTTTTCCCCGGGGCGTATCCCTACAATTCTCTTTTCAGCTTCCGGTGCAATCACATCGGCTAGATCCATAATCTTCATGCTGGGAATCTTAGGGATGAATACTTCTCCGCCCTGCATTTTATCAATACAATCAATGACAAATCTTGCTCCTTGTTCCAAGCTAATCCAGAACCTCGTCATTCGCTCATCAGTAATAGTAATCACGCCGTCTTCCTTTTGCTCAAGGAATAGCAGAACGACACTGCCCCTACTGCCGACAACATTGCCATAACGGACACAGCTAAATTTTGTTTCCCGTCCACCGGTATAGACATTAGCTTGAATGAATAGTCTTTCCATCACCAGCTTGGTTGCTCCGTAAAGATTGACCGGATGAACAGCCTTATCACTGCTGATAGCTATAGCCTTTTCCACGCTGTTATCAATAGCGGCATCAACAACGTTGACGGCTCCATCAATGTTTGTTCTTACTGCCTCTATTGGATTATATTCGCAAGTTGGGACCTGCTTCAAAGCGGCAGCGTGAACCACGATGTCAACCCCTTTCACAGCACGATATACCCTTTCCCTATCTCTGACATCACCAATAAAGAAGCGCAGTCGCGGATCATCATTAAGCTTCTGCCGCATTTGCTGCTGGAGCAATTCTCCCCTGGAGAATATTCGTATTGCTTTCGGATTATGCTCTCGCAAAGCTATCTCAGTGAACTTCTGGCCAAAGGAACCTGTGCCACCAGTTATTAGTATCGTTTTTGCATCAAGTATCGACACTTTATCAACCCCACCTCCTTGTATACTAGATAGTCAGAATTATTATATCATAGAAGCATATCAATGTGCAGGAAATAAGGTGCAAACCAGCCTAGGACTAAGCATCTGTCACGGAATAATAACCGAGCATGCCGGTAGGATATATGCCGAAAGTGAGTTAGGTAAAGGAGCCACTTTTGTAGTTGAATTGCCAATACCAACCACTGATAATGAAGGAACGGTCAGATGAAAACTTCTGAGAGTAACGTAAAGAGAGCTCTGGTAGTTGAAGACGAGCGGGAAATTAGTGCCGTTGTTACTTTTTGAGCCATTGATGTAAGTCTTGCCGAGCTAGGGTCTATAGTGAGAGAAACGTTGAAGCAGCTGGAAAAGTGAGTTGAAGAATCATGAAAAGTCACTAAAAGCTTGAATTGTTTAGTCATGGCTGAATTCACACGCCGTGAGTGATACCGGCTCCTTTAATTTAGGGAGGGTTCCGATGAGATTTTCAATGGAGCCTATCACTGAGGGTGGCATCGGTGAATTCAAAAACAGCGATATTGTCAAGAGAGTCTACCTAGGTGGATTAACCTCATACCAAGGCGATGACCGCTAGAAAGAAGAATTCTAAGACTAAAAGCCATTACCGCGGGATAATTGACCACCATCTATATAGAAGGTCTGCCCTGTCACCCAGTTTGAAGCCTCTGAAGCAAGAAAGACCACCAGGAGCGCCACCTCCCGCGTTTCACCCATCCGGCCCATGGGGATGGCTTTTAGTATGAACTCTCTCCTTTCAGGGTCATTAAGCACTGGCGCACTCAATTCGGTAAGCACATTTCCAGGACCAACAGCATTGACGCAAATGTTATACGGAGCCCACTCCGTAGCCAGGCACCGAGTGAACATACTCAGCCCGGCTTTACTGACACAATATGCCGAAAAATAGGGTGGGGCCAAATCAGCGCTGTTGGAACTGGTATTGATAATTTTACCCTTCTTCTGCCTGAGCATATGCGGGCTGACAGCCTGGGCGAAGAGAAAGGCACTGGTTAAGTTGGTGTTGAGAACAAGGTGCCATTCCTCCTCGGTGAGTGGAGTATCCCAACTATCTGCCGTTTGCCATCCCTCTAGCTTCATACCCGGAATAAAAGAAATAGGTTTGAGAATGGGCACGCCGGCATTATTGACCAGGATATCAATCTTGCCAAACTGTGACACAGCTTGCTCCACTACATTTGCCACTTGCTCTCTCTTGGTTACATCTGTCGGTACAGCCAGCGCCCTTCGCCCCATCTCACGGATTTCCTCAGCGGTACGCTCTATCTGCTCCACGGTACGCGCTGCCACCGTAATATCGGCTCCAGCCTCAGCCAGAGTCAGAGCGATCGCTTTACCAATACCTCTTCCCGCCCCAGTTACAATGGCTACCTTGCCTTTAAGACTATATTCCTCAAGCATTAATCACCCCCTATTTTAATTTTGAGTCAGCATTAGTACCAATACTGAGCGTGATTTATCACTGTCGCTATATTGATTATAGCCCCATAATAAGGGAAAAACACAATGACACGCAATTTAACCATATGCTCCTCCTTTCCTGGCGAGGGAGAGAGTACTGAGGCTTACCAACTGGTAAACAATTTCTAATGCATCAGCTTGACAAGTAATGAAAAAGATGTAAATATACTAAATCACATAACCCGGAAATAAGTGAAATAAAGGGGAGAAGTATCATGCCAACTATTGACCGCTCAGGAATCAAGGCGCTGATAGAGCGTGAAGAAAAACGCTACATTGCCGAGCGTCCAAAATCAAGAGCACTGTTCGAGAGGGCCAAGGGCTCACTTTTCAGGGGCGTCCCCATGAGCTGGATGACTGAGTGGCCGGGTGCTTTCCCCGTCTTCGTGACGGAGGCTAAGGGTGCCCGTTTGACTGACGTCGACGGGCATACCTACGTAGACCTGTGTCTGGGTGATTCCGGAGCACTGACCGGCCACTCACCAGCACCAGCCGCTGATGCTATCGCCAAACAGGTGTACAAAGGCATGACTTGTATGCTTCCCTCGGAAGACTCCGTTTGGGTCGGAGAGGAATTGGCACGCCGTTTTGGCCTGCCTCGCTGGCAGATATATGCCACGGCCACGGATGCCGACAGGTTTGCCATCAAAATGGCACGACGCCTCACCAAACGCAACTTGGTCCTCGTGTTTGATGGCTGCTATCATGGCAGTGTTGATGAGGCACTGGTAAGCGTCAGAGACGGCCCATATATGACTCAGAGAAGGAACGTCGTGGGACCTTTACCCAACCCAGCATCACGGGTGATACAATTCAATGACCTTGATGCTTTAGAAAAGGCATTGTCTCCCCAAGATGTCGCCTGTGTGCTGTGTGAACCGGCGATGACCAACGCCGGTATAATTTTCCCTGAGCTAGGCTATCATGAGGCATTACGTAAAATTACGCACCGCTTCGGCACCCTGCTGATTATTGACGAAACACATACCATCTCCGCTGGTCCGGGTGGGCTTACCCGCATCTGGAATCTGGAGCCAGACTTCTTCACCATCGGTAAAGCAATTGCCAGCGGTTTACCCGTGGCGGCGTTGGGTTTGGCTAGGGAGGTCGCTGACAATCTTGATACTGGGGAGCGGTGCTTCGGTTTGGGGGTTGGCGGGACGCTAGCTGGCAGCGTCATCCAAGCAGCGGCAATCAGGGCGACATTGGAACACGTCCTGACCCAGGAAGCTTACGACCGCATGATTACTGTCGCCAAGCGGCTGGCTGACGGCGTGGCTGAGATAATAAAGGATAACCATTTATCATGGCACGTGAACCGCCTCGGTTGCCGGGCTGAGTACCGCTTCTGCCCGGTCCCGCCCAAGAACGGCCTTGAGTCCGAAGAAGCATTTGACGATGACCTGGACGCTCTGGTTCATGTTTATATGGCTAACCGCGGTATCTTACTCACGCCGTTCCACAGTATGGTACTTATCTCCCCAGCAACCACAGCTGAGGATGCTGACCTTCATAACAAGGTATTCAGCGAACTTGTAAGAGAACTGGTTAAATAGCTGGACCGAGTTAGCTTAAATAAAGAGAAGTACTGAGAGATATTGACAAACTATACCATTAGCGTTTAAACTTAGGTGGATTTAAAAGCGCTGGCGGTGTGAATTTATGAACATCACAATAAGAGCAGCGATCTTTAATGTCCAAACCCACGTAACTAAGCGTGGGTTTTTGTGTTTAATAATATATTTAGGTTGTCCTTGAGAGGAGTGATTCAGGAAAGTCCCAGGCATTGTGAAGAATAAGCGGATAACCCCGAAGGAGGTGATAGATGAAGTGATTTTTTTAAGTGCAGGAGACCATGACCATTTCAGAGGAAGGAGGAATTAACAGTGAAGAAATTATTTCTAATCCCCTTGATGATTGTACTGGTAGTCGGCTTGGTTTTAAGCGGTTGTGCCGAACCAGCCCCAGCCCCAGCCCCGGCTCCGGCACCAGCTCCAGCCCCGGCTCCAGCCCCGGCCCCGGCCAAGGTGTATGAACTAAAAATACAGTCCGCTTGGCCTCGTGGAGACCTGTCCGTGGAAACAATGGCGGCGTTTGCTGCCGCTGCCGATGAAAGGAGCAACGGACAACTCAAGATTTCATGGTTTGGTGCCCCAGACATAGTGGGCATGTTTGAAGTGGCGGAGGCGGTAAAGAAAGGGACTCTGGACATGGGACAGGGTGCTGGCAACCTGTGGAGTGGAGTAATTCCTGTCGGCGACGTGGAGTTTGGTTTGCCCTACGGGTATAGAATCCCAGAGGAGACAACCTTTGAGGGCAAGGGAAATGCTATTCGTGATTTCTTCTTTGAAAGCGGCTTCCTAAGCCTGCTCCGTGAGCAATACGCAACACAGGGAGTCCATTACCTTGATATCCATCCGTATGGTCCGGTTCCCTTCATGGTTGCCACCAAGCCTATCAAAACAGTGGAAGATTTTAAGGGATTGACAATAAGGACTGACGGTCTGTGGATGGAGTGGGAAAACGGTTGTGGAGCCAACGGGGTTGATATCCCCGGAGATGAGGGCTACATGGCACTGAAGCTGGGCACTGTGGAAGCTGCCATTTGGGATGTAAGTTGTGTAACTGGACTCAGTTGGCATGAGGTAGCCCCGTACTGGATTCACGGTGAGGAGAACAATGACGCTATCGGGAATATAGTGGTCAACATGGAGCTGTGGAACAGCCTGTCCAGCGACCTTCAACAGGCTCTTGCCGGTGCTGCCGAGGATTACTGGTATGCCTGCCTCGACGCCTATGAGAAAGACCTGGCGGTATGCTATGGCCTGGTAGATAAGGGAAAATTTACCGAGGTCTGGATGGACGACGGACTTATCGCCCTGCATGAAGAAGTCGGTTACGCGCTATGGGATGAAGTTGCCACCAGGGATGCAGCATCTGCCACCGCAGTTGCCTTAATAAAGGACTGGCGGGGAGTAAAATAGAGCCGAAATTGCCCAGCTTGCGAATATCTGAGATGGCTTAAGACGGGAAACAGATTATAGGTACTAAACCACTTCTAAAACTACAACTGGTGGTTGGAGATAGCCTGCATCTGCCAGGGGTGGTACCCTTTGGTACTGTCTCCGGCAGATGCAGGTCTTAATGCGGATGTGGGAAAAATCAGGGTTGTATAAAGGGATGTCTACAAAGGACTCTATAGATGGGTGAGAAATTAAAGATTATATTCAAAGCCATTGATACTTTCAGCGAAAAGGCGAGCAAACCCATTAGCCTGCTAGCCATCGTCTTGATGGCAATCGTTGTCATCAGAGTGGTAGCCAGGTATGTCTTTGATTACCCATTTATATGGGGCTTCCCGATAAACAGGCAGATTTTAGGAGTGTTCGTGCTCTTTGCCGGGGTGTATGCCGTAGCAGCTGGTGCCCATCTCAGGGTTGAGGTATTCTATCAACGTTTCAAGCCAAGGACCAAGTTCTATGCTGGGCTGACTGACTTTGTAATCTTCCTCGTCTTCATGGGAGTGCTAATCTGGCAGTCAGGTTGGATGGCTGGCAATTCTCTAATAAACACAGAGCTCTCCCAGGGAACTCCCAAAGTACCTCTTTACGTCATCAAAACACTTATACCGGTGGTTGCCGTTCTGTTCTTGCTTCAAGGAATATCCACCTTTTTCCGAAAAGAAACCAAATAGCGGCTAACCAGCCAGCGGAGGTGATATAACGTCTGTCATCGGGATAAAGACATATACCAATAGAAAAGCCAGCCGCGGCAGTACTGTTTCCCACCGCGGTGACAGTGAGTTCGCCAGCCTATTCCATATGGTGAGGCGTTCATGAGCGTTGAATTAGTCACCCTCATCCTATTTGGCGGGCTTCTTTTGCTTCTGGCACTGGGGGTCCGCGTCTTTCTTGCCCTTGGTATCATCAGCATCCTCGTTACCTTTTTATTATCAGGCACCAACGGCCTGTTCATGTTAGCCACTACTACCTATAAGACAATAACAAACACCGCCCTGATGGCAATCCCCCTTTTCCTGCTGATGGCGAACTTCTTGGTTCATTCCGGCATAGCCGACCGCCTATTTGACGCCCTGAGTTACTGGCTATCAGGCGTCAGGGGCAGCTTGGCAGTAGTATCGCTTGGAGTATGTGTTGTCCTCGCCATGGCTAGCGGATTTACCCCTGGCCTCGTCACCATGGGGATTATAGCGGTGCCGGCCATGCTTAAACGCAACTACGATAAGTCCTTAGCCTTAGGGAGTGTGATGGCCGGGGGAGTCCTCGGAGATGTTATCCCTCCTAGCCTCATGATGATAATCTTCGGCTTTATTACCCGGATGTCAATAGGGAAGCTCTTCATGGGCGGTGTTATCCCCGGTTTTATCTGCGCCGGTATATATACAATCTACATCCTAACCAGAAGTTACCTTCAGCCGCATATCGCCCCCAGGGTAGCCGAGAATGTTACCTGGAGAATGAGATGGGTGTCGCTCAGGGAGGTTGTTATTCCTGTTTTGATAGTCCTCGCCGTCCTGGGGTCAATCTTTGCCGGGATTGCCACCCCCTCAGAAGCGGCTGCTGTGGGCGCCTGCGCTGCTTTGCTTAGCCTTTTTATCTATCGCCAGTTCAGCTGGAAGGTGCTTGCCAGTTCATGCCGGGAAACCATCAAGATTACTGGTATGGCTTTGTGGATACTGGTTGCCGCCACCCTTTTCGGCCAGGTCTATACCAGCGCCGGTGCCCAGGGAATGGTAATGGGGATAGTAGAAGGGCTGGAGGTTAACCGCTGGCTCATCATCATAGGTATGCAAGCCATCCTGATCATCTTTGGCATGTTCATGGATGATTTTGCTATCATAACTATCTGTGCCCCGATATTCATGCCTATAGCCCTTTCGCTGGGCTTCGACCCGGTATGGTATGGTATAATCTTTATCCTTAATATGCAGATGGCTTACCTGACGCCTCCCTTCGGCTGGTGTTTAATCTTAATGAAGGGAATCGCTCCCCCGGAGATAACTACAGGGGACATCTGGCGCTCTGTCCCTCCCTTCGTAGGCATGCAGTTGCTGGTCCTGATTATGGTTATGGTATTTCCAGTGCTAGCCATATGGCTTCCGGCAAAAATGATGTGATAAAAGCCGCCGGCCTGGATGAGGTAGGACAGAAACAGCAGCGATCTAGATATGCTCTGAACCACCAATGAGTTGATGAAGATCCCATTTCCCCATCCACGGGCTCTGCAGAATTTCCAGATTAACGAAGGTCTCGGTTCTCAAGATGCTCGGCATACTGGAGATGTGCTCTTTAATAAAGTATGACAGTTCCTCTGGTGTTCGAGCCAGAACTAAGGCAAGCATATCATAACGTCCAGTGACAAAGGCTAAATAGTATACGTTTGGTTTCGCGGCTAACATCTCCGCAACTTTGAGCAAATCAGCCATTTTAACCTGAAGAGCCATCATACATATCATCTCATAGCCAACTTTATTAGGATTTAATACGGCTCTAATATTAATGATTCCTTGTTTGTGTAAGGCCTTCACTCTCTTCCGTATAGTGCCTTCAGTTACTCCCAGTATATTGGCAAGCTTAGTGTAGCTCTTCCGGCCATCGTTCTGTAATTCTTGAATAAGTTTTACGTCAATTTTATCCATCGCTTAATCCTCCTTGGAATAACTACCTAAGCACCATTTTAGCATTTATATATACATTTCAGCATCACTCTCAAATAATGCAATTTCGTCTTAATTTGTCTGTATATTTACGAGAAAGCTGTCTATTTATAATTGTCTGTCTGTTGTAGTAAATTTTAAAAGCTAAATGACTACGATTATCGTATTATTTAAGCCAAATAAAAATTTGACAGGGCGTAATAGCTGGCATAAAATGCTAGATAGCGATGTATTTCGTATTTCTAAAGAGTTGTGTGAAATGGGGAGCCCCTAAGCTTCGCGGATTTTTCGAAAGCCAGGCTGTGGCATATGTGAAGCCACGGGATAGCTCTCATTATTGATTTAGACAACACATGAAGGAGAAGGGAAAATAAATGATTATAGGTGTTCCGCGAGAGATAAAGAACCATGAGGCCAGAGTCTCATTGGTCCCAACTGGAGTGAGGACCTTGGTTGAAGAAGGTCATAAAGTAGTAGTGGAAACCTCGGCCGGTGAGGGCAGCGGTATATCGGACGGAGAATACCGGCAGGTTGGAGCCGAGGTAAAAGAGTCGGCTCAGGCAGTATTCGGAGAAGCGGAAATGATTGTTAAAGTAAAAGAGCCGCTTTCGGCAGAATATGATTCACTTAATGAAGGTCAGATACTGTTTACTTATCTGCATCTTGCCCCGGCGCTGGAACTGACAAAGGCGCTACTGGCACAGAAGGTGATAGGGATTGCTTATGAGACAGTTGAATTGGCGGACGGCTCTCTACCCCTGTTAACTCCTATGAGTGAGATTGCCGGCAGGCTATCAATTCAGGTTGGAGCTTATTATCTACAAAAGGAAAACGGTGGCAGTGGAGTCTTGCTGGGAGGAGTGCCGGGGGTGGAGCCTGGTAAAGTTGTTATCATAGGTGGAGGAACTGTGGGTATCAATGCCGCCAAAGTCGCGCTAGGTATGGGTTCTATAGTAACCATACTAGATATAAATATGGACAGGCTAAGATACTTGACCGATATTCTTGCAGGGAAACTCGTAACCATAGCTTCCAATAAAAGCCATATTGAAGATGCTGTAGCCGATGCAGATTTGGTCGTTGGAGCCACGTTGGTACCGGGCGCTAGAGCACCATGTTTAGTGACCCGGGACATGATTGCCAAGGTGAGAAAGGGTTCCGTGGTAGTGGATGTGGCGGTTGACCAGGGAGGCTGCTGCGAAACCACCAAACCCACCACTCTCGCTGACCCTGTTTTTACCGTTGACGGTGTGATTCATTACTGTGTGGCTAACATGCCTGGTGCCGTTTCACGGACTTCAACCTTTGCTTTAACTAACGTAACCCTCCCCTATGTTCTGAAACTGGCGAATTTGGGTTATAAGGAAGCTCTACGGACGGATGCTGCCTTGCGGAAAGGTCTTAATGTGTTTAAGGGTAAGCTGGTCTCTAAGCCTGTAGCGGAATCTCTAGGATTAGAGTATACTCCACTTGAGACATTTTGATGGCTAAGGTAGCAACAATGATGGTAGACTACGGATAAGAGCCAATGACTATGTTAGAAAGCTGTTGATAAATAATGAACCAGGCGGTTTTAGCTCATTGAACAACAAAGTGATCGGTCGATAAAAGCTTACACTAATCTTTTATGGAGGTAAAAATGATTTCGGAAAAGGAACTGGCAGAGTTATCTTATCCAGATGCACCAAAGATTGTGACTAAGATTCCCGGTCCCAAGAGCCAGGAGATAATTGGAGACGTGCCTAAGTACGAGTCACTGACACGACCCGGAGGTGCACTTCCCCCCGTTTTTGATGAGGGCATGGGTGCCACGGTAAAGGACCCCGATGGTAACATTTACATTGATATAGCGGCCGGGGTTGCGGTAAATGCTGTGGGGCGCAGACATCCCAGGGTAATTAAAGCCATAGAGGAACAGCTGGGAAAGTTGATGCATGCCGCCGAGGCAGTCAGTACCCGACGTGTTGCGCTCGCCAAGAAAATATCCGGCATCATGCCCGAGGGACTGCGCGGTAATTGCGTCAGTTACTTTGCCCAGAGCGGTAGTGGAGCAGTGGAAACAGCAATAAAGTTTGCTCGTCATCTGACCGGCAGGTCACAGATCGTCGCCTTTCATGGTGCTTACCACGGCGTGTGGTGTGGTTCAGGAGCCCTGACCACCGGAGACCACTACCACCACGGTTTCGGGCCTCTCATGCCCTATGTCATACATGTACCCTATCCCTATTGCTATCGCTGCTGCTTTGGCCTGGAGTATCCAAGTTGTGACCTGCAGTGTGCTAAATACGTTGATTATGTGCTTAACACACCGTATACCGCGGCTGATGACGTAGCCGCTCTCATTATCGAGCCGCAACAGGGAGAAGGCGGCTATTTAGTGCCACCACCGGGTTATATGGAGATATTGAAAAAAGCCTGCGAAAAACACGGTGCTCTATTCATTGCCGACGAGGTTCAGGCGGGAGCCGGGCGCAGTGGCAAAATGTGGTCAATTGAATACAGTGATGTCGTACCCGATATGCTGACATGGGGCAAGGGCATGGGCGGTGACCTTCCCATGGCTGGCCTTACCTTTAGAGCCGATTTTGCCGATAAACTG
>CAYWAU010000036.1:0-14934 GCA_964456395.1 uncultured Dehalococcoidaceae bacterium
ACGGTGTGCACGATATACACCGTCTCCTGTTTCTGGCTCCAATAATCTATGCTGGTTATCACGGCAGGGTTAAGGGAGCGGTAATCATAACACTGGTAAGCTTCGTTATCTTTTTGCCCCGTGCTTTTTTAATATCTCCCTTTCCTGACCCGTTACTCAGGATGGTAATCTTTACCATATTCGCCGGTGTCATTGGTGTCCTTATTGGAATCATACGAAATCAGTCGGTAAAGTCCCGGCAGTTGGAAGCCATGATAGCTGCCGAAAGAGACAAGCTGTTAAAAATCGTCGACGGAATGGCAGATGGCGTCATTATTACCGGTCCGGACTACCGGATACGTTTTATGAATTCTAATATGGTGAGGGATTTCGGTGAGGGTATCGGCTCCACCTGCTACCAGCATCTGCAAAAGGTTGATGCTCCGTGTAAGAAGGATTGTAAAATACCAGCCGTTATTAATAATAGAGAAATTAGTAATTGGGAGTGCCAGTTCCCGGACGGCAGAATCTATGAAATAGTAGCGGCCCCTTACATAGATACGGATGGGACGGTCTGTCAGATTTCCATATTCAGAGACATCACACGGCGTAAGACTGTCTAAATTGGAACCAAGCGGACTCAACCGAACTTCGTCAGGCTTCCCCTCATAATATAGTATAATACGACAGGTAAGAATGTGATGGGAGCAAGGGCATGGAACCCGAATGGGTTATAAGGGTTGTCCTGTTTGGCATCGTGCACTGGATATTGGTCGGGATTTTTCTCCACGATTTAGCGTCTAGGCAGAGAGTATTTATGGGTCGCAAGCCACCATGGGCAATTGTAATACTTATAATTCCTTGCTTCGGCTCAATACTGTACTTGCTGTTTCACCCTCAGATTTTGAATCCAGATTATCACCAGAAAGAACGCCATCGCGACAAGCACCATAAATGATAAATACCTAAATATTATATTGTGAATATTATGACCCTGCTTTCAAGTGCTGGCTACCATTTTTCCTGTGCCAGTCTGGCAATAAGCCACTTCTTCAGCCGCTCATCCAGCTTACCGACCCATGATTCAATCTTTCGGATATCGCCGCTGGCAATGGCCACTTTCTCTTCAGCAGTTAAATCATATTCTTTCAGTGCCTCAGCAGGGTTCTCGGCAAGGCGGGCAAAAAAGGCGTTATCCTGAGTGGCCCTGTCCAATACCGCCAGTACCGCTTTGACGGCCGAGACTTTGAACTCCGGTATCTTGGCCACCGGGTCCAGTGCTGAATTGGTCAGCGCGTTAACCGGTGACTCTTTCCAGTGGAAAGCCATGAAGGCTAATCCGGGGGAGGTTTTATCGGTAATATTAACCGGCGTTTCTATCTTGCCTCGCTCTGAAGCTATGGTTACGAGGTCACCATCCATGATGCCGAGCTTCAGCGCGTCGTCAGGGTGTATGTCAACGGCACCGTTGGG
Organism: uncultured Dehalococcoidaceae bacterium; assembly: GCA_964456395.1. Taxonomy (GTDB): domain Bacteria; phylum Chloroflexota; class Dehalococcoidia; order Dehalococcoidales; family RBG-16-60-22; genus CAYWAU01. Next base: position 1,453 of record CAYWAU010000036.1, read on the forward strand.
CTGGAGGTCATTCAACACTCGGGTTCTCCGGCTCATGCTGCCCGTGTGCCAGTGCTCCAGTATTCGGCCCGTGGTGAGAATCAGAGGATAGTCGGTAGAAACCGATTCCGCCGGAGGTTTGTATTCAACAGCATGGAACTTGCCCAGGCCACGGGTGAACTTGCCCTGATGCAGGGTAGGGGTGCCGGGGTGCTCCCTGTCTGTGCATGGCCACTGCAATCCGTAACCCCCCAGCCGGTCATGGTGAATACCACCGTAGATAGGAGTCAGCGATGCCATTTCCTCATTTATCTCTGCGGTGCTCTGGTATTCAAAGGGATACCCCATCCTGCTGGCCAGCAGGGAAATAATCTGCCAGTCGGGTTTGGCCTCGCCGGGTGGGGTGACGGCTTTCCTGAGTTTTTGCACCCGCCTCTCGGTGCTGGTATAGGTACCGTCTTTTTCGGCGAAGGCAGCCGCCGGCAGAATGACATCAGCCAGAACGGCTGTCTCGGTGGGGAAGATGTCCTGGACCACCAGGAATTCCAGTTGCTGCATGGCTCGCTTGGTATGAACCGCGTAAGGTTCGCTCATTATCGGGTTCTCGCCCACCACGAACATGGCTCTGATATTACCCTGAGAGGTAGCTTCTGCCATTTCGGTAACGGGCAGTCCTGGTTTATCCTTTATGGTACATTGCCAGGCTGACTCAAACTTCTGCCTGGCTTCCGGATTAGCTACCTGTTGATAACCGGGGAGGACATTGGGCAGGGCACCCATATCACAGGCTCCCTGGACATTGTTCTGACCCCGGAGCGGGCTGAATCCGGTACCTTCCCGGCCGATATTGCCCGTCAGCATCAGCAGGTTGGCTAGGCTCTTGACATTATCCGTTCCTGTGGTGTGCTGGGTTATACCCATACCATAGAGAACGGCCGCCCTTTCGGCGCTGGCGAAGAGTCGCGCCGCTCTCACTATATGAGCCTTAGAAACTCCGGTGATTTCCTGGGACATCTCAGGTGTGTAGCGCTTGACTGTCTCGGCCAGTTCCTCAAAGCCTTCGGTGCGTTCCTCAATGAATTTTTTATCATGCAAGCCCTCTTCCAGAATTACGTACATCATGGCGTTGAGCAGGGCTACGTCGGTTCCCGGTTTATGGCGCAGGTGAACGGCAGCCATTTTGGCAAGCTGAATACCGCGGGGGTCAGCCACGATAAGCTTGGTGCTTCCGGATTTTACGCCCTGGCGGAGAAGCCGCCCGATGATGGGATGGCACTCGGTGGTATTAGAGCCAATCACGAATAGGACATCAGCCTTGGCAAAGTCGGCAATGGAATTGCTCATGGCACCGTCACCGAAGGCAGCCGCTGCGGCCACCACGGTGGAGGCATGGCAGAGACGGGCACAGTGGTCAACATTGTTGGTGCCCAAAACAGCCCGGGCAAACTTCTGCACCAAGTAGTTTTCCTCATTGGTGAATTTGGCAGAGCTCAGTACCCCCAGGCTATCCGGCCCGTATTCCGCCTTAATTCTGGTGAGATTATCAGCCACCAGGTCAAGAGCTTCATCCCAGCTGGCTTCGCGGAAGATATCTCTAAAGTTGCCGTTTACCTCTACATCTTTGCTCCAGCCTTCCTTCCTGATGAGCGGCTTGGTTAGTCTGTCGGGATGATTGATAAAATCAAAGCCAAACCTTCCCTTGACGCAAAGTCCACCCTTGTTGACCGGGCTTTCTTTGTCGCCCCGTACACTGACTATCTCATTGCCGCGGATGCCCAGATATACGGAGCAGCCCACTCCGCAATAGGGACAGATTGTCTTAACTTCGTGTGTTGCCTGCCTGCTATTTCTGGGAATGAGTGCTCCGGTGGGGCATCGTTCCACGCATTCGCCGCAGGATTCGCATATGGATTTTATAATAGGCTTGTCACCGAAGGTGCTCACTCTGGTCGAGTTGCCTCTGAAGGCTAGGTCGATGGCACCGACGCCGGTGATTTCATGGCAGGCACGAACGCACTTGCCACAGAGGATACATTTATTCGGGTCGCGGGTAAAAGCGGGATGACTGTCGTCAATGGGAAGCAGTTCCTGGCTCTTTCGCATTCTGTCAAAATGCTCCTGCTCAATACCCAGATACCGCGCTATCTTCTGTATCTCGCACTGCTGGTTTTTGGCACAGGTGAGACAATCCCCATGATGATTAGCCATGATTAGCTCCATGGTTATACGGCGGGACTGGTTCACCATAGGTGTCTCGGTATGCACCACCATCCCGTCCGTTGCCGGGGTGGTACATGAAGTGGGCAGACCGCGCATGCCCTCAATCTCCACAACGCAAAAGCGGCAGGCCCCGTAGGGCTTGAGGTCGGGGTCATGGCAGAGTGTCGGAATATATACACCGGCAGTTTGTGCTGCCTCGAGCACCGTAGTCCCCTCTGGTACTTCGACCTTCTTCCCATCAATGGTTAAGGTAACAGTCCCCAGCTTTTTCTCCTCGGCGACAGTTGAGATAGTTGTCGTCATTGGTTGCCTCCCTTGCCATCAAATGGCTTCGGTTTTTACTATTTAAGACTTGCTGCCTACAGGAACGGGCTCTGTTGGCGCCGCCACAGCTTCCCCGGAGACTTTGGCTACGGCACTAAACTTGGTCGGACAAACATCCAGGCAGCTTCCACACTTAATGCACTTACCCTGGTCTATGACATGCACCATGCGCTTGCCGCCGTTAATAGCTTCGGCGGGGCAGGCTCTGGCGCAGATACCGCAGCCCTCGCATTTCTCGGCGTCAATATAATAGGAAACCAGCGCTTTACAGAAGAGCGACGGGCAGCGCTTTTCCGATATGTGGGCCTCATATTCATCCCGGAAGTAGCGGATAGTCGTCAGCACCGGGTTAGGAGCCGTCCCGCCCAGGGCACAAAGAGAGCCATTCTTAACGGCTTCGCCCAGTTCCAGAAGCAAATCAATGTCCCCATCTCTCCCGTTACCACTTACTATATCCTCCAGGATGTCCAGCATCTGTTTGGTGCCCCAGCGACACTGGATACACTTTCCACAGGACTCAAGTTGTGTGAAGGTAAGGAAATACCTGGCCACATCTACCATACAGGTATCCTCATCCATCACCACCATGCCGCCTGAACCCACAATAGAGCCGGCATTCGCCAGCGATTCATAATCGACCGGAGAATCGAGAAAACTGGCCGGCAGACAACCTCCTGAGGGACCTCCGGTTTGTACGGCTTTGAAGTTCTTGCCTCCCGGTATGCCGCCCCCAATCCCATAAATGATTTCACGCAGGTTAATGCCCATGGGCACCTCAATAAGGCCTGTACGCGTCACTTTTCCCACCAGGGAAAAGGTCTTGGTGCCTTTGCTTTTCTCGGTGCCGTAGTTTGCATACCAGTCTGCGCCCTTCTTGAGGATGGCGGAAACATTAGCCCAGGTCTCTACGTTATTTATGTTCGTGGGCTTGCCCCACAGACCTGATTGAGCGGGGAAGGGGGGACGGGAGCGAGGCATGCCGCGGTTGCCCTCAATAGAGGCCATTAAAGCAGTCTCCTCACCGCAGACAAAGGCACCAGCCCCTTCTTTAATCTTGATGTGAAACTTGAAACCTGAGCCTAAGATATTCTCGCCCAGCAACCCGCACTTCTCCATCTGGTCCAGGGCAACTCTCAGCCGTTGTATTGCCAGCGGATACTCCGCCCGAATATAAATGTAGCCCTCGGAAGCACCTATAGCATAGGCACCGATAAGCATTCCTTCCAGAACGGCGTGTGGGTCGCCCTCAAGTACGGCTCTATCCATAAAAGCTCCCGGGTCGCCTTCATCCGCGTTACACACAATATATTTTTTCGAGCCCGCAGAGTCGTGGCAGAATTGCCATTTGAGGCCGGTGGGGAAACCAGCACCTCCCCGCCCGCGCAATCCTGATTTCTTGACCTCATCAATTACCTCTTGGGGTTTCATCTTGAGCACTTCGCTCAGCCCCTCGTAACCGCCATTGGCAATATAGTGGTGGATATTCATAGGGTCTATATTCCCGCAGTTGCGCAGGGCGATGCGAACCTGAGGCTTAAGTACGGGCAGGTCAAAGAGTTGTGGGATTCCATCTATGGTGCCTTCACCGCGGGCACCAAGGGCGAGGTCAGGGCGAGGGTTACCGGCAATCAGGTAGTCTCTGACAAGCTCGGACATAAGCTCAGGGGTAAGATTCCCGTAGAAGACACCGGGCATGCCGGGCTTTACTATCTCTATTAGCGGCTCAGCGTAGCAAAGGCCGATGCAACCTACCTGGATAATATCAGCCGGCAGGTTGTTCTTATCAAGCTCCTCGCTGAGAGTTTTAAGTATGTCTTCTGCTCCTGAGGCAATGCCACAGGTGCCAGTACCGATCAAGATACGGGGATTCGAGCTACTCTGCGCTGCCTGCCACTGTGAGATTGCCTGTTTTTTTATCTCGTTGAAATTCATCACGTCCCCCTGTAAATAATGCGCTATTCTCTATTACTCAATATTTCTTTTGCTTTATTGGCTGTTAATCTGCCGTAGACCCTGTCATTGACTACCATCACCGGTGCCAAGGCACAGGAACCAAAGCAAGCGACCGTCTCCAACGTATATTCCATGTCAGGTGTCGTTTCTCCATCTTTGATACCCAGCACCTTCTCTACCTCATCAAGTATCCGGGGCGCTCCTTTTACATAGCAGCCCGTACCACGGCACACCTTTATAATATTTCGCCCCGTAGGCACGAACTTGAATTGAGTGTAAAAAGTAGCTGTCCCGAAGACGGTGCACTCCGGCACATCAACAAACTTCGCTATCCGGCTCATAGCCTCCTCAGGTAAATAGCCAAAAGCCTGCTGAACCTGCTGCAATATCGGGATTAACTCAGCTTTCTCACCAATATATGATGCCAGAATCTCATCTACTCGGGTTTCAACCGTTTCTGCACCTGTTGGGGCAACTGTCTGTATATCCTGTGTCACCTCAGCCATACTCATTCTAGACCTCACTTTACTTACCATTTTTCCTGTTGAAGGCGGCACCATATCCAGGTGCTCAGTCGCTTGTCCAGCTTACCGACCCATGACTCTATCCGTCGCAGGTCACCTGACGCCAGGGCGGCTCTCTCCTCCGAGGTCAGCTCATACTCCTTAAGCACTTTATCCGCGTCCTCCGCCAGCCGAGCCAGGAACTTGTGGTCATCGGCGGCTCTGGCTAATACCTTAAGGATGGCGTCTTTGTTAGAGGGAGCCTTCTTCTCTTTCGGCCCAACTTCTCGGCTTATCAAATCTCTTTCGAGCTCATCAAGCACCGTAGAGATACTGATAAAATTATCATTTTGGGAATTTTCAGCCATTGCCTGTTCCATAACTGGCACCTCCTTCAACTTCCTCTATTTTCAGGATAACAGTGAATGAACAGCCTTACATCGCCTAACTGACCTAATCTGGCTTGTAACCTTGGCTTATTTCTCAACTAGGCAATATGTGCATGCCAATGGGTGCTAGCTATGTTGTGCAAGCCCTGCTCTAGTACTACCTCAGGTGAGTTGTGTTCCTTTGAACTCTCACTTACCGCGGACTATAATGGGGATGAGAAGACAGCATCGCGGTAGAAGAGGTAATAGCCATATGGGCAAGATAAGGGTTATCATTGCTGACGACCACGAACTTTTCCGTGAGGGCACGCGCAATCTGATTGAGCAGGAGAAAGACATGGAGGTTGTGGGCGAAGCCAGCGATGGTACAGAGGCAATTAAGCTTGTAACTGAACTCGGTCCTCACGTTGTTTTGATGGATATCGCCATGCCCAAGGTAAATGGTATTGAGGCAACCCGGCATATTAAAGCCAGCCACCCTTCTACAGCCGTGTTGATTTTAACTGCTTACGACAACGACCAGTATATCGTGGCACTGCTGGAGGCAGGAGCGGCTGGTTACCTGCTGAAGAACGTCAGCGGCAAGGACCTGGTTAATGCTATTCGTGCCGTATATGCTGGTGAAGCCGTGCTCCACCCGACTATTGCCCAGAAGGTCTTCAGCCGCTTTGGGGCGACTAGCCGGGAAGCGAAAGAGCCGATACAGCTAGCCGAGCTTAGTGAACGAGAGACAGAGATACTGAGGCTAGCCGCCCAGGGTATGAGTAATCAGGATATTGCCGATAAACTTTTCCTGAGTCGGCGTACCGTGCAGGCACATCTGGGCAATATCTTCCGCAAGATGGACGTGGGTTCAAGAACTGAAGCCGTATTACAGGCGCTGAGAAAAGGCTGGCTGGGTTTGGATGACCTGGCGTAGAGGTTGGTTGAGAGGAGTATATGCATGAAGCGCTTTTACCAGGTTCCTCATTTCTGGGGTATATTAACCATTATGTGCATTGGAGCCCTCGTCTATTATGCTGACCGGCTTCCCGTGTACCAAAATATTGTAAATCTGTTACCTGTTGAGCTTGCTCGGTATTCAACATACCGCATCCTTTCCATCATTCCGGTAGCTTACGCCGCTTTCGTTTTCGGTCTGAGGGGCGGGGTGATTACGGCCGTTTTCATCAGTCTGGCGCTCCTGCCGCGGGCAATACTCCTCTCCTTCCAGGCGTCCGAGGCAATAACTGAGACTATTGCCTTCTTTTTCATCGGACTGCTGATAAGCTGGCTGATTCATCGGCAACAGCGAGCGGTTCATCAACTGGAGAGTGCCCAGCAGGTACTTCAGGCTAATGTTCAGCTCATCATGGAAAACGAGAAGCGACTATCCGCTCTTGACCAGATATCAAGCACTGTCTCTGAATCTCTGGAATTGAGTAATGTCCTGAGCAACGCTATCGACAATGTTGTCGAAGTGATGCAGGCTGACGTTGCCTGGATATTTCTCCTGGATGAGGAAACCAGTGAGCTTTCCCTGGCGGCTCACCGCGGAACAGCCGAAGAGCTTGCTCTGGGCGTTGATAGGCTCAGGCTGGGAGAGGGTTTCAATGGCAGGGTAGCTCAGTCAGGGCAGCCCCTGTTTGTGGAGGATGCCTCTAAAGATTCCAGACTCACCAGAGAGGTGGTAAGCAAGTTTAAACTGCACTCCACGCTTATCGTGCCTCTCAGCTCTAAAAGGAAAGTTAACGGCACCTTATGTATAGCCATGCACAGCTACCGCAGTTTTCAGCCAGAGGAAGTCGAATTGCTTGCTGCCATTGGCAATCAGATTGGTGTTGCTGTTGAAAATGCACACCTTTATCAGCGGCAGCAGGTTACCACTCAACAACTGCGAATATCAGAGGAGCGATACAGGGGTCTCTTTGAGAATTCCAGTGATGCGATTTTTGTCTGTTCTAATGCTGCCAGGATGATCTCCGTTAATCGAGCCTGTGAACAGCTTACCGGTTATATGCAGAAGGAACTAGCCTCCACCGCCATCTATGAGCTCTTTTCTGGCGTAAGTCAGGAAAAAGTCAGGCAGCTTTTTTCAGAAAAACTGGAGCGGTTGACAGTAGGTGGGACTGAGGAGGTTCGTTTAACCAGAAAGAACGGGACAGAAGCGTTTGTCGAGCTCAGGATTAGTCCTTTGCTCAGAGGAGATGAGGTAATTGGTCTGCAGGTAATTGCCCAGGATGTAACCGAGGAGAAGCAATTGCGTCAAAATATGGAATATTATATCAAACAGGTAACCAAAGCCCAGGAAGACGAGCGATTGCGTATCTCTCGGGAACTTCATGATGACGCGGCTCAGGTATTAGCCACCCTTTCACGCGGCCTTGACTCGCTCATAACGGGAGAAAAGAAACTAAACAAGCCGGTAACAGAACGCTTGGAAAAACTACATGAGATGGCTGACTCCGCTCTAGAGGGGGTGCGTCGTTTCAGCCAGGACCTCAGACCATCAATACTGGATGACCTGGGATTGGTGCCGGCACTGGAGTGGCTCATTACTGACCTTGAGAAGGGGTACGGGATGGCAACGAAGGTCGGTGTTACCGGCAGCAGGCGCCGGCTGGCACCGGAAATAGAATTAACTGTCTTCCGCATCGCTCAGGAAATACTAAGTAATGTTAGAAGGCATTCACGAGCCTCCGCAGTTGAGATGACCCTGGATTTTGGCGCTGATGCATTAACTCTAATCATAAGCGACAACGGTCAGGGGTTTAATATACCTCCAAGGATAAGCGACCTGGCTCTGTCGGGGAAGCTCGGTATAATCGGGATGCGAGAGAGAGCCCGCTTAATCGGGGGCACCTTGATTGTGCAAACAGAGCCGGGCGCGGGTACTACCACAACCTTACGGGTACCGTAGCAGGTTGTCACTTATATTGTTCTCGACTGTGGTACAAGTTGGATATAATATTTACGCATAATTTAGATATGTTGCGGCTATTTTTACGCTTCATTTATCGTTTTGCTATTATATTGGTTATTAAGATGCCCGGGAATATGCCGTGTCTGAGAAGGTATATACAAATAGAATTAGTAGAGTTGTAACAAAATGAGTAAGCTAAAAACCATAATGTCTGGGAATCTTGCTACAGGTATAGAAAAGTGTAAAAGCATGAGTAATATTTTTGATAAAACTAGGGATGGAAACAGAGCCCAGGATATTGGGGAGACCGGGACAGAGATTGAAGAGTATAGGAGGAGGCTGGGACTTCTTTGCGAGGTTGCCCCAAAAGCAAGCTCAGTCTCGGGCATATCACAGCTACTTGAAGAGATTTTAGGTATGACTCCGCAGCTACTGCGGAGTCTAGCATCATCCCTGCTCCTAATTGATGATGAAAAGGGGGAGCTCTACTTCCAGGCTGCCGAGAAGAGGGTGGGCAATAAGCTAAGTCAAATGACAATAAGCCTTGACTCTGGAATTGCCAACTGGGTTCTCCGTAATGGTATGCCATTGATCATCAATGATGTGACCAGAGACGGGCGCTTTAATAAAGAGATAGATAAGGTAACTGGTTTTATAACTAAGTCAGTCATTGCGGTACCACTGTTGAGAGGTCAAAAGGTTATTGGTATTCTGGAAGCAATCAATAGGGTTGATGGGCACGAATTCAATGAGCAGGATTTGGCGGTCTTAACAGGATTCGCCTCGACTGAAGCATTAATCTTACTAGTATCAATGGTGGCTACAGCTAGTAATAACATTGAGCAGCACCAGATATTGATAGATTGGTACAAAAGTATGTTTGAGACTTTAATAGCAGCCGCTGATGCTAAAGACCTCTACGCTTCTGGTCATTCCAGTCGGGTAAAGAAATACACCATGCTGGCAGCGAATTCCCTTTCCTTTTCACCGGAAGAGCTACAGGCTATTGAATTAGGCGCTCTACTTCATGACATAGGTAAACTCTGGATTCATGATAGTGTACTGCGTAAATCTGGCCCACTGACAGATAAGGAGTGGCATATTATGCGCAAACACGCCTTGAAAGGGGCTCATATGTTGAGCGGGATTCCCTATCTTGAAAAAGTCAGAGATATAGTGCTTTATCACCATGAAAGATATGATGGGAAAGGGTATCCGCAGGGGATTAAGGGTAAAGATATCCCCATTGGCGCTCGTCTGGTTGCTGTGGCTGATGCTTATGATACCATGACTACCGCTCATTCATACCGTGACAAGATGAATATTCATGATGCCATTAATCAGTTAAATGAGGGCAGCGGGACGCAATTCTGCCCTGTAGCCGTAAAAGCGTTCATCTCTGCATTGAATAGAAGCCAGGAGGAGGCGGCAAAGATGAAAGCTGACCGCTTGGCTAAAGAGAAGGCAGAGAGAGAAACTAAGGAACTTACGAAAGCCGAAGATGCTGCGAAAGCCATCAGTGCTCCTGGCTTAGAAATCTATGAGGGCGATGTTACGCTGATGATAACGTCGCCGGACGGTTTTAAGCAGGTGAAGCAATTTAAGAAATGCCTCGAAAAGGTCGATAGCCTGAAGATAGTGTTGGAAGGTTGGTCGGAGGCTGAAGGCTCCATAATCGTTGTCTCGGCGCAAAAACCTATGGCTTTAGCCAGCATCCTCAACAAAATGTCTATTGTAGAAAAGGTTGATAAGAAAAATAATAACTTGGTGGTTGTGCTAAAAATGCCTGCCGCCGGGCAAGTATTCAAACACGGCTTCAGCCTTGCCTGGCCTCGATAATAAGAAAAGGGCTGAATATCCCCATGGTGGAAATATCCAGCCCGCCTTCAATCCTGTTCTGTTCTTACCTCAGTAACTCATCACCAGCTATTAAATCCGCTCCTGTACCTATGATATCAGGGACAATAACCTGCCCCATCTTGATGGGAGGCTTCACCTTTATTCCAGACAGAGAACGTATGGCCTCCATTAGTCGTTCCTTGGGAATAGGTTGATTACTTTTAGCTGGCAATAATTTTTGCTGGCTGCCCTCTGTTAACACGGTAACAGTCAGGGTTCGCCCGGGAAACTTACACTCAGCTATAGCGTATTTCTCCCCCTCTTTACACAGATTATTAGCTACACCTGAAACATCGCCCTTATCGTCAATGGTTACCGTCATAAGACAGCCCAACGGGCACATTACGCAGATAATTCCCTGCTCCTTTGGCACTATCTTCACCTCCTTTTCTTACAGCTTACCTCTTCTTGCAGCTTACCTCGACTTCACTAACCGTCTCTTCTATTGTCCCCAGCTGCTCTTGAGTAAGGTTTATTTTCAGCATCTCGCTGGGTTTCACTACTCGTAAGGATTTGGTTAAAATATTCCCGATGCTAAGGGTCACCTTCTCGGCCGGTTCCCTGACTCGTATAGATAGGCTGGACTCCTTTTGAGTACCAATGGTATGGGGAACAACGTACCTTATGTTTTCGCCGGTTTTCAAGCTTATTTTCCGCCTGGCAGGCGGTGCTTTCCCCATTGCCTCGTCAGCAGCACAGGCGCCGGCTGTTTCACTCTCCAAGGTAACATTATCAACCAGATCATTGACATGGACAACGTTACCACCGGCAAAAATGCCTGGGATACTGGTCTCCATCATGTCATTAACGATGGGCCCTCCCGTTACGGGGTCAAGCATTATCCCTGCCTTCAACGATAGTTCATTTTCAGGAATGAGTCCGACTGATGTCAGCAGTGTGTCACATTCTATCGTCTTTTCCGTTCCCGCAATTGGCTCCTGACCCTTATCAACCTTGGCTATGGTTACCCCTTCTACTCGTTTCAGGCCATGGACCTCGGTCACGGTGTGTTCCAGGAAGAGAGGTATGTCGAAGTCATGGACGCACTGGACCTCATTTCTAATCAGGCCTCCTATGTAGGGCAGTATCTCTACCACGGCTTCAACTTTAGCCCCTTCCAGGGTTAAACGACGGGCCATGATCATGCCGACATCCCCTGAACCCAGGATCACTATCCTTTTCCCGGGAATATAACCTTCAACATTAACATATCTCTGGGCAGTACCAGCGGTAAAAATCCCGGCCGGTCTGGTTCCCGGAATCATTATCTGTTGTCTTGTCCTCTCCCGGCACCCCATGGCCAGGACCACTGCCTTGGCATTGAAAGTCGTCAGTCCATCCTTGCTGCTCACGGTAATATTTTTGGCGGCGGACAAGTCCAGCACCATGCTTTCCAGCTGCAAATTTATCTTCAGGTCCATCGCCTTTTCAATAAATCTACGGGCATATTCCGGCCCTGTCATGTCTTCGTTAAAGTAAATTAAGCCGAAACCATTATGTATGCATTGATGAAGTAACCCCCCCAATTGTTCAGCTCTTTCTATGATGGTTACATGCTCTGCTCCAGCCTCCTTAGCTTTAATGGCGGCGGCTAGTCCGGCAGGACCAGCCCCGATGACAGCTACATCCACAGATTGTGAGCTCATATCACTCTCCTACTCGTACTGTTGTTTTTTGTAATAATTCCTTGCTTCTATAAGGCACCAGCGGTGAACCGACGCCTGAATCCATTACCTGGCTGGCGGGGATATTCAGTTCCCTGGCTAGGATATCGACCACGCGGGGACCACAGAAACCACCCTGGCACCGACCCATACCGGCTCTGGTTCTATATTTAACCCCGGCTACTGTTCTGGCACCCCGCCTGATAGCCTCCACTATCTCCCCTTCGGTTACCGTTTCGCAACGGCAGACAACGTGGCCGTAGCGAGGGTCCTGGGCAATAAGCTCTCTCCGTTCATCATCCGAAAGGTCATGGAATCTAGGTATTGCTTTGCGGTAAGGATTGAAATCAGGGTTGCTTGCTAATTTGAGTCCGGCGTCAGCAAGCGTACTTACTATATGCCTTGCCATTGGAGCGGCTCCTATAAAACCAGGCAGCCTGATTACCACATTAAGAAATCTCGGATTTGTGCTCGAAAATTCGATGATGTGGTCCTCCAGGTCCCGAGTGTTAAACGCTCTTACCCCGACGAAAGAACGAATTATATCTGCCTCTGATATGCTAGGTACCATGTTCCTAGCTATTTCCATGCCTCTCTTAAAGCCTTCGCGAGATATCCCTGTGTCTTCCGGGTTCTCCGTTGGGTCATATGTCCCGCATTCTATCATTATGTTGTCATCACGAGGTATTATGCACTCAATGACCGATGGCGCAGCCGGGAAATTAAGGACGGTGTTTACTAACCCTTTTGTTCGCCTGTCTAACATCATAAGTTGAGTTTTCCTGAACTGGAGGCCCCAGTCACGGGGTCCACCCATATCGGCTACCTTGTCTGCGTACTTTCCCGCGGCATTAACAACGAAATTGGTCTTAATAGGACTCTTAGCTGTTTCCACGATTTGGTATCCACCATTCTGAGCTATGCCGGTGACCTCAGCATCCAATATGATTCTGACACCGTTTTGCACCGCATTCTCTGCCAGTGCTATAGTTGCCTCAGGTGGGAAAATGTCCATGGCATGTCCCTCGGCATATAGACCGGTAATAACGTCTGGGTTTACATTCGGCTCTATGGCCAGAATTTCCTCTTTGCTCACTCGTCTAATATCAGCGTACACGCCGCCAATGCGTTTACCCAACTCCCATAATCCATTCAGATTTTTTAGCTGCTCTTCATCCTTGGCCACCACCAGCACTGGCAGGTACCTATGCTTTATATCTAACTCCTTGAGCCACTGAGGCCAGTCTTTTGAATAACCTTCCTCACTCCATCTCATCTTCATAGTATGTGGCTCATATGGGGGGAGATCTGGTGCAATTACAGTCTTTATAATCATCGACTGTAACATGATCAGACCTGTGTAAACCATCCCCAAGGTAGCTTTGGACTGCCCGGCACATGATTCGCCGCTTTTCTCCACCAGAATCGTGTCTACTTTATATCGTGATAATTCCCTGGCTATAGCTGCGCCTGTCATTCCTCCACCGATTATTACCACGTCAGCTTCAAGTTGCTTTGCCATAACTCGCTCTCACCTCTCATAAGTATAACTCACACAATTTAGCGTAGCGACTGATATAGCCGATGGTGCTTTGTGGAGCGGGTGAAGGGATTCGAACCCTCGACGTCTTGCTTGGGAAGCAAGCACT
>CAYWAU010000037.1:0-14632 GCA_964456395.1 uncultured Dehalococcoidaceae bacterium
GCTGCGTTCGCATCGCAGAGGTCGGGGGTTCGAATCCCCCTATCTCCACCATAGAGGTAATTCTCAAGATTCTTCAAGCATAGCCCTGCAATTACCTGTTCACAAATAAAACTTGCCAGCGAAAAGCGTGCTATATTTCTTTGAAAAAATTAGCCCGTTAGGGCATTGACAAAGGGCACCGGTTGATTTATAATTGCAACTGGATGCATTAACAATGAGTTGCGCTATTACTCTCAGGGCAAAAGGGCTAAAATTGACTCCTCAGCGGAGGCTAATCGTGGATACTATCCATGACTGTGGAGCCCACCTTACCGCCGAGGAAATCCTTAACCATGTCCAGGCAAGGGTGCCCGGCGTTAACAAATCAACGGTATACCGGACACTGGAGCTTCTGGAGGAACTGGGTTGCGTGTTCAAAAGCGAACTCGGTGATAGATTCATCTATCACCATGCCGAAGAGGGGCACCATCATCACCTGATATGCCGGAGATGTGGCAAAAGCACAGACTGCGATGAAGACCTTTTTCTCCCGGTGGAGAGAGCGCTTGACGAAAAGAACGGTTTCCAGGTTGACTTCAAGCATATGGTGATATACGGACTATGCCATGCCTGCCGGGGCAAGAGCTGATTTAAATACAGTATTATTTTTTTTGGCATATTTATTGCAACTGGTTGCAAATACTTATAGTACGGGAATAGAGTAGACGTTATTTTCTGGCAAGGAGTTGCGCTTATGAAAAAATGTACCGTTATCATTATATCCTTCTTGGTCCTCGGTCTGGCTATTGCTTCACTGGTCAGCGGGTGCTCTCCGGCAGGAACCTCAAAACTAAAGGTAGTAACCAGCACATCCCTTATAGCCCAGATAGTGGAGCGAGTGGGTGGTGACAAGGCTGATGTGGTCAATATCATTCCGCCGGCACAATGTCCGGGGCATTTCGATGTTAAACCCGGCGACATCCAGAAGCTGGCTGATGCCGACCTCTTTTTCCTGCACGGCTGGCAGGGAGAAAAATTTTCTCAAGAATTGATTGATTCGGCCAACAACCCTGACCTTTCTGTAGCCAAACTTGGTATCGAGGGTAACTGGATGACTCCTTCAGTCCAGCAGGAGGCAGCCGATGAGATTGTGGGCGCACTAACAAAAGCAGATGCCGAAAACAGCTCTTACTACCAGAAATCAGCCACCGAGTACAAGGACATGATTGCCGCCAAGGAGGCTGAGATAAAAGCGAAGCTGGCTCAGGCAAACCTCTCCACTATAAATGTGATGTGTTCTGACCAATTGCCTGGGTTTGTCGAGTGGGTCGGCCTTGACATCGTCGACATGTACGGCCGGCCTGACTCACTCACCCCCCAGGTGGTAAAAGAGCTGGTGGACAAGGGCAGGGAGGCAGGGGTCACCCTGATTATTGATAATATGCAGAGTGGGCAAGATGCCGGAGCCGGGATTGCTGAAGAACTGGGGTGCGCTAGAATAATAATTTCCAATTTCCCCGGCGGCTTCGAGAACACCGAGACCTGGGAGAAAGCCATAGACTTTAATATAGAGCTGATAATGAAAGCGCTGGCACGTTAGATTGAGGGAGCAAAAAAATGGACACGACTGTTATTAATGTTGAGAACGCCGTGGTCTCCTACCGGGAAGATGTCGCCCTGCGAGGCGTGTCTTTCAGGGTAAAGTCTGGAGAGTTTGTTGGCATAATCGGGCCTAACGGGGCCGGCAAAACCACCATCCTTACCATAATCAACGGATTGGGCAAGCTACTACACGGAAGTGTACGGGTGCTGGGCCATTCCCTCACTCCGGGCAACGGCCATTCTCTACGCAAAAGGGTGGGTTATGTGGCTCAGGTCCAGAACATAGACCCCAGGATGCCGATGAGCGTGCGTGACGTGGTGATGATCGGACGCTATGGGCTCCTGGGCTTAATCAGGAGACCACATAGGCGTGACTGGGAAATCGTGGATGAGGTGCTGGAACTGGTGGGAATGACACACCTTGCCCAGCGTCCTATCGGGCACCTCTCCGGGGGCGAGCAACAGCGAGTGTCCATAGCCCGCTGTTTGGCTCAAGAGCCAGAGATATTTCTGCTGGATGAGCCTACCGCCTCGCTTGACTGGA
Organism: uncultured Dehalococcoidaceae bacterium; assembly: GCA_964456395.1. GTDB lineage: Bacteria > Chloroflexota > Dehalococcoidia > Dehalococcoidales > RBG-16-60-22 > CAYWAU01. The sequence goes on from CAYWAU010000037.1 coordinate 2,126, forward strand.
GGGCAAAGACAGACATCCTGGAGCTGGTAAAGGTAGTTCACGAATCGCGGCGCCTGACCACTCTATTCGTAACCCATGACCTCAGTTCCCTCCCCGCCGCTTGCGACCGTGCCCTGCTGATGAAGGAAGGCCTTATCTGGGGTCAGGGCTCCCCGGGCGAACTGCTTACTGATGATAACCTCAGCCGCCTGTATGACATGCCGGTCTCACTGGTAAAGAAAAGACGCCAAGAAGCCATTTTGGTCTAGCGCGGAGGAGCTTGAGCTTGGATCTCTCTATTTTTGGCTACCAGTTCATGCAGAATGCCATCCTCTCGGCATTTCTGGGCGGTATTGCCTGTGCCACCATCGGCGTTTTCGTGGTGCTAATGCATATGCCCTTTATCGGGGTGTGCATGTCCCACGCCGCCTTCGCCGGAGCCCTGCTGGGACTGTGGCTCGGCTTCAATCCGCTGATTGGCGCCTTTGCTCTTAGTCTACTGGCGGCAGCTATCATCGGTCCTTTGGCTGACCGTGGGGAGCTCAATCCGGAAACCTCAGTTGGGGTTATCTTTTCTCTAATGTTGGGGCTTGCTTTTCTCTTTATGGGACTGATGCCTGGCACCAAATCAGGAGCCTTAGAATTACTGTGGGGCAGTATCCTCACCAATACCAGAAGCGATATCTTACTGCTGGGAATAGTAGCCATTCTGGTGGTCGGACTGGTCTTTCTCTTTTATAAGGAAGTGCAAGCCACCGTTTTCCATCGTGATATGGCCCTCTCGGTAGGTATCCCTGCCGCATTTGTCCTGTACGGCATACTGTTTTTAACCGGGGCTACCATAACCGCGACTCTTCGCTCTATCGGCGGGCTGCTTATCTTCAGTCTTATTCTCAATCCGGCGGCCGCTGCCTACCAGCTGACCTACAGCATGAAACGAATGTTTCTGCTTTCAGCAGGCTTTGGAGTACTTTCCGGGTGGACGGGCCTTCTGTTTTCTTATCTATTCAACATCCCCAGTGGCGCCACTATAGTGGTTACTTCTTCGGTCATCTTCATGGTTGCCGCTATTTTCTCCCCAAAGAGGAAAGTAAAAGGCTGGCAGCAGAAACCAACCGTAGAGGAACGAAGTGATTAGAACATATTTCAACGAGAAAGCAGCCAACTGGGATGAGGCTGTAGCCGAAAAGGATGTTACTAAACTTGAGGAGATGGCCAGACGCCTGACCATTGAGCCCGGTTTTACGGTGCTTGATGTGGGCACCGGAACTGGCGTGTTCGTTCCCTTTATCCTGAGCCGTATCGGTGGGAATGGAAGGCTGGTCTGCCTGGATTTTGCGGAAGAAATGCTGAATAGGGCTCAGGCTAAAGGCTTTGCAGGAAATATCGAGTATATTCATGCGAATATAGTTAATACCGGGCTTAACGATGAAATTTTTGATACCGTAGTTTGCTATTCAAGCTTCCCCCACTTCCAGAATAAACCAGGGGCTCTTAATGAAATCAACCGGGTGCTAAAAAAAGGCGGCAGACTGTTTATCTGTCATACCTCCAGCCGGCTTACAATTAATGACATTCACCGCCAAATTCCTCAGGTTCAGAATGATATCATCCCCGACGAGGTGGAGATGCGGCAGCTACTGTCAGCCGCCGGATTCACCGAAATAAGCATATACGACCATGATGATAATTACCTGACTGGCGCCACAAAACTTGGGTAAGTGAGTCAGGCTGAGCCTACCTGCTTTACATGCATTCATCCTACCTCTCAATTTAGCTTTGCAGATGGATAATTCTACTAGAAAATCCTCTCATATCATGATAAGCTATAGCACACGATTAAGTAATAGAGGGAAACATGGAAAAGACGTGGAAGCCTGCGGTCAGCGGGATTTTTAATATAGTTTCTTTTGAGTCGTGAGGTAAAAATGACCGAATTTGGATATGCCGGAGAAATCCTCAAGGTAGATTTATCGGATGGGAACATAAACAGGCTGTCAACTGCCGATTATGCGGACAGGTTCCTGGGAGGTAGAGGCATCGCGACCAAGATTTACTGGGACATGGTTCATCCCCAGACCAGGGTTTTTGACCCGGAGAATTGTCTCATATACATGACCGGTCCTGTAACCGGGTTTACCAGACTGGCTGGTGGTTGTAGATGGCAGGTCTGCGGGAAATCAGCCATCATGGAGTCGGAAGCATTTTCCTATGCCAATCTTGGAGACAGGTGGGGGACCTGGCTGAAATACGCCGGCTATGATGGACTGGTAGTTCAGGGGAAAGCCGACAAATCGGTCTACCTTTTCATACATGACGGTACGGTGGAAATAAAGGATGCATCCCATCTCTGGGGAAAATCTACTTTTCAAACATTTGACAGCCTGAAAGCGGAACTGGGCAAAGGAGTGAGCGTCCTGGCTATCGGCCCTGCCGCTGAGAATATGGTCATCTTCGCCACCATGCTTGCTGATGGAGGTGCCTCCGGCGCCAGCGGTCTCGGTGCCGTTATGGGGTCAAAAAGGCTGAAGGCTGTTGTGGTTGCCGGCGATAAGAGGCCGAGGGCTGCCGACCCGCAACGGCTGAGACAGCTGGCTGACCGCATACTTACATTGAGAAAAGATACCTGGAAGAACTGGCTCTTTGATATACCCGGCAGAACCAAGCCCCGTGCCTGCTATGGTTGCACCAGCGGTTGCTTCAGGAAATCGTATGAGGCGGAGGGCGGCCGGCGCTTTAAGTTTTTCTGCCAGGCGGCGGATATCTATAGAAGACCAGCAATGAAATACAGTGAGGAATGGACTGAAGCATCGCTGCTGGCGATGAGGTTATGTGACAAATACGGACTGGATACCACCGTGATGCAACCGATGATTGACTGGCTTGACAGTTGTTATCAGGAAAGAGCCCTGAGGGATGAGGATATCGGGCTACCACTGTCAAAGATGGGCAGTGCTGAATTTATTGAGGTACTGACCAGAAAAATAGCTTTCAGGGAGGGCTTTGGCGATTTGCTGGCTCAAGGCACGATGAAAACGGCTGAGAAGTTGGGAACAAGAGCGCAGGAATTAATAAGCTCCTCGGTCATTACCAGGGCTAATGAAACCAGGGACTATGACCCCAGGCTCATATTAACCAATTCCCTTTTCTATGCTACCGAACCGAGAAGACCCATACAGCAACTTCATGAAGTAAGTCATTCCTTATGGCTGTGGACTAAATGGACGAGAGGTGAAGAGGACGCGTTTCTATCTTACGATGACTTTCTAACCGTTGCCAAGAAATTCTGGGGCGGTGGCGCCGCCGCCGACTATACCACCTATGAAGGCAAGGCTCTGGCCGCCAAGAAAATCCAGGACCGCACCTATGCTAAGGAGAGCCTCATTCTATGCGATTTCCTGTGGCCGATAATATGGGTCAGGTTCGCTGAAGACCATACCGGCGACCCCGCTATGGAAAGTCAGGTCTTATCCGCAATTACGGGTAAAGAAATAGATGAAGCGGGGCTGAATAAAATCGGGGAGAGAATCTTTAATCTACAGAGGGCAGTACTGCTCCGGCAGGGTTGGGGGGGAAGAAAGGGAGACAGACTCCTGGATTACCTCCATGACGAACCCTTACAGCAAGTATTTTTCAACCCTGATTGCATCGTTCCGGGTAAGAACGGTGAAGCAGTATCCCGACAAGGCACCAGGATAGAAAGAGAAGACTTTGAAAAGCTGAAAAGCGAGTATTACGAACTGCGCGGATGGGATGCTGACAGCGGACTGCCAACAGAGACCAGACTTGAAACACTTAAGCTTGGAGACGTGGCCAGTGATTTGAAGGCAGGAGGTCTATTAGGCTAATATTTCGTGTTACCCGTTTGCAGTTCCTGTTCTTAGTTGCTACAATTACCCTTGGCAAGAGCCTTCAGAATCGTGCCCCTGTAGCTCAGGTGGATAGAGCAGCGGTTTCCTAATTGTCTGCTAACAGGCTCACAGGCGTAAAAAGCCTTTTCACCGTATACCGTTTTGAGCGTACTGTACCGTTATGTACCAACCTGTCCTAAGCAGTTTCACTCCAAAATTAACGCCAACTTTTTGCATCGGCCTGAGCGTGGGCTGGTGGCGATAAAATGATGTTCTATGGCCGGTATGGTTAAACCGCCCTCTCGTTTATCCTGGTGCGTCTGGTGGGCATTAGAACAAGGTCAAGAGACAGTCTTTCTGTGGGTCCTGAAATCTTTATACGACCGCTCCTTCCTTCGCCAGCCCGAGATATAGGCTAATGCTGAGTTGATACGCCTCATTAGCTTGTATTCGTCCAGATTGAAGGCTCTCATTAAATACTCCGGCTTCTTCCCCCAGCAAAAGACCGCTTCCAACATGAGGCCGTCCTGTCCGCAGAGCTCCAGCCTTGTCTCAACCTCAGCAGCCAGGGCAGCCGGGCTCTCATAGTAGGCATTATGCCTCCCCCTCCTTATGGAGAGCCGATTATCAACATAGCCGGTCCCTATCGGGTTTCTGGGGTAATGCCCTTCCTGGAGAAGTGGTAGACTATGAATTAAAAATATCATCTGCTCGCGGCGGAAGCTGATTTGATTTGGGGGATACCAGGCACCGTTGCTACTCAGAATACTTGATGCACGATAAGGCACAGTTCGTTTTAACTCTGCTGGTGCCGGCACCTTTTCTATTTTGCGGATAGGCTTAGGCTTAGGTGCCGGAGCTTTAATGTCAGTAGCCTGAGTTTTGGCAACCGCTTCAATTTTAGGGGTTGCCTTTACGTCTCTTCGATAACCGCAGTTGACACAAACCAGCTCATTCTCAAAGTTGTCCAACTGTAATTTACCCCTGGTACAGCGAGGACATCTACTGTCAGCCATCCTGAAGATAGTTTACCAAAAACTTTAAAATAACACAAATCTACTTGACTTGTGAACAACTTTACTTTATAATGGGGGTAAGATGCCAGACGGAAAAGATAAAGCGGACAAACCCTGGGAAATACCGACTCCCCCTGGTGAGTGGGGTTATGGTTATGAGCCACCACAAAGTGACCCGGTGCTGACTGCTTTCATGGAGGGATATAACCTGCCTTCACCACAAGAGCAGCGATATAAGCCCTGGGGCTCTTTATTGCCAAAAGATATGCCAGGGTACAGGCCACCAGAGGAAAGAGAAAAGATAAGGGGCTGGGGAGAGGATATCCGGGCTGGCTGGAAAGAACTTACAAGAGGATTCGCAGCATTACCAAAGTATCGTTATGACCGGGCTACCGGGAAATATATACCGATAGAGCCGGACTTGAGCCTTCTCAAGACTATTCCTGAAGCGTGGGCAGTACAAGCTACACCTCCGGGCGAATACTCCTATGAATATCCGCCCGTCTATGGCACTTATCCTGAGTCCTCGCCGGAAGGGCGCCAAGCCGTGATAAGTGCGTGGGAAGAGGAAACTGGTAAAAGTTGGGCTGAAGAGAAACTACGATGGGAGGGCACGACTCTTGGTCCTGATGCTATACCGCGGGAAATTCTTCAATGGTACACCCGGACTCACCCGCAATATCCTGAAGAAGCCATTACCGCCTATGCCCAGAGAACCATTGATGAGGAACCTGTAAATTTACCTGAAGATTATGAATCTCGGTCAGAGGCAGCCAAGCTATACTGGCTTGCTAACAACGCCTATGATGTAGCTATATTTGACCGATTCGGGAGGCTATTATCAAAGGAAGAGGCTCTTTATTCTGCCAGGACAGAGCCAGGGGAGGTTGTAACCGTTGGCTACTTCATGGGTGGGGACTTAGTTGTTGTGGACCCGCGCCCATTGAGCGAAGCCGTGCAGTCACTTCCGACCTTTATGGGGCGTGAGGCTCAGGAGCGGGAGGCACAGAGGGAAGAAGCGTTGTCAGAGGCTACCGTGGCACTGGGAGTTGAAGAGGGGGAGAAAAACGTAGAGTTTGAGGATAAAAGGGCTGCTCTATTGGACAATAAGGACTTAGATTATCACAATATGGTAGCTAGACTTAATGAGTTAGTTATGAGCACATTTCCCCCCGGCCCACTGTGGGGTACATGGCAGCAAAAGAACAGGGAAGATGCTTATAATGCTCAATCCCCTGAGCAGCAAAAAGCATGGGATGAGGAGCACAAGTTTGACCAGTACGCTGATATAATTCCAAGTAAGCCCAGACCAGAGAGGCCAAAACCTGAGCCATTAGACATCGGGAAACTTCAGGAGAGCCTCGCCACATACGGCGCTGGCACCACTGACAATTATCCATATATCTCACCCATGCCAGAGTCACAACTGATGAGGATACCGCCTGAGACATTAGAGCTCATGGCTCGTTATCTAAGTGAAAAAGGGCTGTCATGGCGGGAGTGGCTGACCATATCAAGTGAGTTCTACGGCGGCGGAGGTGCCGGTACCAGAGGACGCTGGGCGATACCCAAACAGTGGGGAGGATAATAAATAGATGCCTGGTGAGAATAGAAAATTCAAGCGCTTTGACGCTCTGACCGGCAAGCCATTAAAGCCCGGTGAGAGAGCATCTTTCTGGTCTCCACGAAGACCGCCAAAATTCTTTGAACTCCTGCCGCATCACTTTTTCAGTGTGAGAAGGCTGTCAATGGATACTGCCCACCCCCGGCCAAGAGATATTAGAGTGTGAAACATGCGTAACAAATCGTGGAGGTAAATAAGTTATGGATTGGACATTACACACAACGGCGAAATTGAGTAGGCGGAGCTCTCAATCGGAAATCACCGAAGCTGTTGAGGCTTGCAGAGCTGGTGCGCTCAAAGAATGCCGCGACACGGGGCACATTGGAATAACCCGCCCGGTGAACCTTCAGCATGCTGATGAGATTGCCAAAGGTCTGGCAATAATCGACGCTCGCCGGCATGCTGGCGAGAAGGCTCCACCCTTCCTTGACTGGCATAAGGAAGTCTGGCCGGAGGCTAATCAGAAATCGGGCAAGCTGCCTTACTTCTTCATCAATGAGACGCAGGCTGAATATGACCGTCGAGTCAATGAGGCGAAGGAAAAATCAACCTGGAAGCTTTCCCCACTGGAAGAAGCGATTAAGGGGATAAATGATGAGGACACACTTAAAGCTGAGGATGCCGAGTTGCGGGAGCTTTATGGTGAGGAAAGAGACGAGGAGGCAGGCGAAGCAGAAGATACGGCGAGGCAGAAAGTAAGCTCGGGCCTCAACCAGCTACGTGAAAAGCGGGGAACTCAAATCCCCCAGCCCAACCCTCTGGAGGTTGGGGCAGCCCGTGTGGAGAGTATTCTAGCAAAAGACCCGGACGAGCGCACATCTACGGAGAAGATAATCGTCGGGCGCTGGGAGACTGAGGATAGAGAGTGAGCTATTAACGTATCGCCACCCGACAAGTTGATAGAAAATCAGGAGGCTAAAGTATCATGGGAACCGGGAAAAAGGTAACACCCGAAATCAGGGCGGATAGGCTCAGGCAAAGATTTATCCAGGCCGAGCGCGGCCCTGATGGGCTAAGACGGGTAGGACAACACGCGCTTAGAAACACACCTTCAGAGACAGCAAGAGCGTTAATCAGCGGTGACCCGATAGTCCTGACCTCAGACGGTGAGGAAATTTGCATTGTGATGACGGTTGAGGACTACTTTGCCATGCTTCCCCCTGAAAAGATAAAGTGGGGACCAACCCAGGTCATTACAAAAGGTGTCCGATATAGAGAGGTCGCCAAGCTGTAAGACGTCTTAAAACGCAGGGATGAAAAAGTGAAAGAGTATAAGACCATTTACTATGAGCCAACGGCTGTGGGCAGAAAGCCAATTGAAGACAGCCTCAACGAGTCGGCAAAGGAAGGCTGGGTCTTAACCTTTGTTAACCACCTACTAACCGGATGCACTCTCTTCATACTTGAGAAAGATGCCTCTACGGAAGAACCCCCAGCAGCCAAAGAACTAACACCAGAAGAAGACAAAGCACCCCCTCAGCTTATCCCCACTCCCCCTTCTACTTCTCAAAAAATAGGCAAAACATGGTCTCCTTCAAAAGGAACGATTGAACCCGCCCAAGTGAAGGAATAAAGCACTTCTCTAAACAGCTTTACCCCCATCGCAAATAACCCCACTTTTGAAAACCATTTCCGCCCTGTTTACGTCTGGATAATCCACTTTTCTACACCATGCCCGAAGCTAGGAAAATACTCGCCTGCCCTTTTTAGCTTTGCGTTATGTAATCCTGCTTGAGAACTTATTTAGCTGTGTCACACTAGGACTAATACTCTGTGTGCAGAGATACCCCGAAGGGAGGATTTCTAGGATTTTACTCATCCCGCCACCCCAAGGGGTCAAGATTCCTTTCGTGCCCGAGCCACGCGCATCAGCCCGGGATAACTTTTAATTTCAGGGGGGATACATCGGCCCGGGCTGCCCTTTGATAGTCTCTGCCCTGGCTCTTACTGGGGGCGGCATGGTTTGAAGCCTGGGCATTTAACACCCCGGATGGCAGGAAGTCAGAGGAAGTGACTCCACTTTCAACGCCAGGTTAGCTTCAAACAGTAGACGGGCCACGCTTGAAAGCAGCGGTCTATCAGACCGCTGCTATACGGATTCAGGTAGATTTCAGGCTTTATCCGGTGGAATTGTGCGCTAACTGATGCCGGTGCCGCGGCACTGGTCCAGGGTGGCAGTAACCTTTGCTTTAAGAGGTTACAGGGAAGGTTACAGACAAAGTTACAGGGAAGGTTACAAGGAAAGAGGCAGAGCTCGAGGGGAGCCCTGCCTTTTGTCCTTAACCTCGATACTGGGGGGAGCTACTACATTACCCTTTCCTAAGTCCGACGGCCCAGATTGGCGATAGCCCTAAAGCTACTCTGTGGTCTTACGTCTCGCTCCCGCTGGTTATTGACCTTTCCAGTCTCCTCGCAACCCCCAGTATTAAGTTGTTAAGGTGCTATGAGCTTACCCGCTCACTTCTGCCCTGGCGGAGTGTGTCCAGGGCAGTTGGTCAGCCGGCTAACTGCGATTCAAACAGGCTTCGTAGCCATCGACAAAGGAAGAGGCGTTACAATTTAGGGTGCCATATTCCATGCCGCCGAAATCTATCAGCTTGAGGCAATATTGCCTGGTGGCTTCCCTGACTTCGGGCGAGTTAAAGCCTATATCATCGAGCAATTCGTCAACCATCTCGGGTTTCATTATGGTCTCGTTTTCCATCTCCTTACTCCTTTAATATTTATTTGACCTGTGGTAAAATAGAATAGCCTTGAGTTTCGTTAGTCGCGGTTCTCTTGGCCGGTGTCCCTGCTTTACGGCGGGGACATCTTATTTATTCTCAATAGGCATCACCTCCCATTCATTTAGTAGCTCCCGTTCCCTGGCCCACAGGATAAGGTCACCTTGCTTCTCGTATTGCTTGCGCTCCGTATCCCTGGTTGACACATCGGTAACAGTGCCATCGGGATTAAACTTGGATTGTCTAACTAGCTCTTTCATTTTCCACGTCCCGGATAGTTTCTTTTTCTCTGATAGCTCAAGCTGGTGATGAGCCAGTCCCTGCCATGCTTCCGGCCCTTAATCCTGCCTTCTGCTAACAGCTTTCTAACTCGCCTTTCTGATATGCCCATAGCCTCGGCTGCTTCCTTAACACTGTAAATCTTCATACCCTATTATTATACCGCAAACGGAATAAAAGTCAATACCTTTTCAAACTATTTTGGGGTGTCCTGATAAAAATTGAGTCCCGTCAAGTGAGGGGGAATCCGTCTCAACGTCAGAACTCATGCCCTGGTAAGTCCTCATAAATCCTGAGCATGACTGGGCCCCCGGGCAATCCCTCTGAAGCCTCATAACCAAAATCTGAGCCGATTCTCTACCGCCTTGCCACCGCGCTTTCCCCTACATCCGGCTTTAACCAGCTTCGACCAGTGACTACCGCCTGCTCCCTTGCCTTACTTGACGCACCAGAATTGAAATCTAGCCCCCTTCAGCCTCAAACGAGACATATTCTACATGCTGGCTGGCAGGCAATTCTTCCGGACCCGGCACCGAGATAAAGCTGAGGGCGGAGCGCAGGGCTGGTGAAATGATTCCCCAACACATTACGGTGGGCACAAAATCCCACGATGTCATTTTGCAAGACTTGGGAATTACTGGCAAGCAATCTTCACGCTGGCAATTAGAAGCCACTGTAACCGAAGAAGTGTTTGAAAGATACAGCCACCCTAAATCGCTATTACAGCGTAATAACGGCTGGAAGGGGAACAGCCACAAGGCGGTAGACCCTTGAAAAACACCGCACAGCGTGCTGAGTTTTGGACTCAAGATAAAACAGCTAAAGACTTAGGTATCTCCCCACCAGCTTTACGCAAAGCTATAAAGATAGCCACCGCCATTGAGGAATATCCAAGCTAGCCAGGCCATAGGGTAGGTATAGCATGGCTTAAGCCACGTTTAGCATGGCTTAAGGGTAGCCATAGGGTGGCTAACTTTCGAGACTGAATATCATTGTTTCCACCAAACTTTCTGAGCTCTTCAGCCGATTCACCAGTATTTTCAGCCGATTAAATTCTTTCAGGCTGAATCTGGGCGTGTTTACGCAACCCTCCACGGCCCCTCGGGGCCGGGTACTAATTGCTTTGGGGAGTAGAGGGGGTCTTGACAGGGTGACATTGGTGAAAGTGTTAAAAAGGGGGGTACTTGGCGAGCGTGGGACAATGAGCTTTATTTTACCAGAGTGCTACTTTCTTTCTTCTATTTCAAGTCCGAGTTGGATAAACAGACGATTGAGGCGCCAGTATATCCGCCAGATACGCTTATTGCGAATAACGAGCCTGTTAACGGCTGGCTTACGGTGTACTTTATGGGAGCTCATAAGGCCTCAGAGTCACCGCGCCACATTGCCGGCAGCGGTAGGCGTATTCGTATACTTTACCTGACTCGTACTTCCAGTCCCGTTCTGGGTATCTTTCCCAGGAGTCACGGGAGAGGCAGTCTTTACAGAATCTCAAGGCGGACACTACCCCGGATTTCACCACTTTTAGGCGGACACTTTGTCCGCTTTCAGTTTTAGGCTCAACATTGTCAGGGCTCACGTGTAAGGCGGACACTTTGTCCTCCTGTCCGCGGACACTTTGTCCAATAGGGCGGACGGACACAGGGGGTATATATAATATACCCTGTCCGCCTGCCATGTCCGCAGAGGGCTGTCCTACTGTCCTACCTCTTCCGGTAATCCCCATCTATCACCCTCAATTTTGACGACCTCACTCTTTTTCTTCATTCGGCGGAGTGTTCGCCCTATGGTGCTCTCACTCTTACCTAATGCCTCAGCAATTTCCTTTGTAGTCAAGGCGCCGGACCTGAGAAGGTTCTTTATCTGCCAGGTTATCGGTAACTCCCCTGATAGCCCGGTATCTTTAAGTTCAGCTTTGGCTACGCATATCGCGGTATCAGTAAAGCTGAACTTAAAGCCAAGTGGGGGGTGTATCCTAGACAGGTTCGCTTTCGTATGTTTCAGGCTGATAACGGCTTCATCTTCCCCGGTCTCCTGTTCTGCTTTCACTTCCCAGACTGACCGCGCCAGATTCGTGAAAAAGACCGAGCCGAATATACTCCGGCTCCGGGTGAGCTGGTCTTTGGCTGTGTGAGCTAAGGTTAAACTCGTAATACCAAGTTGCCTTAAAGCAAGGTGGTATCTTATGGCCGGCTCAGGGTCGTTAAGGTTGCCTCTGGCAGCCGGACCCAGACTATCAACTATCAGTAGGCCAATATTATTATCTCTGATGATTCGCCGAAGCTGCTCTACTGATTCGCTGACAGAAGATGTCATTCGCCGGCGAAGAATCGGCATAGCACCCTCGCCAATACCCCCATCCAGTGCGCTCCATCGTTTGCGGAAGCTGGTCACATCATCTTCAAAATCAAGATAGAGGCACCTAGTAGGCTCTTTGGCGGTTATCAGCCCCAGATTATTGTCCTGATAAGGGAGCTGGACAACGTAGGCGATAACCAATGCAAGTAAGCTCTTGAGAGAGCCGTAATCTCCGAATATGACGGTCGGGTGGTTCAGGTACAAAATCGGCTCTAGTAGATAGTCAGCTTCCAGGGTATCATCTTCACTGGGCCAGATTTCATCTGCTAGTTCACCAGCGTATCTAATGCTGAGTATTAAATCGCTGGCCCGTCCGAGAATGTCCTCAACATTCGGGTCAGCCTCATAACCAATGGACGTGATACGGTCGCCAGCACTAATCAACTGACGCATCACGGACAGCCGAGAGACAATCCGGGCATAATGCTCAATATCAAGGGAAGTCGGGCATATAGATATCAGGTAGTTCAGGTGGGCAGCGCCCTCGCATGACTCCAGACGCCCCCGCCGTGACAACTCCTGCGCTACGGTAATCTGATTTATCGCTTCATCACGCTGGTAAAGTGATAAGCAGGCATCATACAGCCATTGATTCTGCTCATAATAAAAGTCCGGTACCCGAAGTGGACGCACCGCCGAGAAATTGAGCCATTCACCGCTCAGAAATTGAGCCACTC
>CAYWAU010000038.1:0-14491 GCA_964456395.1 uncultured Dehalococcoidaceae bacterium
CAGCCCCGGCTCCGGCGCCAGCCCCGGCCGCACCGCAAACAGTAAAGCTGAAGGTAGCTACCTTTATGCCGGCAGCTAACTACATGAATACTGAGCAACTCCCCGCATACTTCGAGTTGATAGAAAAAGCGGGGGGCGGGAAATACATTTTAGACATTGAATGGTACCCAGGCGGGACTCTGATTAACGCGGTGGATATTTATGATGGAGTAGCTAACGGCGTCGCTGATATAGGCCAGGTGGCGCCAGACTACACGCCCGGCCGGTTTCCGGTAATAGCTACCCTCATGAACTCAGGCGTGGCGCCAGCCAAGAATTACAATGCCTGCGCCAGAATGACCTGGGAATTTTATAAGAAGTTTAAACCGGTGGAATTCAAGGATACAAAGGTATTATATATGTACGGAAATGGACCCGGTGCATTGCATACCTCGGTGCCGATTATTGCTGTGGCAGACATGGATGGCATGAAGATAAGAGGCACCGGTACCGTCATCAAGGGTGTCAAGGCAGTCGGAGCCGAACCTATCGCCATGCCCATGGGTGAAGTTTACGAGTCGGCGAAAAAGGGCCTTATTGAGGGTCTTCTTGCCCCATCGGAGACACTGAAGGCATGGAAGTTCAACGAGCTCTTTGACTACACCACCTATGTTCCCGGTATGTACTTCGGTATTCAAAGCTACCACATGAACCTGGACACATGGAATTCACTTCCGGCCGGCCTCCAGGATGCTATCGACTCCGTTGCCGATGATGCGGCGGCGATAACCGGGCAAATCTGGCAATACTATGAACAAGATGGGATTGACTATGCCAAGGCAGGCCCCGGAGGACACACGGTTTCGGAACTCCCCGCTGCCGAAGTGGTCAAAATGAACGAAATGTTTACACAGCTAATTCAGGATTACATCGCTGAGCTAAACGCCAAGGGCCTCCCCGGGGAGGAGCTGGTTAGTGAAGCCAGAAAGATTGCGGACAAATATAACAATATGACTTACGAGACCTGGTCACCCAAGGGATAGAAAAGTTTAGTTTATAGCTGTGAAAAGCTAATATAGTAGGCGGCTGCGCCCGAGGTGAGCCGAGGGCACAGCCGCATCCTCTGTCGGCTTCTTCTAGGGTGATAATCAATGGCTGTTTTTGAACGTATTGTCGGTTCTTTAAGTAAGTATGCTTACTGGGTAGCCGGGGCCTGTGTCGTGGCGATGATGGCCATCGTGGTGGCGAATATCTTGACACGAAAACTCTGGATACCCATCTATCAGACTTATGACTTCGTTGGCTTTATTTCCGCGGTAATGGTCTCTTTCTCCATAGCCTACGTTGGTATTGTGAAGGGTCATGTCGCCGTGGATATGGTCATGGAACGGTTTCCACAGCGAGCTCAAGTCATTATCAGTGCCTTTGGCGGTATTCTAAGTTTGGGCATGTTCTCCATAGTAGCCTGGCAATGCGCGATTTATGCTAACGAGATGCGATTGAGTGGTGAAGTATCCATGACGGCGGCGGTTCCTTTTTACCCCTATGTATACGGGATATCCCTTGGCACCGCCTTACTCTGTCTGGTTATCCTGACTGACCTTATTAAAGATATAGTTAAGGCGGTTAAAAGATGAGCCCGTCTACTATCGGCATCATTGGCATTGTGCTGCTCGTTATCCTGTTTCTTCTCCGTATACCGGTAGCCTATGTTATGTTGCTTATCGGTTTTGTCGGCTTCGCTTACGTGAGTTCATTAGGGAGCGCTGTCTCCATCCTGGGCAAAGAATTTTGGGGAGTATTCTCATCTTATTCCCTGAGCGTACTTCCTATGTTTGTCTTCATGGGTACAATTGCCTTCCATTCTGGGATAAGCGGCCGGATTTATGACGTTGCCTATAAGTTCGTCGGGCATTATCGTGGGGGGCTGGCTCTGGCTACTAATATTGCCTGCGCCGCTTTTGGAGCTATGTGCGGCTCAACCATTGCCGGGGCTGCCGCTATGGGCAAGGTAACCTTACCCGAGATGGAAAGGTATCATTATGATAAGTCACTGGCTACCGGCTGCGTTGCCGCAGCCGGGAGTCTGGCGATACTGATTCCACCCAGTGGCATTCTGATTATCTACGGTATACTTGTTGAGGAGTCTATCGGCAGACTCTTTGCCGCCGGGATATTGCCCGGTATATTACTCACCTTTCTGTTCGCCATTACTATATTCGTGCTTTGCCGTCTCAAGCCTGAACTGGCACCGGCAGGCAGCAAGACAAGCTGGAAGGAGCGCCTGGCATCTACCACTGGCGTAATAGAGATGGCTTTGTTGTTCGTCTTCGTCATGGGGGGACTTTTCATTGGCTGGTTTACGCCTACCGAGGCTGGCGCCGCTGGTGCCGCTGGTGCCCTGGTTATCTCTCTGGCCAGGCGGGGACTTAGCTGGCAGGGCTTCGCAGCCGCCATCGGTGAGACCGTACGGATAAGCGCTATGGTCTACCTTATTGTGGCCGGGGCGACCGTTTTTGGTCGTTTCATGGCAGTGAGCCGGATTCCCTTTGAACTGTCAGAATTTGTAGGCGGACTGGGTATAGCACCGGGTATTATCATGGGTCTGATTATCTTCGGCTACCTGATTGGTGGCTGCTTTATGGATGCACTGGCCATGATCACGCTTACCGTACCCATTCTGCACGGTGTGATATTAAATCTCGGGTTTGACTCAGTATGGTTTGGGGTAATGATAGTGCTGGTAGTCGAAATGGGGGCAATTACCCCACCGGTAGGGATAAATGTGTATACCATCAAGGGAGTGGCTCCAGATGTGCCTCTGGGAACCATATTCAGGGGAATATTTCCTTTCCTTATCGCCATTGTAGTTTGCGCGGCCTTACTGGTAATATTTCCCCAAATTGTCCTGTATTTACCCAGTATTATCAAATATTGAATTGAGACCCGGCACGTATGAACAGCACTCTTAAACTATTTCACCCTTCTCCGCGATATTCGCCAATAACCGGGCCGCTCGGGTGGGATTAAATACTCCGCAGGTACATTGTGGCATCAGAATTTTGGCCGCTTCTTCTGGAGTTTTGGTACCGGCTTTTATCGCCCTCGCCATCTCTTTCACAAGATTAGGAGAAATCAGGGCGTGGCCGCACATGGTGGTAATTTCAAGAATGTCGTCACCAGGTAATTTATCCGTTCTACCCCAGATGCCTAATGAGAAATTGGCAGTGTGGTGTTTAAGGCCAGCTTTATCAAGGCACTCGTCCACTTTTTCAAAAATACCGCTCACTACAATTGATAACCCCAGGTTTGCCTGTTTGAGTTCTTTCAAAAAAGCCGTAACTGCCTCAGGATTGTCAAATACGGCATGGCCAATATTGTTGGCAATATTGATAACCTCTTCTGGCTTATCTATCATGCCACCCTTCAAGGCGCTGCCAATATTGACCGGTTTATGGCGAAGAGCAATACGCAGGAATTCCTGCACCTTTGGGGCGTTTCCCTCATCGTTTATTCCGATTGCCTTTAATATTAAAATGACGTAGTCTTCGCTCAGGCTTCTGGCAGACCCGCGGCGGTGCAGCGTATGTGTCATCAATCTCCTCCTAAAAAGTTAGCTAGTGGCCGGCCCAGGCCAACATTCTGTTTGCCGTTGATGTAATAAGGTATGCCCATCTTATCGAGCATCTTGCGCAGGGGATATGACCCGTCGGGGTCGGCGCGATTGA
The DNA here is from genome assembly GCA_964456395.1 of uncultured Dehalococcoidaceae bacterium. Lineage (GTDB taxonomy): Bacteria > Chloroflexota > Dehalococcoidia > Dehalococcoidales > RBG-16-60-22 > CAYWAU01. The sequence goes on from CAYWAU010000038.1 coordinate 3,708, forward strand.
TACATGCCACCGAGAAGACGGTATCCACTTCTTCGCTGACTACTTTAAGAGCATCAATAACTTCCTTAAATTTCTCGATGGGGAACATGCACTCAATGATGGCAGAAAGTACCTTTTCGTTTAGCGCCTCTTCCTTGAGTTTACCGGTCTGGGTATCTTCCATTAAAAAAGTAACCGGGTTGTTCGGCTCGAATGCCGCGCCGTGCTTAGCCAGTACCTGAGCTGCTTTCTCTATATCGCGAAAACGGGTACCTATGCCAGGTCGCCCGAATTCACAGCCCATCCCCACCCAGCCCCACTTGTAACGAGCCGTCACATCGTTGGTCTTCATCTCATCCGTACCGCGGCCGCCGGCGCTCGTTTCCTTATGCTTGGTTGTTGGGTCGGAAAAAGCAACGCGCAGCGAACGTGGCCAGGGGGACACCTCGAAGATAATGCCGTCTACCGGGCATACTCCAGACTTCAGGCAGACACCGCAATCCACACATTCATCTTGCTCAATTACAGCAATACCGTTCTGCATGCTGATGGCTTCCATCGGGCAATAAGGCAGGCATGCCTCACAAGCGATGCAGATATCCCCGTCAATCCTCATGGCTATCACCTCTTTCCCTGAGTTTGCATCCGTCCATGAATCATTGGTTCTGTTCTGAGGGTTGCCGCGGGTCTGCGTCCAGGGTCAGCCTGTGTCCGAACGGTCATCAACCACCCCCAGTCCCTCCAGTGCCAACCCGTATCCCAGCAGGTCGTGCATCAGACGCTTGAGGTGCTCGGTCAGGAGAACCCGACTGTAGCGCAGTACCAATGGCGACCTGTGTGACAACTGCTCGGCTAACTCCCAGGCACGGGGCAGGAGCTGCTGTCTCGGCAGGACTTCGTTAACCAGGCCGAACTCATGAGCCTGATGTGCTGAGATGGTTTGTCCGGTCAAGAGAAAATACCTGCCCCGGTTCAAACCCAGCAATAGCGGATAGATAATATGCATCCCATCTCCGGGAACAACTCCGTTGGCAAAATGGCCGGAGTCTTGAAAGGTAGCCTCCTCTGCAGCCAGGACGATGTCGCAAAGTAAAGGCAATTCGGAGTGGCGTAGGGCCGGGCCATTAATGGCGCTAATCATGGGCACCTCAATGTCCAGCAAGTTCAACAAGAGGTGTCTTCCTTCCCGGTAGACCTTATCCCACTCACGGGCTGTTTCTCTTGGCCGGGACTCACGTGTCGCCCGCGGACCGGAGAAGGCTTCACCGGTACCTGTCATAATCACCACCTTGTTTTCCGGGTCACTACCGATATCGGTAAAGGCTTGAGGAAACTCGCGATGCGGCAGCGCCCCCCACTGAAGCGTATCTCCGTCCGTGTGAAAAGTGATCTGAAGGATGCCGCTGCGCCGTTCCATACGGATAGTCTGATACTTGCTGGCGTACTCCTCAAACACTGCCATAACCATACCCCCTTTCAGTGTCGGTGAAGGTGCGGAATAGATAATCCGACCCATATTATACCATTCTTAACTAAGCTAGATGTCAAAACCAAACAGCCATGAAATACGTGGGCAGTGTCTCTGGTTTAAGGTAGAGGAGCGGGAGAGCATTAATGAGCCGGTTTGTGCCCCTTTAATAAGCAAAATACTACCACAATCAGCCTGTGGTAGCATTTTGCTTCATAGTCAGTAAAAGAGAACCAGTCGCTTTTATCGCTCCAGGGTAACCAGCCTGATTGGTGCATTCTTATAGCCGGTTTCAGTCGCCGGGTCCTTCACTACTTTCCAGAGTTCAAACGTACCCGAAGCACGGTCACCTTTCGCATCGAAGCTGATTGGACCGCTGGCGCCCTCGATTGACAGTCCGGCCAGGGCACCCCTGATGGCTGTGCCGTCATAGGTACCGGCCGTTTCTACTGCCTGGGCGGCTACCCGTACCGCATCATAAGTGGTATCGCAGTAGATTTCGGGAGGCTCGCCAAACTTTTCGGTATATTTATTGACAAACTGTTCATAGGTGCCGCCTGAGCCTACGGTTCTGGTTCCAGCAACAATGGCTTTCTCCATGAATTCGGCACTCCTTGGTTCCTTAAACAGGCCCGAGCCATAGTTACCGTCACAGCCAAGCCAGGCGATACCATCCAGGCCCATCTCTAAGGCCTGCTTAAAGACCATGATGCCATCATCAGCATAGCTAACAATAAGTACCGTATCAGGGTTGCTGTCCTTGATTTGCCCGAGCTCGGTGCGATAATCCTTCTTGGCTTCATCATAGCGTACTGTTGCTACTACTTCTCCAGTCCAGCCTCCTTCCTGAAGCCCCTCAATAAGCGCTTTTTCTACACCCTTGCCGTACAGGTTGTCCAGTACTATGGAAGCCACTCTTTTATAGCCTTTCTCCATAACAACGTCGGCTAACACCCGACCCTGGGCATCATCCATTAGACAGGCGCGGAAAAACCACTCTGTCCCATCCAGTTCAGAGAGTTCAAATGCCGTAGCTGACATCGTTATCGAAGGAACCGAATGCTCCTTCAAATAGGGGATGGCGAGCTTGGATGAACCGGATATCATGGGGCCAACGATTACCTGTACCCCGTCTATCTCAATCAACTTCTTGACCCTTTCCAATCCTGCGGCCGGGTCTGTCTTGCCATCTTCTTCCACTAATTCTACCGGTTTGCCCAATACCCCGCCAGCGGCGTTTATCTCCTCAGCTGCTAACCTGGCACCACTGAGCATCCTAGCTCCCATAGGTGCCAGGTCGCCACTGAGGTCCAGCACGACGCCTATCTTGATTGTCTCAGCTTCTTTCGGGCCGCAACCTGCCGTCGGTATAGACAGCATTATAAGAAGTAGCACAACAGGCACAGCCAGCAACAGTTTTTTATTCATGCTCCCTCCTTGTGTGTAAATTATTCTCCCTTTCCGGGGCTCCGTGCCCCGAGGCACCACATTTGTGGTTTTATATCTTCCTCTTAGGCACCACCTCCTTCCTTAAAATTTTAGCAATCCTTGTGCAAAGAAAACTAACTACTGCCGGCGCCTTTACCCTCTAAGCCCAGATAGCGCTGTTTGGAGGAGTCTTCGTCAAATAGAGAGGCAGCATCTCCTTCCATAGCACAAGTGCCATTAACCAGAACGTAGCCCCGATTGGAGACGCTCAGAACCTTTTTGACATTCTGCTCTACCACTGTAATAGCGACGCCGCTTTCTTTTATGCTCTCCATCTTAGACAGGATGGCTGAAGCCGGCTTGGGAGACAGGGAAGCCAGTGGCTCATCAAGGAACAGAACTTTGGGCTGTGCCATCATAGCTCTGGCTATAGCCAGCATTTGTCTTTCACCACCACTTAAGTTCCCTGCCAGGCCATTTTTCCGCGCCTTAAGCTCAGGGAACATCTCATATATCTCGGCCATCCCCGCTTTGATAGAAGCTTTACTCTCTCTGCGGTAGGCTCCCATATCTAGATTTTCGGCTATAGTGAGATTGGGGAAGACATTGTTTATCTGGGGAACATAGCCTATTCCCAGGCTCACGGCTCTATCGGTAGCTATGCCCGTGATGTCCCTCCCTTGATAAAGGACGCTACCTTGAAATAACCTGGCAAAGCCGAGGAAACTTTTAATCAGGGTTGACTTGCCACTGCCATTAGGTCCCACAATAGCCACAATCTCGCCTTCAGCTACCTGGATAGAGACACCCTGAACAACAATGGCATCGCCATAGCCAGCATCAATGTTTTCAGCCACAAAGATGGAAGCCATTTATTCTTCCCCCAAATATACTGCATAGAATGTCGGGTCGTCAACTATATCCTGCGGCTGTCCCGCAATTACTATCCTGCCTTTATCCATGACATAAACCCAGGAAGCAAACTCAAATAATATCTCCAACCGGTGCTCCACAATAAAAAAGACTATGCCGTTATGAGAGAAATCCTTTAATTTCTGAAATATCCTCTTTCCCAATACAGGATTTATCCCTGCTGCCGGTTCGTCCAGGAGCAGAAGTGTCGGCTTGGCCATAAGCCCCCTGGCAACTTCCAGAAGCTTTCTCTGCCCGCCGGAAAGCTCTCCAGCCGGGGAAAAAGCCCATTGCTCCAGCTCTACAAGCTCCAGGATATCTAGAGCCTCCTCAATCAGCCCCTTTTCCTGCTCCTGCCACCTCCCCCTTCGGAAAAGGCTATTAAACAATTTATCGCCCTGCTGCCCTCGTGCTGCCACCACCATGTTATCCAGTACGCTCAAGCTATAAAAGAGCCGCGGTATTTGAAAGGCGTTTACCAAGCCCAGTTCGTAAATCTGGTGAGGAGCCAGGTTATTAATACACTCATCTTTGAAATGGATTACTCCCTGGTCAGGCTTGTGAAGGCCAAGGATGATGTTGAACAGGGTTGTCTTGCCACTGCCATTAGGTCCAACCAGGCCATAAATCCCACCATGATTGATGTCCAGGTTCACACCATTGACAGCGTAAACACCGCCAAAGTGCTTGCTAACTTCCCTTACTCTTAAAAGCCCTTCTTCCATTATGAGCTAACCTCAGCGCCTTTGTCCCAATCTTGCTTTCCTTCAGCAAACCCTGGGGTCTGTATAGTAGCACGAATATAATTAAAGCACCGAATAGAATATACTGCAAGTTACTGGGGTCAATAGGCAAAGCGACGTAATCCTTGGCTATGTTTGTGCCCCTGTCAAAAATCTCCACCAGGGCAGCACCCAGCAGTACTCCCCAGTTGTTGCCTGGACCTCCCAGAAGAACCATTATCCACACGGTAAAGGTAATCATAGGCATGAACATGCCGGGAAGGACGCAGTGAAGATATTGAGCGTAGAGTCCTCCCGCTAAACCAGCCATAGCCGAACCCAGCATTAACGCTTGAGCCTTGTGTTTAGACCTGTCCTTACCCAGCGCCTCAGCGGCTACTTCGTCTTCCCTGATGGCTCTCATTGCCCGGCCGTAAGGAGAACTGGCCAGCAGTTGAACCACCAGGAAACAGATAAACAAACAGATATAGACTAAAGCTATATTTATCAGGGCATCAACGCGGTGAGAAGCGCCTGCCAGCGAAATAGCTGGAGCAACGGTTACTCCCCAATCGCCCCCGGCAAGCCAGTCTTCAGATTTGACAATCAATCTCAAAATTTCACCAAAGGCTAAGATGGCTATAGCTAAGTAATCAGCCCTCAGCCTCAGAGCCGGCAAAGAAATAACCAAACCCCAAATAGCTGAGATTAAGCCGCCAGCGATAAGGCAAAGGTAAAAGGGAAGGCCAATTTGAGAGAGGAGAGCATAGGTATAAGCGCCAATAAGGAAGAAAGCCACCTTACCAAAATTGGCAAGCCCGGCGAAGCCAAACTCCAGGTTCAGGCTTAGAGAGACTATGCCAAAGATGCCAATAAAGACGATAAGGTCAAAGACATAAAGTAAGGGATCCAAATCAAGCCCTCCTGAACAACATAGCTAATCCCTGCGGCTTCACAATCAAAGTTATTATCAGAATCGCGAAAGCTATACCTATACGGTATGTCGTAGAAAGCCCCAGGGCTATCAAACCCACCACCCCGATATTTTCGGCTAATCCAATGATATAAGCTGCGGCTATGGCACCATAAAAGTTGCCGATACCACCAAGTATGACCACGGCAAAGATGGGTAATATAATGTCCCAGCCTGTCATCGGCCAGATCTGAGTATCGGCGCCGCGAAAGATGCCGGCAACGGCCGCCAGTCCGGCACCGATAAACCAGGTTATCCAGATCACTCGGTCAACGTTGATTCCCGAGGCCAGGGCAAGCTCTGGATTGCTGGAGCTTGCCCTGATGGCTTTGCCCATCTTGGTATTCATCAGAAGGAAGTGCATGGCAAGCGACAGAGCTAAAGCGGCGAAGATAAGCCACAGCCAAAGCCCGGTAATTCTCAGCGGACCTATATCATAGGCAGACCAGGTAGCGGCGAAATACAGGGGTTTCCAGGTCCAGGCGGCACCGATGGAATGCCTGAGGATAAAGCCCAGGGCTATAGAAGCCACCATAAGATGGATGATGCTGGCACCCCTTTTATCTAGAGGCTGCAAAATACCACGGTAACATAAAACCCCCACTATCCCGGTAACCAGGAAGGCAACCAGCAGAGCTAGCGGTAAACCCAGTCCGGATTGCTCAGCTACTAAATAGCCGATAAAAGCGCCCAGGGTGATGAATTCAGCATGAGCAAAATTGGGGAATTTAGACAAACCGTAGGTTAAGGTAAGACCTACAGCCCCGATAAGATACAGGCTGCCAGTAATAGCTGAATTGCATAGTACTTGCGCCCAGTTAACTGTCATACCTAATCAAGCTAAGCTTTACTTCGAGGCATTTTTCACTTGACAATAATATTCAGTATATCTAATGCTGAGTACCAAATCAAGGCAGTCCTGTCTGGAAGAGTCCTGTCTCGGTGGCACTTTTTAGCGGTTTGTTCAGTTGCCAGTCTTCCTGATATTGTTTGCGGTAATAGAAATATTTGGCGGTCTAGTTTTATCTGCAATTGGTGCAGTAATAGGGACTATATTATACATGTTTCTATTTTTCAATCTACTATATGTAATCAGAAAAATGGTTCTATTTGCCTCGTCCTTGTCCCTTAGCACCTTGAATCAGCGCAGTACAAGTGTGACTCAAAGAAATTCCAATCAAAACAAAGTCAATTATAGCGAGGATGTAATTCACCAATTCCTCAGTCTTATCTTCAATGTCAAGACTAGAAATCATGCAACCTGCCTTATTCAAAAAGGTAAATACGACCATACAAAGAGTAACTGCAAGAGTTACCTTAAGGGTGTTAATAGCATTATCCCAGAAGTAACTGACAATCCATCGGATAACGAAAATCCCGTTCATACCGATAATCTAGCACCGAGAAATGATGATGTCAACCAAATGCAAATAATACCCAAAAGACCCCAATTCGGGGGGGTTGACGCGTTGTGATATAATGTTCACAGTGTGTATAGACGGGTATGGCTCTCAACTATACCCTACCGGGGTTGAGCAAGGAGTAACACAGAGTTTTTTCGGAGAAGTGCTGAATAACCTGAGGCCGGTTTATTCAACGAAAACTGGCGCTGAGGTGTGTGGTTTTTACAAGGTCAATTTATCCGAAAACAACTGAAGTACTACAGATATTATCCTACATTAATGTAAAAGAAGGAGGATATAGGAAAATGGCAGAAACAAAATACGGGAAATATTTCGTAAAAGCACCTATGGGTAAAAGCGAGTTTCATCCACAGCTTCTACCGAGTATACGCTTCAGGGAAGATAAGCCCTGGAGTGATTGGCGTGATATCAAATTTTCCATGGTCTACAATTGCATTAGAGAACCCCTGCTAATGCTCACGGAAGCCCATAAACACGACGATTTCGAACAGTACCTGGTCTTTATTGGAGGCGACCCGGAGAATATGACAGAACTGGGAGCGGAAATCGAGCTATCGCTGGGAGAGGAAGGGGAAAAACATATAATCAACACCGCCACAATTGTCCGTATTCCTAAGGGATTATATCATGGTCCCCTTAACTTTAAGAGAGTCGATAAACCCATGGTTTTTCTGGATTGTTTTCTTGCACCTGAATACACCAGAAAGCAGATATCCGAATAGCCTTTGTCCCATGGGAACTGGCACCTTACCGCGAACGCGGAGATAATAAATAGCCCTATTGTATCTATGGTGATTTAACCCGCCCGGGTAAATGGCGCAGAAACCATCCTTTTTGGCAGGTAAGGCGGGCTGTCATGACGGCTGCTTCCCAGGTTACCTTCCAACTGAGGCTGCACTTTATGGCAGCACATATAAATGCGCCGATGGCTCCCCTCTGTGCAGTGCCAAACAACCCAGCCTCGATGAGGTTGACATACTCTGAAGTGCTAGATATACTGAAACCAATATGCTGTCGGGGGAGAATACCGAATAAGCATCAGTCCTTGGACACGCCACCCCAAAATAATAAACCCCAAAATAATAACAGGAGAGGATTATGCAACAAGATAACGAAGCAGCATTGACTATTGACCTGGATAAAACAGCTCTACTGATGATGCACTGGCAACATGATATTGTATCGCCGGGATTCAAGCATGCCGGCAAGAAACCGGAGAGGATAGCCGAAGCACATAACATTGAGCATGCTCAGGCGGTCCTTAAGGCGAGCCGGGGAAAAGGAATGCTTATTGTTTATGTTAATGCTGTTCACGAGCCGGGCTACCCGGAATTAGCACCTGTGCTTACTCCAATGTCCGGAAAGGTTGTTGAGGATGAGGCCATGGTCAGAGGGACAGTGGGGGTAGAGGTTATTGACCAGCTTAAACCACTGGATAATGAGGTAATTATAGAGAATTTTAATCCCAGCGCCTTCATCGGGACCCGGCTGGATATTGTCCTTCGCAACAAGGGTATTACGACTCTGGTCATATCTGGAATGAGCACGAACTGGGTTGTTGAGACTACTGCCCGGGAAGCCGCCTGCCTGGGTTATTTTGTTTATACCTTAAAGGACTGCTGCAACAGCCCGACTGAGGATTTGCACAACTGGCCTTTGATAAATATTCTGCCAAGGCTCGGTGCTGTGATTGACTCGAAGGCTTATATCGCCGCTCTGCAGCGCCAAGCACACTGAACAGCTTACCAGACAATATATGTTATCTGCATGTTCGTTAAGAAGGGCAGTTGACGCGCTTGGGCGATTTCAGGATGGTTTCCCCACTGGCACCAGAAGAAAGAGGGATATTAAAGCACCCGCCGCGGCCAGGACAAATGACCAGGCAAGTGTGCCGGTCGTATCGGCTATCCAGCCGGCGATTACGGGAGAAATTATTGAGCCAATGCCTAGGTACACGGTCCATAAACCGACAGTGCTTCCAGCATACTCCTTGGAGAAATAGTCTGAAGCTGACGCCGCGTACATGGACCAGGCGGCTCCGTAGCCAAGGCTGAAAATGGCGGTGAGCAGGATTAATGTTATGCCTTGACCATACGCCATCCCCAAACTGCCCACAGCTATCAGCGCGGAACAAAGCATCATCACCCGAATCCTGCCCACTTTATCAGAGAGAGGACCCAGTGTAAGCTTCCCAACTATAGCGCCAGCGCCTATCACGGTTAGCAGCTTGGTGGCAATTTCATAAGAGAATCCTAGCTCCTGCACGGCATAGGTGCTCAAGAATGCAAATGGTATAAGTATGGAAAAACCTATAAGCAGATAAGCCAGACCGATGAGCCAGAATCTGACGTCCCGTAAAAGCTTCATGTATATTACGCTCACTGGCTCACTGGTACGTCGCCCGGGCTTTGTCTGACCGGGCTTGGACTGCTGCTCCGGGGGTCTTCTGACCAGTAAGAAGTTTATCAGTGCCACCGCGAACCCCAGTATACCCAGGCTCGTCCATCCTGTCCTCCAGTTATTAGCTATGACTATCGCCGGAATGGCGGTGCTGGTTCCAATGATACCGCTGGCGCTGCCAACATCAATAAAAGCCAGGGTCTTGCCTCTGTGTTTATCACTGCTCCATCTTTGTGCCAGTGCCATGGTGGGAGCCCAGCAGGCGGCAGAGCCGATACCAGCCAGCATATAGAATAGACTGGCTTGAAGGATTGATGAGGAATAAGCCATGAGGAATGTTCCCACCCCAAGGATGGCGACAAACAGGGTAAGGAGAAGACGCACGTCGTACCTGTCCCCCAGTAGACCAAGCAGAGGTGAGAAGACCGTGTAAGCCAGGAAGAACGAGGTATAAATCACTCCCGCCTCGGTCTTTGAGATGGCCAGGGCGGGAAGCATCTCAGGCAGCAGTACCCCGTAGCCATACCTTATAGCGTATGATGTGAATACGGTACAGAAACAGGCTACAAAGACAGCTATTGCACGTTTACTCATATTTAAAAATGGACATCATCTACGAAATAGTTATCTGGCAACTTTTATATCATGTTGTATGGCGCAATGTCAAACTTTCAGTCTGAATCATCTTGCGTATAGCCTTGGCTCTAACCCCCGGACATTGTGTGACTTAAGTCATAGTGGGCAGTATCGTACCGTTGTAATATACTTATAGGTAAGAGGAATGTAAAATCCGCGCGAGGAGGTGACAGGCATGACTGGCAGGTGTCCCGGCCAGGATATGAGAAACCTGCGGGCAGCAATGTATAAATGCCCGAACTGTGGTGATGAAGTGGAAATGTTCTCCGATGAACTCAGGATAAAGTGTAAGAAATGCGGTGAATATGTCTATAAGGAGCAGGTACCATCATGTATTGAGTGGTGTGCTTCCGCACGCCAGTGCCTCGGAGAGGAGAGGTGGAAGGCATTGAAGGGCGAGGATTAGGAATGGCTGACAGCCGCGGTCAATCCCCTGTGCCCGCCTGGGGCAGTGCCAGCCTTTTGCCCAGTTCCAGAGCGTCGGCAAGGACGGCGGGGTGCTCCTTAATCTCCCCTCTTTTATCCACGCCCCGGATGAGGAGCTCACCTGCATACTCAACGTTAATTGCCTTGAAGAAGTATCTCACCGTCAGTATCGGACCCTCAAAAAGTCTCTCGCCTTTGGTAGCTCCGACGGCGATAAACGCACCCTTTCTCAAAGGAACATCCAGGTTCTTGAGAACATATTTTCTCGCCCAGAGCGCCTGGCTGCGGTCGATGAGGGCTTTTAGCTGGGCGCTGACGGCATAGAAGAAGATGGGGGAGGCGACTATGATAGCGTCAGCACTGAGGAGCTTGGGATATATGTCATCCATATCGTCCCTGATGACGCAGTTGCCGTC
>CAYWAU010000039.1:0-13915 GCA_964456395.1 uncultured Dehalococcoidaceae bacterium
CTCTTTACAAAGTTTTCCTCCTCTCCTTTGATACCTCGTAAGGAGAGGGGGACTAAGCAACTGTCTCGCCCATCCAGAAAATCATAGCATATAACTAAAATACAAGGGGGTGAGGTAGACAGAGATTGCTTCGCCTTCGGCTCGCAACGACAAGGGGGATAAAGGGGTGGTGGATTTCCTGTATAAAATGATGAGAATATTAGGGATTGCTGAATAACTGCGGAGGAATTTATCTGGCAATTTGTTCTTGTGCTTCTTTACCGACCCTTCCCACATGTTTATACTCGTTCTTGTCTAATACTACAGCTTTAATAATTGTTTCCCCAACACTTCTATTCAAGGCTGCTTTCAATTCTTCAACCGGGACAAAGTAAGTAGCCCTATCATTTTCTAAGACTTTTACAGGCATTTGAGAATCAATGAATTCAGAGAATACAGGCCTATTAAAGGATGTTAAAAACCAAATTCTCTGAACGTCAATCTCACCGAAACTTTCGTTGATAATGGTGAATTCAATCGATTCATTAGTTGCTTTATCAGGTCCATCTCTTGGCGGCCTGAACCTAACTTTAACGGTCGCATATGGCTTGGTAAAAATGATGGAATAAGTCTTGGTGAATACTTCAGAGATTCCCAAAACAAGATTATCAATGTCCATGTTTATATTATACAACATTATTTGAGGAATGTTTCACAAGGCAAAAAAGCCGGTAAAATTCATCAAATTATATCTTGAAAGTATAATATCATTCAAAAGAAATTTCAGGGGCTTAAATTTTGATTTCAGAGCGTCATTTTTTAATGGTCTCTTCAAGGCAATAATTACTCCATTTACTGGAAGATTAAAAATGTGCCAGCCACTATTGCCACCATTCCCATGATTATTTTTGGAGTAAATATTTCAATGTGTCGGTTTAGAAGAAAAGACAAAAAGAAGATAAACAGGATATGTGTGGCGATAAGTGGATTCACCATGCTGGCCGGACTGTAACTGAGAGCGGTATAAAAAAACAGCTGGCCAGATGAGGAAAATACGGCGCCAATGAGCATAGATACCAGAGCCGCCGTAATAACAGGTATTTGACCCATTTGCTGCCGGTATTGTCCACGGAAGAAAAAGAAAGCCATAACCACCGAAGCAACTACATAAGAAATAAAAGCGCCGGCAAAAGGAGAACCCACTTCCGCAACTGCCGGCTTGATCAGTATCGGAGTAGTCCCCCAGCAAAGGGCAGCCCCCAGTGCGGTAATAATACCGCTTACTTCCGTCCGGGAAAATGCCCCCGGCACTTCCTCAATCAAGCTCTTTCTTTCTGTGCTGATTAAGGCTACCCCGGTGAAAATGCAGATAACCCCCAGGACAAGGTAAACGGTAAGAAGCTCGTTTAAAAAAAGGACGCCAAGAATTACGGTATAAAAGGGATTGGTCATCACAAAAGGGGTCGCTTTATTTGCCCCGATAAGCCGATAAGAAATGTATCCTAAAAATCTTCCAACGAAGAAGTGTATTATTCCGGCCGTCCCAAGTAAAATTAATGCCCGCCAGGATACGGATAAAAGATTGCTCCAATCTCCGGTGATGAGGAGCACGACGGCGAAAAAGGGAATCCCCATAAAGACACTAACCGCCGTAGGGGTAAAAGACTCCCCCGTATGGGATGTCGCCTTTCTGACAAATACAACACTTCCAGCGAAGGAAACCGAGGCAAAAATTGCAAAAATCAAGCCTTTTTCCATTAAGGTCACCAAAATGTTTATAATATTAACCGCTAATTAAAAAGACACTCCCCAACACCATTACTATACCCAGGATAACTCTCCAGTTAAAGGCATCAATCCTGCGGTTGAGCATAAATGAGAAAAGTAATACGAAAATAACAATCGTTCCCATAAGAGGCTGGGCAATACTTATAGGACTATATCGGAAAGCGAAAAAGCGAAAAATATGGCCCACAACCAGTAAGACGGCTACGGACACCAAGATTATCAAATCATAGCGACTCTGTTGCCAGATATGATAACGCTGCTGCTGGCGAAACAAGAGTACCACCATAACAATGACAAAAGCAGCCAGGTAGGAAACAAAGGTAGCTGCATAAACCGCGCTGGTTGTTACCATCACCGGTCTGATTAAAGCCGCTGAGCCCGCGGTACCCAGGCCAGCACCCAGTCCCAGCAGAAGACCCAATGCCGATATCTTAAAGGTATCACGTCTTATTTCAATACTTGATAACACTGCCCCGAACATTATTATTACGGCACCCGCTATCTGCCAAGCAGTCACCGACTCATTTAAAAAGGCGACGCCCAAAACAACCGCAAAGATTACGCTGGTCCTGAGCATAGCTACCGTAGGGTTGGCACCTATAATACGGACACTATTTAAATAAAGGTATCTGGTAATAATGAAATGGAGCACACCGGCGGCGCTAAGCAATATATATTGCTGCCAAGTGAATAACCATAGATATTGCCATTCTCCAGATATCAGCAATATAATAAAGAAAAGTGGTGTACCCACCATCAGAGAAATCGCCAATGCTGAAAAAGATTCCTCGGACTGATGCGTTGCCCTTCTAACCAGTACATAAACCCCGGCAAAAAAGGCTGCCGCGAGTACCGCAAAAACAGGCCCTAGTTCTATTTCCATATAATTATGTAAACTAGCTGGTACTACCCCTGTTGATGTTTTTACCTATCAGTTCTATAAGACCGGCTAACCCCCACCCCTTTAAGGCGGAAATAAGCACCGTGTTTTTCTCCATCGCCTCACTCCGGCTGGAGAGATAACCTAAAGCTGTTTTTTCATCCCATGTCTGGCTACTGTCAAGCAGCAAATCAATTTTATTCAGCACCGTAATCCGCGGTTTATCCGAAAGCTCCAGGTCACCAAGAATATCCTCAACCGTCTGGCACTGCTCCGGAGCATTTTGAGAAGCCAGGTCAACCACATGAATCAGCAGACTGGCTTCAGCCAACTCTTCAAGGGTCGCCCTGAAGGCATTAACAATGGTTGGCGGCAACTTTCGGATAAAGCCAACGGTATCGGTAAGCAGGACGACACTTCTATCAGGTAATATCAGGCGCCGGGTAGTCGGGTCAAGAGTAGCAAAGAGCCGTTCCTCGGTAAAAACGTCAGCTTGGCAGAGGGCATTCAACAGGGCGCTTTTACCGGCGCTGGTGTAGCCGACCAGGGCCACTACTGGAATACCACTCTTCTTCCGTTTTTGACGGTATAGCGCGCGGTGTTTTCTTATCTCTTCGGTCTGAGCTTTCAGATGTTGTATCTTATGGCGAATAATACGCCGGTCTGTCTCAAGCTGTGATTCCCCCGGACCTCTGGTGCCAATACCACCCCCGAGTCTTTCAAGGTGAAGCCACTGACCGGCCAGTCGCGGCAGAAGATACTGATGCTGGGCCAGTTCCACCTGCAAACGACCCTCGTGGGTTCTAGCACGCCTGGCGAAGATGTCCAGAATGAGCGCGGCACGGTCAATTACCTTTACCTGGAGGGCTTCCTCCAGATTCCGCTGCTGTACCGGCGAAAGCTCATCGTCAAGAATGAGCAGGCTGTAATTAACGCTATTTTTCAGAGCTAACAGTTCTTCCAGTTTACCTTTTCCGGCATAATGTGTCTTTGATGGCAACGGTAGCTGCTGGAGGAGTTTTCCCACCACATCAGCCCCGGCGGCACCAGCCAGCTGTTCCAGCTCTTTCATGGAGTCCTCGGCTAACTGTTTCTCCCTGGTTCCTTTTGCGGTCACAGCTAGCAAAAGGGCTCGTTCTGGTGCCGTATGGGTGAGAGTTGTGCTTCTGGTGATAATTATCTCCTCAAACTATGATTATGTCAAATTACTTCCTGACCGTCAGGCGTCGACTGTTTCGCCATCCCGACAGCCGTGATAGACCCTTTACCAGTGCCGCATCTGGAATAGTCAGAGACAATCTCACATAACCTTCACCACTCCTGCCATAGCCTACTCCAGGGGTAACCGCCACCCCGACCTGCTCCAGTAAATCAGCCGTAAAGTCCACCGAGTTGTAGCCTTCGGGGACCTTGGCCCAGACATACAGGCCTGCCTTTGGTTCTCTGACTTCGAGACCGATATTGGTTAATACTTCAATTACCAAGTCACGGCGCCTCTGGTAAATGGCATTATGTTCCGCAATACAGTCCTGAGGACCTTTTAACGCTTCTATAGCCATGTATTGAATAGCCTGCGGAATTCCCGAATCCAGATTGGATTTTAGTCTCCTCAAGGCATCCACCATCTTGGCATTACCTACCACCATGCCTATTCGCCAGCCAGTCATATTATAGCTCTTGGATAGTGAATGAAACTCCACGCCAACCTCCTTGGCTCCATCCGCCTGCATAAGGCTGACTGGCTGATACCCATCAAAGGCGACCTCCGTGTATGGTCCATCGTGACAGACAGCGATGTCATGTTTCCCGGCAAATTCAACTACCCTGTTGAAAAAATCAAGCTCGGCGACGGCACCGGTAGGATTATTGGGATAATTTATCCACAAAAGCTTGGCTCTCTGTAGAACATAATCGCGGATGCCATTCAAATTGGGGAGAAAGTCATTTTGCTCTTTAAGCGACATATAGTAAGGTTGTCCGCCGGCTAACATGGTGCTTACCGAATAGACCGGATAAGCCGGGTCTGGTACTAAAGCCGTGTCTCCCGGGTCAATGAAACAAAAGGCAATATGGCCGATACCCTCCTTGGAACCGATGAGGGGTAGCACCTCTGTTTCGGGGTCAAGGGAAACGTCGAAGCGTCTTTGATACCAGCCAGCTATAGCCTGGCACAATTCAGGCAAGCCAGCCGACTCCGGATAGCGATGGTTAGCCGGGTCGTGGGCTTCCTGGCAAAGCCTTTCAATTATATGGGATGGAGTCGGTATATCAGGGTCACCTATGGCAAAGCTGATAACCTCCTCGCCTTTAGCCTTTTTCTCGGCAATCTTCTGGCTAATCTCAACAAAAAGGTATGGTTTTAACTTTTCGATTCGTCTTGATATTTTCATCTATCACACCTCAATCCGG
Organism: uncultured Dehalococcoidaceae bacterium; assembly: GCA_964456395.1. Lineage (GTDB taxonomy): Bacteria > Chloroflexota > Dehalococcoidia > Dehalococcoidales > RBG-16-60-22 > CAYWAU01. The sequence continues at coordinate 5,057 of CAYWAU010000039.1, forward strand.
CCATTTCCCGGTAAATACTGTTTCGGCTGGACCACCCAGTATTACCTCGCCAGCCCCATTCCATTCGGCATCCAGTATGCCGCCGGGTAGCTTAATATCCACCTTGTGTTCCGTGTAACCGAGTAATTTTGAGGCAACCGTTATGGCACAGGCACCACTGCCGCAAGCCAGTGTCTCCCCCACTCCCCTCTCCCAGACACGGGCTTCAATATGCTGACGACTTATTACCCGGGCCACCTCAAAGTTAATTCTATTGGGAAACATCGGCAGGTTCTCTACCTGCGGTCCAATCCTGGATAAGGGGAATTCTAACACCGGCTCTCGACAAAAATGGACAGCGTGCGGGTTCCCCATGGAGATAAGGTTGAGTGTCAGGTCAGTGCCATCCAACGTGATTTTACAGCTCAGCATAGATTTTATGTCAACTATTTCACCATCTTCGGGGTTTATAGCTACGGGAATTTTATCCGCCCTGAACTCGGGCTTGCCCATATTAGCCCATATTTTAACTAATTTATCGCCTTTTTTTTCAAGCCTGATTTTTCTGATACCGGCTATCGTTTCTACCGCTATCTCATCAGCTGCAGGGCTGATTTTCCCCTTTTCAAAGACGTACCTAGCCAGACACCTTATCCCGTTGCCACAGGCCTCAGCCTCAGAGCCGTCAGCATCAAAGATGCGCATGCCAAAATCAGCCTTATCCGATGGCAGCAGCAACAGCAGGCTATCGGCGCCAATGCCAAGGTGACGGTCACACATGGCTATCGCCAGCCTGGACCATTCACGCTGTGTATCGTTCTCTATAAGCACGAAGTCATTGGCAGCACCCTGCATCTTGGTAAAATCCATCCGTTATCTCGCTTCCTGGTCTTTTCTATTCTCCTTTTATGAACCCAGCCAGCGCTCTCTGGATTTCCAAATCTTCCTGGCGCTGTATGTCAAACCAGTGCACCCTCTCGTCCGACAACCGGAACCAGGCATACTGGTGTCGCACCAACCGATGGGTTTCCGACTTGATTTTCTGCCTGGCTGCTTCCAGAGTTATTTCGCCTTTAAGATACTGCCCGATTTGCCGGTAGCCGATGCCGGACATGGCCGGTAAATTTAAATCATAACCCATTTTTAATAATTTTTCCACCTCAGTCACGAGGCCCCGTGCCACCATATCATCAACCCTCTGGTCAACTCTGCGATATATTTCGGCTCTGTCGGCAGTCAAGCCGATGATGAATGAATCAAAGGTGGGGGCGTCCTTATGTCGGAGTCGAGAGAAGGGTGTTTCCGTTTTTCTATGCACCTCAAGGGCTCTTATCACCCGGCGCACATTGTGTCGGTCAATCTTATCTGCCGCCTGAGGGTCAACCCTGACGAGCTCCTGATAAAGTTCGTCAATTCCGGCATCACCCGCCCTCTTCTCCAAATTATACCTGAAATCAGGGTCAGGCGAAACCCTCGGTATCTGCCAGCCTTCCAGCACCGCCCATACATATAAGCCACTGCCGCCAACAAGGAAGGGCAATCGATTGCGCCGCTGAATGTCCTCAATAGCCTGATAAGCCAGTTCCTGATACCGAGCCAGGCTGAAATCTTCGTCAGTATTAATGATATTAATCAAATGGTGAGGGACACGGGAAAGCTCCTGCGAGAGCGGTTTATCAGTACCGATATCCAGATAATGGTACACCTGCCGGCTATCGGCACTTACTATCTCTCCGCCATAAAGACTGGCCAGCTGTAGAGCCAGTCGGCTCTTGCCGACACCGGTGGGACCAACTATAGCGACCAGGCGATTCATGTAATCAGGTAAGACCTCTAATCTCCGAGGTCTGTCTGGCTATGCTGAGGAAATCATCGGCTTTCAGGCTGGCGCCGCCGACAAGAGCCCCATCAATCTCGGGCTGTCTCATGAATTCGGCGATATTGTCAGTGGTAACACTGCCGCCATACAGAATGCGAACGCTATCGGCAATATCGTTTCCGTGCTGATGGGAGATTATCTGGCGTATAAAACCGATAGTCCCGTTTGCCTGCTCACCGGTAGCCGACTTGCCAGTACCAATAGCCCAGACCGGCTCGTAGGCAATGACGAGTCCGCCGAGATAGTATAAGCGGTCTGAAGACGCCATAAGCTGCCGGGTCAAAACCTCTTCCGTCCTGCCCGCCTCATTCTCCTCTAGCCTTTCTCCGATGCATAGAATAGGCTTCAGCTCAGCCTTAAGCACTGCCTGTACCTTTTTATCAATAGTCTCGCCGTTCTCGTTAAAATACTGCCGGCGTTCGGAGTGCCCGATGATGACATATTCACAGAGGTCAGCGAGCATTAGCGGCGAAATCTCCCCGGTGAAGGCTCCCTTTTCTTCGTAGAAGACATTCTGTGCCCCCAGCTTTACCGAGCTCCCTTTGATTATATCTTTGACTGCGGACAGGGAAACAAAGGGTGGGCAGACTACCTTCTCAACACCATCCACCTTATCAAGTCCAGATAGCATTGATTTTGCCAGCTTGACAGCGTCATCTACCGTTGTATTCATCTTCCAGTTACCGGCAATCATCGGTGTGCGCATTTTATTCTCCTATTCAGCTATTTGAGACTTTCATAAAAGCCTCCAGAATATTCTGGGCAAATATCCTAGCGTGGTCAAAGTCTTCTTGATTTGGCCTCCCTTCAAATGTCCCGAATATTTCGTGAATGCCAGGGCAGTAAAATTCACCAAGGCATTTTTGTTTGTCAAACTTCTCCATCTGGGTTAGACAACCCCCAGCCGAAAACTCTCTCCAGGGAGCGCCATAGGTGCAAAAGAGAGCGTAAAAACCTTGAAACCCTTTAACTTTTAATTCTTCTAACAGTCTTTCAATGCCATGCAAAGGACAGGCGTAATGGACGGGCGTGCCGAACACTATCAATTGATAGTCTTTAACCTGACCAGACAAGACCTCATTTACTTTCATCGCTCTACATTGCAAAACATTAGCTATTTCTTCAGCTATCCTCTCTGTATTGCCAGTCCGACTTTCATAAATAACAACTTTTTCCTCTTCCATGTTTTTTCTCTTCATGGAAAAGTAATGGTACCGGAGGTATTATTAAGCACCAAATTTGGTCAGTTTAAAAGCGTTAGCCATAGCCAGAGGCATAATCTGCGTGGCGTGGATGCGGCCCAGGCCGCCGGAAATAAAAGCTGTCTCTGAAAATTGGCTGACTCCGTCAGGTCGGCAATATTTAGAAGCAATAAGAACAGGCACCGGATGCCAGCTATGGCCACTGAGCGCTGCGGGCGTCGAGTGGTCGCCGCTGACCACCAGGACATCAGGCTCCAGGCTCAGCAGACCGGGTAGAGCGGCATCAACCTGCTCCAGAACCTTGGCCTTACGAATAAAGTCACCGTCCTCACCGGCACTGTCTGTCCATTTCACATGCAGGAAGAAAAAGTCGTAATCGTCATAATTCTGCTTTAAGGTTGTGAACTCATCTTCAAGCGTTGTTCCGGTTTCCACAACCTCCATGCCGGCCAGCCTGGCCAGACCCCGATACATCGGGTAAATAGCGATAGCCAAAGGCTTCAATTTATAAATTTCGCTCATGGTGGGGAGGCAGGGCTGCTCGGAGAAGCCGCGTAACAGCACCATATTAGCCGGGTGGTGTTCAGCCAGCCGTGTTTTTGCCTGAGCTATAAACTGGTTGGCGATACCAGCCAGCCTGTTGGCCTGCGTACTCAAGGCGGCGATAGCTAGGGGGGGAACGCCCGTTTGCTGTGGGTCAGACTCGGTTACATCGGCAGTCAGGTCCTTGCCGCGGAAGACAGCGACAAAGCGGTGTTCCCTTACCGGGTAAACTAGTACTTGGGCATCTTCAATTGATGTTCCATCGAGCTTTTCACAGAGCTCGGCGCATTTCTCGTTTGAGATGCGTCCTGCCCGGCGGTCGGTAATCAGTCCCTCTCCATCAACGGTGCAGAAGTTGCCGCGGGCAGCCACATTTCCCGGCTGCATTTCAACATCAATACCGATAGCTTCCAGTACACCCCGACCAATATTGAAGCTGATGGGGTCATAACCGAATAACGCCAGATGTCCCGGGGCACTGCCGGGAGTTATGCCGGGAGCAACCGGGTCAGCCAAACCGCATATCCCCCTGGCAGCTAAGGCGTCAAGATTAGGGATATTGGCAGTCTCCAATTCCGACTTACCCGTATCTGGATTCGGCAGTCCGCCCAGACCATCAATGACCAAGAGGACAATCTTCGTCGGCGAAGGTCTGGCAATTTCCTTTATCAGCTCAAGGTTAATCATAGTCATTTTAATCGACTCCCGACTACGACACTCTATCCCGTAATGTTACCATACCCGGCAACTCCTCACCACCCAGGAATTTGAGTGAAGCACCACCGCCGGTAGAAACAAAGGTAACCTTATCGGCTAATCCCATGGCATTTACCACCTCAGCCGTCGAGCCACCGCCAATAATGGTCGTTGCCTCAAGTCCGGCTACAAGCTTGGACAGTATCTTTGTTCCCTCGGCAAACTGCGGTATCTCTTCCACACCTACTGGGCCGTTCCAGAAGACCGTTTGACTGCCCTGTAGCTCTTTACGAAAGTTCTCAATAGTCTGCGGACCGATATCTACAATTTTCTTGTCCGCCGGTATGCTATCTACAGGCACAATTTGTCCTTTGGCCTCAACACCAATTTCATCAGCAATCACCACATCTACCGGCAGAATGAGACGCACACCACTCCTGGCAGCTTCCTCAATTAACCCGGCCGCCGTGTCCACGCTATCTTCTTCAATTAGCGACTGCCCTATCTCATACGATTTGGCTTTCAAAAAGGTAGCCGCCATACCGCCGCCAATTAACAGGCAATCCACCTTGCCCATGATATTTTCCAGCATAGAGACCTTATCACTTACCTTGGCACCACCAAAAAGAGAGGTAAAAGGATGAGCAGGATTCTCCAGGAGACCACCCAGGTTATTAATCTCTTTTTCCAGCAGCAGTCCGGCCACCGCCGGCAGGTATTGAGCAATACCGGATATTGAGGCATGGGCACGATGAGAAGTGCCAAAGGCGTCATTAACAAATACATCACCCAATCGGGCTAAAGACTTGGCAAAATCGGCGCTGCCCGTTTCCTCATCGGAATGAAACCTGAGATTCTCCAGAAGCAAAACATCGCCATCCCGCAGTGTCATCACCGACTTCTCCACTTCGGAACCGATGCAGTTTGCGGCAACCCCTACCTGCTGCCCAAGAATCTGTGAGAGGCGCTGGGCAACCGGAGTCAGCCGCAGTTCGTCAACCACTTTCCCCCTGGGTCTGCCCAGATGAGAAATCAGGATAACCCTGGCATTACGTTCAATAAGGTATCTAATGGTAGGTAAAGCCGCCCGAATACGGCTATCGTCTGTTATGGCTCCTGTCTCGGCATCCAGGGGAACATTGAAGTCAACGCGAACCAGAACCCTTTTATCACGAACTTCTATGTCCCTGACGGTCATCTTGTTCATATTCCGCTCCTGATTATCGATAACTCATATAAAAAAATCAGGCGCAAGCCCAGACGCCCTGTATTTCATCCTTGCTTCTGAATATCTACGAAGCCGCCTATCCACATTGATGGACAAACTATGAATTTACTTATCAATTTTGTCCCCTCTCCTGCCCTACCACTGAGCCTTCTCGACTTTACCCTTTGCCCTCAGTGGTAAATCGGGACTATGGTCAGGAAACAATTCTAAAACCCGCCGCATTATGCCTTCAACATCCAGTCCATATTTAGAGCGCAGAATAGCCTGAGTTCCCTGCTCCACAAACTCATCAGGAATACCGATATTTTTCACCTGTACATCGCCAGCTCCGTGTTCCTGAAGGAGCTCGAGTACACCGCTGCCGAAGCCGCCACTCAGGACATTTTCCTCAATGGTGACCACACGTTTAATGCGACTGGTCAGGTCCATTATAAGCGACGCATCCAGTGGCTTGGCAAAACGAGCGTTAACTACGGTAGCCTCAATCCCTTCCCGGGCTAATTCACTGGCTGCTTCCATGGCGGGAGCCACGGTAGTGCCTAAAGCAAGTATCACCACATCCTCTCCATACCTGATGACTTCACCCTTGCCAATGGGGAGTTCACAGAGTACCGTGTCCAGCTTCACACCCAAGCCGGGGCTGCGTGGATACCTCACTGCCATGGGACGCCCCGATTTTACCGCCGTATATAGAAGTTGCTGAAGCTCGTTTTCATCTTTCGGCGCCGCCACAATCAGGCCAGGGATTAACGTAAGATAGGAAAGGTCAAACGTTCCCTGATGTGTCTTGCCATCGTCGCCGACAATTCCACCACGGTCTATGGCAAAGACAACGGGCAGGTTCTGAAGGCAAACGTCATGTATAACCTGGTCAAAAGCACGCTGTAAGAATGTTGAGTATATCGCCACCACCGGTATTAAGCCCTGTGTTGCCAGTCCGGCGGCAAAGGTAACGGCATGCTGTTCGCATATGCCGACGTCAAACATACGTTCCGGGAATTCAGCCTCAACAATACTCAGGCAATTCCCCTCGGGCATAGCCGGGGTAACTACCACCAGCCTGGGCTCCTCACGAGCCAGCCTGAGTACCGTCTGGGCGAACACCTCGCTGTAGGTTGGTATTTTCTCGTTATTTCCGCCTTTAGCCGGTACGCCGTGGAAATAGACGGCGTTACTCTCGGCAGGACGATAGCCCTTGCCTTTGGTAGTAATAACATGGACAAGAGTTGGCTTGGTAGAATGGTCCCTTACCTGTGTCAGGGTGATTTCAAGGTCACGAATATTATGCCCGTTAATCGGCCCGACGTAGGTAAAGCCAAGCTCCTCCCATACCATCGTTGGCATGACCAATCCCTTGACCCTTCCTCTGACCTGCTCGCTTACCTGCCACAGATTCTCACCCATTGGCAGTGAGGTAATAATCTGTCTGCTTTTTTCCTTTGCCTCGCGGTAATGGTGGTCAAGCCGTACTCTGCTCAATAGCTTGGATAAGGCGCCAACGGTAGGAGATATTGACATGCCGTTATCATTCAGCACCACGATAAGCCTGGAGCCCAAATGACCTGCCTGGTTAATTGCCTCATAAGCAATCCCGGCGGTTATGGCACCATCACCGATAATAGCAATTACATGATAATCGTCACCGGCGAGGTCGCGAGCAATAGCCATGCCTAGGGCGGCGGAGATAGAGGTGCTGGCATGCCCGGCACCGAATGGGTCATGCTCGCTCTCGTCACGACAGGTATAACCGGATATGCCTCCGTACTGGCGTAGAGAATCAAAGTATTGTTTGCGGCCGGTAAGCAATTTATGGACATAGCTCTGGTGCCCCACATCCCAAATCATCTTATCCCGGGGACTGTCAAAGACGCGGTGCAGAGCTATAGTTAGTTCAACGACACCAAGGTTAGAGGCTAAATGCCCGCCGGTACTGGTTACTGTGGTTATGATTTCGTGTCTGAGTTCGGCGGCCAGTTTCTTCAGCGCCGGTAGGGACAATTCTTTCAAATCAGCGGGGCTATCGATTTTATCCAGCAATCTTGGCATAATCGCCTTACTTATCAATCTAGGACGCCAATTTCAATACTAACAATGTAGACAAATAATTGTCAAGCTGACCTCCGGCGAAAGTATATTCCGGAAGGCAGGCTTGACGACGGTAGCATCCATTTGTTACACTCCCGAAGTGGCACCTATAGAACAGCAATTACTGGACTTCATAGCTTCTACATATAATTTACTTCAATGGCCGGGAGTCGTGGCACTCATGGCTATAGAAAGCGCCTGTATTCCATTCCCCAGCGAACTAATCATGCCTCTGGCCGGCTGGATGCTCATCAAGACGCAGGCTCTACCTGTCACATACACCCTGGTAGCCGGCCTCTACGGAGCCCTGGGTAATACTATCGGCTCGGTTATTGCCTATGTTGTGGGCATGTGGGGAGGCCGCCCCCTGTTAAACAAATATGGCCGCTACGTTCTGATGTCCCGGCACGACCTTGACCTGGCAGACCGATGGTTTGCCAAACGGGGCAGCTGGATAGTTTTTATCTCCCGTCTGCTGCCGGTAATACGCACCTACATCAGTCTACCCGCCGGGATAGCCAGAATGCACCTTATCAAGTTTGTAATCTATACCTTTGCCGGCTCTTTCATCTGGAGCTGGGGACTGGCTTACGGAGGTTACCTGATGGCCGATCACTGGGAGCAGATACGCGACGCTATGCGCCCATTTGACCCGCTATTCATCGCCATAATACTGGGACTTATTGCTTTCTATATTTATAGACATATAAAACATGTTAATCGTCAGTCAAAAGAAACCTGAGCAATATTGACCTGACCCTGTATATCATGATAAATTTTAAAGGTAAATGGTCTGTCCCTGTAGCTCAGTTGGATAGAGCGGCTGCCTTCTAAGCAGCATGTCGTGAGTTCGAGTCTCACCAGGGACGCCATCTCAAAATTCACAAAAATCCCTGAAATTTGAACTCATAACTTCTAAAGGCCGGGCGAGCCGTTACGCTTTCCCTTTTTATGTGTAACGGCTCCACTGAATATTCTTTGGGATATCTGTGTTTCCATCGTAACGTAAACTGCTAATAATAGTAACTTAATGAACCAAAGTTCTTGTTATCCAACAATTTACTAGAATGTTACCTTCGAAGAAATGTGAGAAATTGCAAGAAAACGGGATATTGAAAATGGCTGGGAAGCGATAACATCCAGCCTTTTTTAATGCTGATTGACACCCTTTAATATTTTATTAAGCTTTACTAATCTTAAACATCTTGGTCCCGCCTAAATGTTATTTATAGCTCGACCTGCTTAGC
>CAYWAU010000040.1:0-13793 GCA_964456395.1 uncultured Dehalococcoidaceae bacterium
AACCGGCAGGTTAATTGAGCCAAGACTGCTGATAGCATCAACGATCAGCAGCTTGCCCGACTCTTTCACCACCTTACTGATGGCACCGAGGTCATTGGTAACACCGGTGGAGGTCTCATTGTGGGTTACCAGCACCGCTTTAATATCCGGGCTGGCTTGAATGGTCTGCCGGACAGCATCAGGGTCAGCTGCCTTACCCCACTCCACATTGAGTGAGATTACATCGGCACCAAATTGCTTGGTAATAGCGGCAAAGCGGTCGCCAAAAACACCGATGGATACCGACAACACCTTGTCTCCCGGCGACAGGGTATTAACAGCGGCTGCCTCCAGGCCACCAGTACCGGAACCGGTAAGTATCAGGACGTCATTCCTGGTCTGGAACACCTGCTTCAATTTATCAGTTACGTCATAGAGTATCCGCTTGAACTCCGGCCCGCGATGGTTTATCATTGGCCAGCCCATCGCCCGGAGAACCTCCGGCGGGCAGGGCGTCGGCCCGGGAATACGTAACTGCTCCATATATATCTCTCCTCTGGATTATTTAATCGGTATTTATTACCTTAACAAAGCGGCGCTTGCCTACTTTGATGATACTGCCGCTTTTTAAAGGGACTCCATATTTGGCTATGTCAGGGTCTGCAGCAGTATCAATTTTTTTACCATCAATAGTTACAGCCCCTTGATTAATCAATCTATTAGCTTCACTACGACTCTTAGCTAATTTTATCTCACATAAAAGCAGAGGAACTGGTACAAGCCATTCCTTAGTCTCAGGCTTGCCGGCTTCTCCAAATGAAGTTCTAAAGCCTTGCTCGTTAATTGAGCGAGCCTTTATTTTTTGTAGTAATTCGTTAGTTATTTTTACTTGTGGTATCTCCTCCGGCACTTCCTTCTTCTGAATTACCCTGTTAAAATGTGCCTCGGCCTCGGTCGCTTCCTTCTGACTGTAAAGCTGGGTCACGATTTCCCTGGCCAGGCGCTTCTTCAGCGTCATCGGATTAAGGTTATCATCGTCAAGCTGCTTCCTGAATTCTTCCAACTCCTCATCAGAAACATCGGTTACCAGTTCAAAGTACGTCAGGATAAGGTCATCACTAATAGACATCACCTTGCCGTATATATCCTCGGGCGGCTCATCAACGCCGATGTAGTTGCCCAGACTCTTGCTCATCTTCTGACTGCCGTCAGTCCCCACCAGCAGGGGAACCATGTAGCACTGCTGGGGATGTTGTCCCATCATGGATTGAAGCTCCCTGCCCACCAGGAAGTTGAACTTCTGGTCGGTGCCGCCGAACTCAACATCAGCCTGTATTGCCACCGAGTCGTAGGCCTGCAATAAGGGATAGAGCAGTTCGGTCAGGGCAATGGGGCGTCCCTCGTTATATCTTTTACTGAAGTCGTCTCTGGCCAGAAATTGAGCAACCGTAAACTTGCTGGTCAGTCGGATGACATCGCCGAGGTCAAATTTGCCAAACCATTCGCTCTGCCACCTCACCTCGGTCTTTGCCTTGTCAACAACCTTGAAGAACTGCTTCATATAGGTTTCGGCATTAGCCCGCACCTGTTCTGCGGACAGCATGGGACGCGTCACCGAAACGCCGCTGGGGTCGCCAATCTGAGCTGTCCAGTCAGCCACAATGAGAACAATCTGATGTCCCAGCTCCTGAAACTGCCGCAGCTTCCTCAGGGCCACCACATGACCCAGGTGAATATCGGGGAAACTGGGGTCGAAACCCTCCTTAAGCCTCAGCTTCCTGCCGGAGCGGAGCAGCTGTGTCATCTCCTCTTCCACAATGATTTCAGCCACCCCTCGTTTCAGCAGGAGATTGAAATCATGGCTGTTTACGGATTTTTCAACAGTTCCCATGTCTAGCTCTCATCCATGGAGTTGAGTATCGCTCTTCCCTGTCGGACATCCTTGGCCACCTGCTCCTTTAACTCATCGGCAGTATCAAATTTCTTCTCGTCACGGAGACGGGCAACTATATCAATCTTGAGCTCATGACCATACAGGTCACCACGATAATCAACAAGGTAGGCTTCCACGACGCACTCACCACCACCAAAGGTAGGGCACTGGCCAATATTAACCATTGATTGATACTCTTTGCCGTCAATATGAGCACAGCTGGCATAGACACCGTCGGGGGGGAGGGCATGTTCCGAACTTATGTCCAGGTTGGCAGTGGGAAATCCCAACCCCACACCCCGTCCAGCCCCGGTAACCACTCTCCCCTGGAGGCTGAAGGGACGACCGGTTAGTTCACGAATTTTTATCATATCGCCTTCAGCCAGAGCCCTCCTGATAGTGGTACTGCTCACTACTTCGCCATTTATCACCAGCGGTGGCACTACAGTTACGCTGAAATTCATATCCTGCCCGAGTTTCTGGAGGGTGTCGGCATCACCTTCCCGGTTTTTACCAAGAGCAAAGTCGGAGCCGACTACCAGACCGCGCATACTGAGATGTTTCTGCAACAGACTGACAAACTGACGAGCGCCGAGCTGTGACAACTCAGTCGTAAAGGATAGAGGGATAATAACATCAATACCCTCATTCTTGAGGAGAATAATCCTTTCCTCAATGTCAGTCAGGAATGGCAGTCTGGTTCGGGGCGGTAACAACTCCTCGGGGTGCTGTTGAAAAGTGACCACTCCGGAGAGCAAATGCCTCTGCCTGGCCACCTCAAGTAACCTTGAAATCAGGTGCTTATGGCCGAGGTGCACCCCGTCAAAAACGCCGATAGTCAGCATAGTGTCTGTGTCAGTTGAAAATCTAGTTAACTCTTCCGCAACCAGCACGACTTCTTCTCCTGAGGCTGGAAATAGTTCCCAAAGGTGATTCTCTAACGGAATTCCTTAGAACAATAGCCCGATTAAATTATTTTAATACTATCATATGCCTAGCTAAGCGTCAAACGTATGGTATGTGATTTAATTCTTTATAATATCTCTCTAATAAGGTAAAAAGGCGGTCCTGTAATAGTAGAGTGTGATGCCTATCCAAACCGATAGAAAACCAATCCTGCGGGAACCTTGGGATAGAAGTAGGTTGATTTTCTGGGCATTCGGTCGCCGCTATCGGCAATGGCTTTTACCGCCTCAGGTCTTAACGGACTTACTATAAAAGCCAGCTGGTACTCCTGGTCCAGCACCCTGTTTATTGCCTCCAGCCCGTCATAGCTGTAGTCGAGTGATACCCCCGCCATATCATGGCTCAGTCCCAGCAACTCCTCCAGTATGACATGGTCAACAATGCTGACATCCAGCCTCTTATACAGCTCGGAGTGAAAGTAAGGTATCATCGGACTGACGGTACTATAATCGCGCAACTTCAGTACCAAAAGGTGCTCTTTTATCAAACCGTAAAGTATCAGCTTAACCTCGCCTGTCTCTTCAACCAGCAGGTCATTGACCTGCCGGGATATATTGGTCATATTTAACGGTACTTCTTCTACTTCAAAGAATGTGCCTAATCTGGTAATCAGCTCATTAAGTGTTGATTTTGACATACCGCGAACCAGCCGATGCGCCGGCAGGATAACCAGCCCCGGGTCAGAGAAATCTACCAGAGTCATCATCACAAAATCAAATGGCTCCTCCTCCGGCACTGCCGAGCAATAAGTGCGTCTCTCACGCTGATAAGCCAGAGCACTCTCATAACGGTGATGTCCATCAGCAATATAAAGAGGCTGTTGGGCAAGGTTGCTGCTTATGCGGCTAACAGCTTCAGTATCCGTGATAGCCCACAGGCGATGCCCTTCCCCGCCACCGGTATTTATATCCAGCATCGGCTCGCCCTGGCTACGTGCTGCTAACAACGATGCGATACTCCTTTCATTGTCCTCAAATAGAGCCAGTATCGGGCTGGTATTCGCCTCGAGTGCCCACAACAGACTTAGCCGGTCCCCCGTAGGCTCAGATAGTGTACCCTCATGAGGGCGGACAACCATCTCACTCCACTCTTCCAGTTTAACCAGACAGATGATGCTGCGACGCCGGTATTCCCTCTCCTGATGGGTGAAATGGTGGTCGTGGAGATAGATGGCTGGTGTCTTGTCAAACTCAAGCACATCCTCCAGCCATTTCCCCAGAGTAGCTGCGGCGCGGTGATACTTATTGTCTGTGTCTTTATCCTGTGGCAGCTCTCGCCCAAATTCCAGGCGAACAAAATTGTACTCGCTCCGCCGATAAAGCTCCTGCTGTACTGGCAGGTTTATAACGTCATAGGGAGGACAGATAACAGCCGCCAGGTCTTCCACCTGTGCCTGATTGTAGCGAATACCGTGAAATGGACGAATCTCAGCCAAATCTGGTTCCTTATCCAGCTGAATTTGTGGTGAGGCTTTCATTAATAGTTTAGCGCATACTGCGGAAAGAGCGCAAGTTTGCAGGCTGGCTCAGCTGTACTGGAACTATCTGTTCTGAAGAGCACCGTGACTTGACAATTTATCAGTGAAGGTATATATTACGTCTGCTTAGCCGAAGAGCCCTGACTTTCTCAATTGAATTTGGGGAAGGGGGGTGGTTGAATGGTCTGAATAATTAGGCGAATATACTGACAGTCTCAATTGAGGTGGAACTATTAGGTGGTGGGACAAATAAAATAAGGAGGTTACAAGATGCAAGCAGAATCAGTTAACCCTCGCTTGGTCAAGTTTCTATGGGCGGCGCTTATCTTCTGTGCCTGGAGTATGATTATGGGCGCTCTTATGTCCCAGGAATCAATACGCGTATTTGTAGAGGCAGGACCGGGGCATATGATCAGCGTAATGCATACCCATATTGGCCTCATGGGCTGGATGTCCGTGGCGCTAATGGCAGCTGTTTACTACTTCGTGCCCATTTTCAGCGGCAAGCCCATCGTTAAGCCCAAGCTTATTGACTGGATATTCTGGATTTACGTTGTTTGCTCGACGGTCGCTGCTGTTCTGATGATAATTGCTGGTGTTCTCGGTGGTCAAGCCTTTGCCGCCGGGGTAACCGGTTCACAGCTTGTTGCTATCATTCTGCCATATGCCATGCCAGCCGGCATACTCTGTACAATTGCCGCTATTGTCGGCTTAATATTCGTGGTGCAGGTACTGGTCTCGCTTAGCCGACCCTCTAAGTGAGCTTAATAAGCCACTTTTTTATATAGGCTTGCTTGTTTACCAGGCTTCCCCCTTCCTCGAAAGAGGAGGGGGAAGCTTATTTAATACGACTTCACCGTCTAACCCCCTAGAGGGAGCCGACTTAACGGAGACATGCAAAATTTAACCAGTTACGTTATACTGGTGATTGGCGAACTGAATTAGCTGGAGGGCATCTTGATAATTAAGAAGCTGGTCGTCGGTCCAATTGCCAGCAACTGCTATATTGTTGGCTCTGAAGCAACTAAAGAAGGTATGGTTATTGACCCCGGCGCTGACCCTGATGTGATTTTGAAAACTGCCGGGGAACTGGGACTGGAGATAAAATTAATCTTACTGACCCACCGTCATCCCGACCACGTAGGTGCCGCCAGGCAGGTTAAGGAAGAAACCGGTGCCGAGGTAGCGGCACATGTTGAAGCCGCCAGATACCTGCCTCAATCTCAAAGCTATATCTTTGAGCCACCCTATGAGGCTTCACCCTATCCCGATAGACTGCTCAAAGGAGGCGACAGTATTGACATCGGCGACCTTCACTTTACTGTTCTGCATACGCCGGGGCACACGCCAGGAGGTATCAGCCTTATGGGACACGGGGTCGTCTTCACCGGCGACACTCTCTTTAACTACGGCATTGGCCGGTATGATTTGGTTGATGGCAACTACCACCAGCTAATGGACAGCATCCACACCAAGCTGATGGTCTTACCCGATGACACGCAGGTCTATCCCGGTCATGGCCCCGATACTACTATTGGCACCGAGCGCAGGGCGAATCCTTTCCTCAGATAGCAGGTGACACGTTACTGCGGGTAATACAGGTAAAAGGCTCACCGAAATCGCTGCTATTTTTCTTTCATTTTCTCCATTATTTCGGGTCGGGTGGCATGATAGTCGGGTGTAAAAGCAACATTCATGAAGATAATGGGCCTGTCTACCCTTTTAAAGTTCAGGGGACAGTGAATTACACCTTTGGGGATATGAATAACGGTGGTTTTATTGATTATATGTTTCTCGCCTTCCTCGCCCAATGAGAATTCGACTTCCGCGCCAAAATCGGTTATATCCCGCGGGTTGCCGCCATAGAAATGCAGAAACTGGTCAAATTCGTGGCTATGAGGCCTGTCCTCCATCATAAACGCTTCGGTAATGCAGTTCCATAGAAGCGAGTATTTTTTATCACCGAAGTAGTGGCCGGCGAAAAAACGCAGACTTGTTACAAAATGTCCTTCCCGGAATGGCTCTTCCACAAAGTATTTCCCGTATTTTGTTTCTGCCATTATCTGATAGCCTCCTTCATTAGTATTAATGTAAATCAACCTCTGTGTACATAAAAGCTGAAATAGAATGGGGTGTCATTAATTCCGGGTATAATATCATGCTATTAACAGTGGGGATGATACCTTATCAGGTTTCTAAAACTTAATTCTGGGTATTCCTGCTTCCTTCATATTGTCTGCTATCGTCCAGAAGAAGGCTTCCCCTGTGCGTATGGCGAATACGACCAGCAGGGGGTCTTCTGCGTCCTTTACTCCACATGCATCCATCGTATCCCGTCTATCTTTATAAATCCTTGTCCTGATTGCTGTATCATCAATGAATTCTACCTTGCCGGTGACCCTCATTACCGTGCCTTTGGCAAAAAAGCACACCTCTACTTTCTGGTTGTTGTTTAGTTGCTTGGCAAGCGCCTTCGTGGATTCCGTATTGAAATAAAATCCGGTCTTATCAGCAAAACACAGCATTACTGCCCTGACTCTCGGCTGGTCGCCTTCTGCAGTGGCCAGGTAGCATACAGTGTTTTCGTTGGCAAAGTTGACATAGTCCTGAAATTCCATTATTTACTCCTTTATATCTTTGTTATCAGCGCAAATGGCATCAGCCCTTGGGGTTCCACTTTACATCAGCGTACCTCTCTCTCAGCTTGGGCTTTTCAATCTTGCCGGTAGGATTGCGCGGTACTTCACCAAAGAGGACAAGCCTGGGCCAGGCATACTTGGGTATCTGCGGTTCGAAGTAGGCTCTCATTTCTTCTTCGGTCAGGTCGGTACCGGGTTGTGGTTCAACTACAGCGGCAACAACTTCACCGTACCTTTCATCCGGAATTCCTATTACAGCCACGTCTTTGACTTTGGGCTGGCCGATAAGAACAGATTCCAGGTCTACCGGGAAGATATTTTCACCACCGGTAATGATTACATCCTTTTTCCTGTCAACAAAGTATATGAAGCCGTCTTCATCCATTTTGACCATATCACCGGTGTGCAGCCAGCCATTCTTAAGGATTTCGGCTGTTTTTTCCGGGTTCTTGTAATATTCCTTCATGATGCAGTGACCCTTGAGGATTAGCTCGCCCACGGTACCTACGGGCACGTCCTCATCTTTGTCATTCACTATACGGGCGTCAAGGTTAAGTCTGGAGTAGCCGATAGAGCCGAGCTTATGTATGTTTTCCAATCCCAGGTGCATGCAGGGTCCTGACGATTCGGTAAGCCCATAGTTCTCTTCAAAAGCAATATTGGGGAAGTAATCTAGAAAATGCCGGATGAGGACGGGTGGAATCGGTTGTGCACCGGAGTGCATGAGTCGCCAGGAACTGAAATCATAGTCCTCCAGCTTGAGTTCGCCTCTGCCAAGGGCTGAAACAACATCTTGAATCCAGGGCACCAGCAGCATGCTTATGGTTATTTTCTCGTTACTGATGGTTTCAAGTATGAGTTTGGCGGTTATTCTTTCGCCACCGGTTGTCAGTGTGGCTCGGGCACCGGCAATCAGGCTGCCGAACCAGTGCATTTTACCGCCGGTGTGATAGAGTGGTTGTATCAGAAGAAAGTGGTCATAGCGTGTCTCTCGGTGAGAATAGTTTTCATTTACGGCGGTGTGTTCCAGACTCTTATGGCACAGCAGTGTTGCCTTGGGGTCTCCCGTAGTGCCGGACGTAAAGTAAAGCCCGGCTTCATCTTCACCGCTTAGCTGGATATTCGGGGGTTTATCAGAGGACTTCGCTAATACGTCCTCATAAGCTTCCATGCCTTTTGGTATGTTCTGGCCGACAAAGATAAAGTGTTTTATGGTTGGTAATTCCGGGCGAATTTCCTCCACACGTTCGGCAAAGTTTTCATCCAGTATCATGACATTCGGCTCGGCGATATCAATGCAATATTTAATCTGGCGGCTGATGAACCTGAAATTAAGCGGTACTGCCATAGCCCCTACCTTGAGAATACCAAAATAAGCCTCCAGCCAGATTATTGAATTCATCATCAGGTGCATAACCCTGTCACCTTTTTTAACGCCTCTTTCTCTAAGGGCGTTAGCCACCTGATTTGCCTTGTCATCAAACTCTTTCCAGGTAACGGTTTTTCTGAAGTTTTTACTCGGTGTAAGCTCAGTTAGCGCCGGCGAATCAGGATAAATCCTGGCATTTCTGGCCAACATTTCTGTTATGTTCATATTCTTAGCTCACCCCATCTATAATTCTTGTAAGAATGTCCCTGGCAACTGTCAATTCCCATGAACCAGCATAGCTGAAGCATGAACTCACATCAACCAGAAAAAGTTCGGAAACCAGTTAGTTGAACATTTCTCATGGTAGTCATGAAAACTCGCTAAATTATAGTTTATATTATTCTCAGTTGTCAATCTGCTCAGCTTTGAGCGTCATCTGGCGCTGTGCTATAATTTGAATAAGGATACTTTGGAATCATGATAGAGCAGCTGGAAAATATTGAGAAGCGTTATCAGGAGATAGACCGAAAAATGGCTCAGCCTGAGGTGTCGACTGACCTTAATCAGTTGCAGGCACTGGCACAGGAGAGAGCCTCCATTGAGAACCTGGTGACAACTTACCGAGAATACAAATCAATTGCCAGGTCACTGGAAGAGACCAGGGCAATGCTGGATGACGGGCTTGATGAGGAGATGGTAGCTCTGGCGAAGCAGGAGATAGAAAGTCTGGAGATGCAACTGGATGGCTTGGCGCAGCAGCTTAAGCTGGCTCTCCTGCCTAAAGACCCCAATGATGAGAAGGATATTATCATGGAAATCCGGGCGGGGGCGGGGGGCAATGAAGCCGCACTCTTTGCCGCTGACCTCTTTCGCATGTATAGTCGGTATGCTCAAACCAAAGGCTGGGAGACGGAGATTATCAGTATGAGTGAAAGCGGCATCGGTGGTTTTAAAGAGATTATATTTGAGATAAGGGGTAGAGGTGCCTTCAGCCGCTTGAAATACGAAAGGGGAGTTCATCGGGTGCAGCGAGTGCCCGTTACTGAATCTTCCGGCAGAATTCATACTTCAACAGCTACGGTGGCAGTCCTGCCCAAGGCTGAGGAAGTTGATATTGACGTCAACCCTGACGATATCAAGGTAGATGTCTTCCACAGTGGCGGCGCGGGCGGTCAGAATGTGAATAAAGTGGCTACAGCTATCCGTATGACTCACCTGCCTACGGGAATAGTGGTTGCTTGTCAGGATGAGCGCTCGCAATTGCAGAATAAGATAAAAGCGATGTCAGTACTCCGGGCCCGCCTTCTGGACGTAGAGCAGCGCAAGCAGGGTGAGCAGATAACCCGGGAGCGTCGCTCTCAGGTGGGCACGGGTGACCGTGCCGAAAAGATACGAACCTATAATTTCCCCCAGGACCGCATTTCCGACCACCGCGTCGGTCTCACCCTTCACAACCTGCCCCGAATTCTGGAAGGAGAGCTTGACGAACTTATTGATGCTATAGCTACCACGGAGCAGGCGAAACAGCTAGAGGAACAGACGGTGTGAACTGCAAACAGGCTCTGGCTTATGCTCGTCGGGTTCTTACTGATAATAACATTGAAGATACCTCTCTGGAGAGCGAGCTTCTATTAAGACACGCATTGAATATAAGCCGCACTCAGCTATATTCAGACCTCCAGCATGAGTTGAACCCGGCGCATGAGGAGGTCTTTCTTAATCTGATTGAGCGCCGCTTACGAGGCGAGCCCTCAGCCTATATCATCGGACACCGCGAGTTTTACGGCCTTGATTTCCATGTTGACCACAATGTCCTTATCCCCAGACCGGAAAGCGAGCTACTGGTAGAAAGGGCTGTCAACCTGGCTCAGAATCGCGTAGTATCCACACTCGCTGAGATTGGTACTGGCTGCGGTGCCATCGCCATCAGCCTGGCTAAAAACCTGCCGGGAGCCAAAATCTATGCTGCCGATATATCGGCTCCGGCGCTGGAAATCGCCCGTTCCAACTGCCGGAGGCATGGAGTAGTTGATAGCATCTGCCTTCTGCAGGGCGATATGCTTGAGCCTCTACCTGAATCTGTCGACCTGATAATTGCCAATCTGCCCTATGTCAGGGAAGCGGAGTTACCCCTGACCGGTCCGTTGAGTTTCGAGCCGTCGCTGGCATTGAGTGGGGGACCTGATGGGATTGCCGGGATAAAAAGACTCTGCTTTCAGGCGGGTGAAAAACTTCGTCCCGGGGGATGTTTACTTCTGGAGGTCGGGCAAGGACAGCAGAAAACCGTCACCGACCTTCTACACGGATTCTTTCCATCGGCTCAAATTGAAATTATCCCCGATTACGCTGGCATAGAGCGGGTGATAACTCTGTGTTTGACACAGGGCTGAATTTAATGCTAAATTAGTTCGGATTTGAATTGGGTTGAAGAGTGTGCTACGAATGAAAAGGAGTGGTTTTTCTCATGAACGTGATTGTCTGTGTCAAGCAGGTAATTGACCCCGAAGCACCACCGGCCAGCTTTAAAATTGATGCCACCACCAATAAGGCGGTGATGCAGAGCGCACCGCCGGTAATTGACCCTTACGGTGAGTATGCGGTTGAAGCGGCTTTAAAAATCAAGGACGCTAATGGTGGTAAAATCACGGCGGTAAGTATGGGCGTCAACCTGTTGCGGGAGGTGGTGAAGAAACCCCTTTCCATGGGTGCGGATGAGCTTATCCTGCTGGAGGATGAAGCTTTTGTTGACGGCGACAGCTGGTCAACAGCCTATGCCCTGGCTATGGCTATTAAAAAGCACGGGGAGTATGACCTCATCTTATGCGGTCGTGAAGCCTCTGACACTAATTCCGGTCAGACAGGCTCAGGCATCGCCGAGATACTGGGTCTGCCCGGTATAACTCTGGCCAGGAAAATAGAAATAACTGACAGCAAAGCCAGGATAGAGCGGGTAACCGCCGATGGCTATGAGGTAATCGAGGTACCTATGCCGGCAGTTGTTACCGTGAGTAATGAAATTGGTGAGCCGCGCTATCCCACCATAAAAGGGATTATGGCCGCCAAAAAGATAGAGCCAATTGTCTGGAGACCGGCTGATATCGGGGTTGAGCCTTCCCAGGTTGGTGCTGCCGGGCAGCGGGCTAAAATGCTCAGGTTATTCCAGCCGGTTCACGAAGGGCATTGTGAGTTTGCCGAAGGTGGAACGCCGGAAGAAGCGGCGGCGAATCTTGCCCTGAAACTCAGGGAAGCCAAGCTGTTGTAGCTGTTCTTAACAGGTTATTAACACTCTTTAATTATTATCTATGGAGATGAACTTATGGCTGAAAACAAAGGTGTTGCGGTTTATTGTGAAGTAACGGCGGGCAAGCTGTCACCCATTTCCGCCGAAGGACTGGGTATAGGCAGGAAACTGGCCGATGATTTGGGACAGGAACTATCCGCCGTGCTGGTCGGCAGTAATGTCAGCGGTCTGGCTCAGGAAGCCATTGCCGCCGGCGCTGACAGGGTATACGTTGTTGATGACCCGCTGCTTAAAGATTACCAGACAGATTCCCATGTGGCAGTGATGGAGAAGGTGATAAAGCAGGTCATGCCTCAGATTCTCATTATGGGGCAGACTGATGCGGGGCGCGACTTGGCACCAAGGCTGTCTTTTAAACTCGGGACGGCGGTCACTGTGGATTGCATTGAGCTGGCTATTGACCCGCAGTCAAAGCGGCTGCTGCAGACCAAGCCCGTTTACGGCGGCAATGCTCAGGCGGTTTTTACCACCGAGACTGACCCGCAGATGGTAACGATTAGGACCAAGGCTATGACTCCCCTCGAGCCCGATGCTTCCAGGCAGGGGGAGGTTATCAATATAGATGCCGGACTGGAAGTGACGTCTATAAGGACCAAGGTGCTGGATAGGGTAGTTGAGGAAGTAGAGGGTATAAGGCTGGAGGATGCGGCGGTGGTGGTCTCTGGTGGCAGGGGTATTGGCGGTGCTGAAGGATTCAGTCAGCTGGAGGTACTGGCTAAACTGTTCAAGGGAGCGGTAGGTGCCAGCCGACCCCCCTGTGACAACGGTTGGGTACCAGAAACAATACAGGTAGGACTTACCGGCAAGATTATTGCCCCTGATGTCTATTTTGCCGTAGCTATTTCTGGTTCCAGCCAGCACCTGAGTGGTTGTTCCAGCTCCAAGAATATTATCGCAGTCAATAAAGACCCCGAGGCGAACATCTTCCGGCAAGCCCGCTTTGGTGTTGTCGGGGACTGGAAAAAGGTGCTACCTGCCTTTACCGAAAAGGTTAAGGAGCTTATAGGTGGATAAGGGGAAACACCCTTTGCCGTTGTTAAGGTAGCACTGGCTTGAACAGACGCTCTGACTCTGCTATAATACCAACTTGAATGTCATATTAAAAATTAGTTTCTGTGAGGTGGTAAAGCAATGAAAACGGTGAGATTTGCATCTTGTATCATTCTACTTACGGTGTTCATGGCGACCTTGAGTCTGCCTGGTATCGCCCTGGCCCAGGATGATGAAAACAAAATAGAGGAAAAGATTATACTGCGTCCTGATTTCCCTACGATAGAATCTATTGCCGGTGGTGATTTTGAATTCAAGGTAGAGTTTTCCTATATTGGGATGGAACCCAAAGTCTTTGATATTCGCACTACCGCACCTAAAGGCTGGGAAGTCTATATGACACCGCGGTATGAGAAGGAAAGAAAGATAACATCCATCAACCTGAAACCCACTATGGGCGCGGGTGAAGAGATGAGGTTGATTGCCACCGCCCCCTTCTGGCCATTACCTGAACCCGGCGAATATAAGATAAAAGTGGAAGCCATTTCGGATACGATTCAAGCCAGTACCGAACTAACCGCAAAGGTAACTGCCAAATACATTCTGACTACCGTTTCAGCCAATGAATTATATAATACTACCGCCGGGGCCGGCGAGGATAACATTTTTTCCATAAAAGTAAGGAATCTGGGTACCGATGCTATTGATAATGTCAAATTCTCGCCAAACAATCCGGAAGGCTGGTCGGTAACATTTAATCCGGACAAGATAGATGTCCTGGAGGCTATTGACGAGCAGACGGTTGAGGTGAATATAAAACCACCGCCGAAGACCGTGGCTGGAGATTACATGATTAGCCTCCGGGCTTCAGGGAAACAAGCTGCAGCCGGTGAAATCAGTATCCGGGTTACCGTAGAAACACCTACTATCTGGGGATGGGTTGGCGTGGCCATTATACTGATAGTGGTTATCGGCTTAGTTGTCATCTTTATGAGATTTAGTCGGCGATAAGAAATGACTGAGAATTTTGCCATAGAAACACATGACCTGACCAAGAACTATGATGGGGTCACGGTAGTTGACCACCTTAATTTTCACGTTAAGGAAAATGAGTTATTCGGCTTGCTGGGCCCCAATGG
>CAYWAU010000041.1:0-11003 GCA_964456395.1 uncultured Dehalococcoidaceae bacterium
CCTCGTCAAGGTGGGTGGTTGCCCAGAGCAAATCGGTAAAGCGGTCATGCTCCAGCAGGTTGGGGTTCTCTAAAAGGGTCAGCAGGTACACCCGCTTCTGGGCGAGGAACTTTTTCAGTCCTTCAAGGTCAAGCTTGCGGACGTCAATGTCAATCTTCAGGTGATAGGCAAAGGCGTCAGCTCGCTTGAAATCCTTCGCCGTCCAGTCCGCAGTTATATTCAGGTTGCGGGAAATTTCCTCACGGTTATCGAAATGTTTTATAAGGTCGCTAAGAAGCCGGTTGCCCGCCTCACTGAAAAAAGCCCCGATGACCATGTTGAGCTTATACAGCATTGCCTGCTTCTCCCGGCGGGTGAGGATACGCTCAATCACGATGACGACGAGGAAAACCTCAAGGGGCAGAAAGGCGAAGTCACCGAGCAGGTAAATGAAGATATGATGCGGGTCACCGAAAATCAGATAGTGGATATAGTAAAATAGCGCGGAAGCCGCCAGAAAAACAGCGGTGAGAATAAGAAAGACTCGGTAACCTCTCATCGTTCACCCCCAATTGAAGACGTATCGTCTATCGCTTTTCCCTGATTTAATAATATCATATCAGCAAGAACGAGAGAATCTTACCGACCGGCGCGGCTTGACAATGGTATTATACTTATTCATAGGGGACTAACACAGCACGATATTTGATAAGGCGTAATTTTACTAAAGGAGACAGTGATGGAGAAATCAATAATTATTATTGGGGCAGGCATCGCCGGAATGTCGGCGGGGTGCTACGGACAGATGAACGGCTACCGTACCCAAATCTTTGAGATGGCTACCGAGCCAGGCGGTCTGTGCACAGCGTGGAAGCGACAGGGTTACACTATCACCTGCACCCACTGGTTCATGGGGGCAGGTCCGAAGTCAAGCTACTACAAAATCTGGGAGGAGCTGGGCGCTATACAGGGGAGGGAGATTGTCTATTATGACGAAGATTATCGATATGAAGGTAGCGATGGCAAGGTCTTCAACTTTTACACCGATATTGACCGCCTGGAGCGGCATATGAAAGAACTAGCCCCCGAGGATGAAGACGTTATTAACGAATTCATCAAAGGCCTGCGTACCTTCGTTAACTTCAATATGCCCACCGAAAAGCCCCCTGAGCTTTATACCCCGCTTGACAAAATGAAGATGATGTTCAGTATGATGCCTTATATGCCCGCCATGATGAAATGGAGAAAGGTCTCGTTGGCCGATTTTTCCCAGAGGTTAAAAAGTCCCCTGCTTCGCGGTTTCTTCCTTACCTGGGGCCCACCCCCCGCCCCCGGCTTGTCCCCCGGTTTCTTTCCCATGATGTACATGCTGGTATCTCTCTCTTCCCAGCACGCGAAATCCACTGGCTATTCGATAGGCGGCTCGCTGGAATTTTCAAAAGCCATCGAAAAGCGCTACATCGGCTTGGGAGGAGAAATCAGTTATAAATCAAGAGTGGCCAGGATACTGGTAGAGGACGGCGGCGCCGTTGGCGTAAAGCTGGAGGACGGCAGCGAACACCGCGCCGATTATGTTATCTCCGGCGCCGATGGTCACGCCACTATTTTCGACATGCTGGAAGGGAAATATATCAACGACGAGATACAGGGATACTATGATAAAATGCCCAGGTTCCCGTCCATAGTTCATGTCGGCCTGGGGGTGGCTCGCACGTTTGATGACCTGCCGCGTTCATCTTTCGGCATAGACTTTCCCCTCGACGAGCCAGTTACCATCGCCGGGAAGGAACTGAATAGACTTTGGGTGAGCGCGATTCACAATTTTGACCCCACCCTGGCTCCTAAGGGCAAGACGACGCTCAGGCTCTGGTTCCCCACGGATTACGATTACTGGAAATCCCTGCACGAAGACCCGAAACGATACAAAGCGGAGAAGGAGAAAATCGCTGATACAGTAGTCAGTCTGCTTGATAAGCGCTTCCCGGGGCTGGCTGAGCAGGTGGAGATGCGCGACGTGGCTACCCCGATGACCTACGAACGCTACACCGGCAACTGGCGGGGCAGCTTTGAGGGCTGGCTCCCTACCGTGGAAACGTTTGGCATAAGCATAAGCAAGACCTTGCCGGGACTCAGTAACTTCTACATGACCGGACAGTGGGTTGAGCCGGGGGGCTCTATCCCTAATGTGGCTGTATCCGGCCGCAATGTAATCCAAATAATCTGCAAGCAGGATAAGAGGCAGTTCGTCACCACAACTCCGTGACAATTTAGTAAGAAGCGGTTGCACATGCCGGCATAATTGTTGTTCAATATAACCGTGACCAGCATCACCATGTTTACCGGCAAGGGCGGCGTGGGCAAGACGACCTGTGCCGCCGCCACCGCGCTTCACCACGCCGCTGCAGGACCAACCCTGACCATCTCCACCGATGCCACGCCTTCACTATCCCACATCTTTGAAACATCCGATGACCAGAAGCCGACTCAGGTGCTGCCGTCTTTATATATCAATGAACTCGGTGAAGGGGAAATCAAAGAGATGTGGGACGAGAAATTCGGCCGTGAAGTGCATGAAGTCTTCTCGGCGTTTGTTGATATTGACTATGAGGCATTTGTTGAATTTATGACCTCGGTACTGCCGGGGCTGGGCGAAGAGTTCATGGTTGATTATATCAGGGAGATAAGCCGACAGGGCATTTACCAAAAAATCGTCTGGGATACCGCCCCGCTGGGGCAGACGCTGACCCTGCTGCAGACGCCGGCCCTGCTGGGAAACCACCTGAGAATGGCGCCGCGCATCTATTCCAAGCTCAAGCTCGGCCGCCGCAGCCGGGAGCCGGTTCTGGACATCCTGAAGCGATGGGAAGAGCTATCCACCGAGAATATGGAATTCCTCAGGAATGAAGTGAACTTCACCATGGTCACCATACCGGAAGCCCTGGCCGTGGAGCAGCTTGAAGGCATTTTCCGGGAGATGAACAGATACGGCCTAAAAGTAAAGCAGCTGATAATCAATAACGTGGTCAGGGCACCGGACTCAGAATTTCTACTGACGAGAGCCCGGCAGCAAAAAACCTACCTGGAGCATATCTACGGGAAATACTCGCACCTGAAAATAGTGGAACTGCCCATGTTCCCCTACGAGCTGAAAGGGCTGGACCGCCTGAGCGAGGTTCAAAAAACATTATTCCCGTAATTGCGTTATTGCGCAATTACTCAGCTATTAAAAGCTCTTCGCATATTTCCCCGATAGCGTCTTAGAAACCGGCGATGCTGAGAAGAATGATGCCTATCGCTAAGAATAGCAGGGCAATCGGGCAGGGTAAGGGCCATCCCTTTACGGGGTTGGGACGATGGGTGAGCATAAGAAAGACATCAAAAAGCAACAATACTCCGGCTATTATGAGAATAATTTGGGCAGCGAGTAACATTTTCCACCTCCTGTTCTTTGCCTTGCCAGATGAAACAGTTAGACTATCTTAGAACACCTATCCCCCGGTTGTCAAGACCTTTTCACCCCTTGACCACCGCTATCGGTCTCGTTCTCGCCACTTTCCTGGAAATGCCGGCACCATGAGTCACCCCGACCACGGAATTTACGTCTTTATAGGCTTCCGGGGCTTCCTCGGCCAGCCCGGAGAGACTGCCCGCCCGCACGGTAATGCCGCGGGCTTCCAGCCCCGCCAGAACATCCCTCCCGCTCCGGTGCTTTTTCGCCGCGGTGCGGCTCTGCACCCTGCCGGCACCATGGCAGGTGGACCCAAAGGTCTCTTTCATCGCCTGCTCTGTTCCCACCAGCACATAGGAGGCACGCCCCATATCGCCGGGAATGAGTATCGGCTGCCCTACCTTTGAGTATTTCTTTGGTACATCAGGGTGACCGGCCGGGAAGGCCCGGGTGGCACCCTTCCGATGCACGCAAAGCTCCTCCTTATGTCCCTCCACCTCATGCTCCTCAATCTTGGCAATATTATGGGTGACATCATAGATAAGCTCCAGCCCGGCCGCCTTATCACCTGTCCCCAGCACCCGGCAGAAGGCTTCCCTTACCCAGTGGGTAATGCACTGGCGGTTAGCCCAGGCATAGTTGGCGGCACACCGCATCGCCGAAAGATAAGCCTGGCCTTCCGGAGACTTCACCGGACTGCAGGCAAGCTGTCGGTCAGGCACTTCAATGCCGTATTTCTGCATTGCCCTGACCATCTCCTTAATGTAGTCGTCGGCAACCTGGTGTCCCAATCCGCGTGACCCGCAGTGGACGAGCAGCATCACCTGCCCTACCTGATTAATGCCCATGACATTGGCGATGTCCGGCTCATATATTTCATCGACTACGGCAACCTCTAAGAAATGGTTCCCGGAGCCCAAAGTGCCAAGCTGAGGCATGCCGCGCTCCCTGGCCCGGCCGCTGACACGGGCAAGGTCGGTGCCCGCCATCTCGCCTCTTTCTTCGGTAGTATCCAGGTCCTCCGCCCGACCGTAGCCCTTCTCTACCGCCCAGCGGGAACCCTTTCTCAAGACATCATCAATCTCTCCGGAGCGCAGCCTTATCCTGCCCTTTGAGCCCAGCCCGGAAGGAACGTTGTTAAAAAGAGCGTCGATAAGCTCTTTTATCCTGGGGCTGACTTCCTCCTGAGTCAGATTGGTGCGCAGTATGCGGACACCGCAGTTGATATCAAAGCCGACCCCACCCGGCGAGATAACGCCGTCATCCATTCTCATCGCCGCCACGCCGCCTATGGCGAACCCGTAACCCCAGTGTATATCAGGCATCGCCAGGGAATTGCCCACGATTCCGGGCAGAAAGGCGACGTTGGCTACCTGCTCCAGAGCCTGCTCGTCCAGAATATGCTGGAGCATATCTTGGTCAGCATAGATAAGCCCCGGCACCCGCATGCCCGGCTTATAGCTCCTTGGTATGCGCCAGCGGTATTCATCCACTTTTTCGAGTTTACCACCCCACCTTGGCATAACCTCACCTCCTAGATATCGAAGATAACCTGAACCTGATTTTTCTCCCTGTCTACCTCAAGCATATGATAGGTGGCTGACTTGACCCCCGTCTTCAGGTGATGTCGGGACGGGTCGCATTTTTCACCGTAGCATATCGCGTGCAAATGGCTATCTTCAAATTCTATTATATCGAATCTCCTGAAGAGAAGCATTTCCACATCAAAGAGGTAGATGAGACTGTTCAGCCACTCAAAAAGCAAGCCCTCAATGTCATCTTCACTTATCTCCACGCGGCGAGACTCAGTTTCCTGTACGGCATCAAGCTCGGCGATTATAGAGAACATGCCGCAGGCAGCACTGGCGAAGGCTTCGGCTAAAGTTTTACCGTAAGCAATCAACCCGACATCGGCAGTGTGTTCTATAAGCTCATACTTTTTCATCTTCACCGCAGGCTCAAATAATATATCTCCCTGACAAGAATGTCAAGCGTTCCGGCATCGTAATCGGCGGCATTCACGCAAACATCCAGCCCATATAATTATATCATTGACAACGCAACTCAAGTTACTTTATGATACCAACTGGGTAACCACGATATTCTCCCGGTTCGCCCCCTCATTCTGCCAAAAACCAAGGTAATGAATAGCCAAGAACCAGACAGTTCAATGGTGAGAAAGCGCCGTCGCTTGAGTCTTATCAGTAGAAGAGCTTTTCTCAAACTCGCCGGTGTGGCTGTAGCCGCGCTGGCGGCGAGTCGTCTGATTAAGCGCCCGGCACTGGGGTCAGTGCTATCCGCCACAGAAAACGGCGAGGGCGTTATCTCCGAGAAGTGGATTGCTACGTCCTGCCTGAATTGCTCTACTCGCTGCGCGACCAGAGTAAGGGTAGTCAACGGCAAGGCGGTAAAGGTAACCGGTAATCCTTTAGATGAAGTCTCCGAGGGAGAAAACTGCCCCCGCGCCCATGTGGGGCTTCAGGTCCTCTACAACCCTGACCGAATTAAAAATCCCTTGAAGAGAACAAATCCGGTGAAGGGAAAGGGGATTGACCCCGGATGGGTCCCCATATCCTGGAATCAGGCCCTTGGTGAGGTCGGTGAGCGCCTGAAATCGCTCCGGGGCAGTGGTCAGCCTCACCAGTTGCTCCTGCTCTACGGACTCAATACCATCAGCGATGAAGATATAATTCGTCGCTTTGCCGATGCCTACGGAACACCAAATATATTCTCCGAAGACTCCCTTGAGGATGAGGCTATAAAAGCAGGCGGCTGGATGGCTGACGGCCACTATACCCGGAGCGCCTATGACCTCGCCCGGACCAACTACATTCTGGCTTTCGGAGCGAGCATTCTGGAGTCGGAAAAGCCGCTTGCCCGGAATCTGAGGATGTGGGGCAAAATCCGGCGGGAAAGACCCAACCGCGCCAAGGTGGTGGTAATCGACCCGCGCTATTCCGTTACCGCCGCCAAAGCCGACCGGTGGCTGCCCATCAATCCCGGCACGGAGGGCGCCCTGGCGATGGCTATCGCCAATGTCATCATCAGTGAGGACCTCTACCACCCTAACTTCCTCGGCGGCTGGACAGAGGGAGTTTACGATTATAAAGAACTGGCACTTAACCATTACGACCCGGAGACCGTCGCCGGCATAACCGGCATCCCGGCCGATACCATCCGGGAGATAGCCAGGGAATTCGGCAGCACCAGACCGGCTATTGCCTGGAGAGGCAAGGGTGCCACCTGCTATCCCAACGGCGCTTACAACAGCTACGCTATATATTGCTTGAACGCGCTTGTCGGCAGCATAAACGTTCCCGGCGGGGTACTCTACCAGCAGAACCCGGACTACCGGCCTATGCCGGAACCAGCCGAAGATGACATAGCCAGAGCCGGCAAAGCCAAACCGAGACTGGACTTGACCGGCACCGAGCGCTTTCCGGTTGCTGAGGCGGCTATTAACCAGGTAGCGGATTCCATAATTGATGGTCGCCCGTACCCGGTGGAGATAGCGGTGGGGTTCAACAGCAACCTCAATATGTCCGCCCCGGGCACCTGGCGATGGCACCTGGCCCTTAAAGAGGTGCCTTACTATGTCCATATTACCCCCGCCGTCAGCGAGATGGCGGAGTATGCCGATATTATCCTGCCAGCGTGTACCTTCCTGGAGCAGTGGGGCTATGACCACTCTCCACCCGGCTCCGGCTTTGCCGAGCTGAAGATAAAGCAGCCGGTGGTGAAGCCCCTTTACGAGAGCCGGTGCATTACGGACATCATCTTTGAAATAGCCAGAGGCATGGGCGGCACGGTAGCGCAGTCCTTCGCCGGCATCGGCGCCGATGCCGAAGGGTTTGTCAAATACCGGACCAGGGATATAGCCCCCTGGGCGGAGCTGCTCAGGGACGGGGTCAGTGTCGATAAATGGGCTTACGAGTTTCACCGATACGACGGTCTCTTCAAGACGCCCTCGGGTACATTTGAACTCAAGTCGGGCAATCTGGAGGCACGGCTGAAAGAGCTGGGCATCAGCGCTGACGGGCTGACCTGCCTGCCACATTACGAACCATTTGCGCAAATTGGCGAGCCTGATAAGTATCCGCTGCTGCTGTCAACCTACCAGCCGCTGCTGAACGTAGAGAACGGGAGCCAGAACTACCCCTGGGCTCAGGAGGTCTTCCTGGTGATGCACGGTCAGGGCTGGACCAACTTTGTGGAAATCAACACACAGACAGCTCACGCTCTGGGAATCAGAGATAGCGATATGGTATGGGTGGAATCTCCGTTCGGAAGAATCAAGGTCAGAGCCAGGGTATTTGAGGGGATTCTGCCTTATGTGGTCAGCATCGCCAGCGGGCAGGGCCACTACCACAACGGCCGCTGGGCCAACAATATCGGCGTCAATCCCAATGATATTATCGGCGTGGACTACGACCGCCTTAGCGGTCAGT
This sequence comes from uncultured Dehalococcoidaceae bacterium, assembly GCA_964456395.1. Classification (GTDB taxonomy): domain Bacteria; phylum Chloroflexota; class Dehalococcoidia; order Dehalococcoidales; family RBG-16-60-22; genus CAYWAU01. The sequence continues at coordinate 7,876 of CAYWAU010000041.1, forward strand.
CAGCCTTTTTCAACACCAGAGTCAGGGTCTACAAGGTATGAGGTAGCACATGGCAAGATGGGGAATGGTCATCGACCTGGACAAATGCACCGGCTGTCAGTCGTGCACCATCGCCTGCAAGGCGGAAAACAACGTGCCGCACGGCTCGCCGGAGGAGCATAACCGGAGGACGGCGCCTTTCTGGCATAAGGTAATCGCCGCCAGTAGCGGCAAATATCCGACTTTGAGCATTGACCTGATACCGATGCCGTGCATGCACTGCGACAATGCCCCGTGCGTGACGGTATGCCCCACCAAGGCGACCTACCGCCGCGAGGATGGTATCGTGATACAGAACTTCCGGCGATGTATCGGCTGTAAATACTGCATCGTGGCCTGTCCTTACGGGGTCAGGAGCTTCAACTACAAGGAGCCCGAGGACAGAGAATACCACCGCCCCGACCTCCCGCCCGAGCGCACCGACCGGGGAATCTGGCCATTCCCGCACCGCGTACACGGTGTGGTGGAGAAGTGCACCTTTTGCTTCCACCGCATCGACCAGGGATTACGGGAGGGAAAGAAGATTGGCGTTGAGGTGGTGCCCGCCTGTGTGGAAGCCTGTCCCGCCCACACCCTGAGCTTCGGCGACCTGGATGACCCTGAAAGCGAGGTATCCCGCCTGCTGGCTTCCCGGCAGTGGGTCAGACTCCGTGAAGGCATGGGCACCGAACCAAAGGTATTTTATCTGCTTAAATAAGGAGTCCTGAGTGAAAGCAGATTTTGTAAATCTTGAAGGAAAATCCGGTGGCTACCGCGCGGCGGTAGTGGTTCTGGCTGTCGTGGCGCTCAGCGGACTCATCAGCTTCATCATCAGCTACATACAGGGCCATCAAACGTTCGGGAGCAGCAACGTTATTCCCTGGGGTATGCCCATTGTCCTGACCATCTACCTGATTGGACTCAGTGCCGGCTCGCTCATCCTCTCCTCGCTGACCTATGTCTTCGGCAAGGAGGAATACCGGCCAATCGCCCGGATGGCTGTCTTTCTGGCGCTGGTGCTGATATTCGGGGCAATGCTGTCTATCGCCATAGACCTGGGCAGGCCGGAGAAGTTCTGGCGACTCTTCATGTTCTTTTACATGAACAACATGAGTTCCATGTTCGCCATTAACGGCATTCTTTACGGCGGCTACTTTGTCATCAGTCTGGTTTACCTGGGTATCATTCTGGCTAACCAGCTCAAGGCGGCCAGGGTAATGGGCATCATAGCCGTCGGCTGGGCGGTCCTCGTCCACATGGGCACGGGGGCCATATTCGGCTTCATCGCCGCCCGCGAGGCCTGGGTATCACCGATTAAACCCCTGGAATTTCTGGCGGCGGCGCTGACATCGGGGATGGGTCTGCTGATAGTAGCCGTGATACTGACACTGAAGCTCAGCGGACGTGACGTGAAAAAGGAAATGGTCACCTCTCTGGGTCGCCTGCTGATAACCTTCATCATCATTCTCCTCGTTTTGATAGCCGTTGATAAGCTGACCCACCTCTATGCACCGGAAAGAGGCGCCACCATCTATATGCTCGCGGGGCCATACAGCTGGATTTTCTGGGGCATGCAGATAGGCATGGGGGCAATCATACCACTGGCAATCCTGTTCCATCCGCGACTGAGTAAGACCATCGGCGGGGTTTCTTTAGCGGCGTTATCGGTGGTAATCGGCATCTTTTTCGAGAGATACTATCTGGTAATCCCGGGGGCAGCCTACCCCCAGCACTACTACCCGGGGAAGATAGAGGGAGTATGGGGCGCCCTGCACTCCTTCCCGCTGACCCCTGTGGAAATGGTTCTCTCCGTGGGGATAATCGCCCTGCTGGCGCTCCTGTTTATCATGGGCTTGAAATACCTGGAGCTACTTCCACCTCAGGAAGCTGAAGAACCAGCTCCAGAAATTGTTGAAGCTGACGAGGCAACGGTGCCTGATGAGGGCACCGCCGCCGAAAGTGAAGGATAATCAGAAAAGATGAGCAAAATCAAAGGGGAAATCAGCCGCCGCGAGCTGTTAAAGCTGGCGTCACCACTGGGCAAGGTGACGCTGGAGAAAGCCAGATGCACCGGTTGCGGTCTCTGCGCTGTTGACTGTCCAAGCGGGGCACTTACGATTTTATCAGGTGGCGAGGCTGATGTCTATCAACTGCTCTTCAAGCATAATCTCTGTGTTGCCTGCGGCCAGTGTGTCGAGGTTTGCCCGGAGCAGTGCCTGCACCTGGAACGCACTCTGGAATTAGATGAAATCAGCCGCCCGGCCACGGTGCTCTTCGAGGACGAAATAGTCAGGTGCTCCGATTGTGGTAGTCCGATGGCAACAAGGGCAATGATAAACAGCATAAAGGCAAAATTGCCGGACACAGGGCAGTTACCATCCTCACAGTTTGAACTCTGTCCGGCGTGCAAAGCTAAAGTGCAGTTCAGTCAGATGGGGAACTAAACAATGGATATACTCCTGAGAATCGTCGCCATCATCATAGAGGTGCTGATACTGGGAGTGATTACCTACGCCGTGCTGAACGGGGCAAGGCTCACCATCTTCGACCTGGGCGTGAGGACAAAATACGGCAAGGCGGTGGCTATGGCACTCATTGCCGTGGGTATTATTTTGATAGTCTTTTTCATTGCCCACCTGACTACTTTTTATCCAGCGATTTAGTTAGAAGGACGGTTTGATGTCTTTAAGCGAGCTCTTCTGGGCAGGTCAAAAGGTTTATATAGAAGAAGTATTTCCGCCGATTCTACTCGGCGTTGCCCTGTTTTTCATATTATTAATCATACTTTTCCTTTTCGGCTTCGGGCGGCGCTATAGAATCTGGAAACTGGGACAGCCGGAAGACCGCTCCGGGAACTTCTATACACGGCTCATGGGCACCCTTGCCGTAGCGGTAGTCAACATCCGCATCATAAGACGTAATGAGCTTTATCCCGGTATCATGCACGCCTTAATGTTCGGTGGGGCAGCCCTCCTCATCCTGGGTAAAATAGTGAGGCTTTTCTCATATGCCGTCGACCTGACCATCCCGCCGCAGCCTGTCTTCCTCTATTTCTCACTGATTTCTGAAATCGGCGGCGCCCTGATTATCATCGGCGGCATCATGGCGGT
>CAYWAU010000041.1:11103-13318 GCA_964456395.1 uncultured Dehalococcoidaceae bacterium
ATACTCCTCGGCTATATCTGGGTAAACCGCTCCCGTTTACAGCACATACTTCTGTCACCGCTTAATGTCTTCTACCGCTCCCTCCAGCCCAAGGGCGCCCTGGCTCCGGTGGATTTTGAGACCACCGAGTTATTCGGCGTCAGCAAGGTTGAGGAATTTACCTGGAAACAGCTCCTGGACCTCGACGCCTGTACCCAGTGTGGACGCTGTCAGGACGCCTGTCCCGCCAACTTCAGCGGCAAAGCCCTCAACCCCAAGCAGGTCATTCAGGACCTGGAGGACCACCTCCAGGAGGTATACCCGTTACCCCTTTCCACCAAGCCGATTGAAGACCGAAAGGATATGCTCAGCGAGGTGATAACCGAGGAAGTTATCTGGGACTGCACCACCTGCCGCGCCTGCCAGCAGGCCTGCCCCATTTACATTGAGCATGTTCCCAAGATAGTAGACATGCGCCGCAATCTGGCCATGGAAAGGAGCCAGTTCCCCGAATCGGCTCAGGATGCACTCAAAAGCCTGGGTACCAGAGGGCATCCCTACCGTGGCACCACCGCCACCAGAACCACCTGGTGTGAAGACCTAGAAATAAAAACCATGTCCGATGACAGCGATGTGGATATTCTGTACTGGGTGGGCTGCAGCGCCGCTCTTGACGACCGGAATATGAAGGTAGCCAGGGCTATGGCTAAAATCCTGAAGGCAGCCGGCATTAACTTCGGCATACTCGGTGATGAGGAAGCCTGCTGCGGTGACCCCGCCCGCCGCATGGGTGATGAATACCTGTTCCAGACCATGTGCCAGCAGAATATTGAGATTCTCAATGGCTACAGCGTCAGGAAAATTCTTACCGCCTGCCCTCACGGCTTTAACACGCTGAAAAACGAGTACCCGCAATTCGGCGGCAACTTTGAGGTTATTCACCATACCCAGCTCATTGCCGAATTGATTCGTGACGGCAGGCTTAAAATCGGCGGCGATACTGTTAAGCAGGCGGCTTACCACGATTCCTGTTACCTGGGCCGGTACAACGACATCTACGAGGAACCAAGGGCAATCCTGAGAGCCTTGAGAGGAATTAAGCGCTCTGAACTGCCGCGTCACCGGGAAAATAGCTTTTGCTGTGGCGGCGGCGGCGGTCATATGTGGATGGAGGAAGACCCGGACAAGCGGGTCAGCAACCGCCGGGTGGAGGAAATAATCGCGGCAAACGTGGACTGCATAGCCACAGCCTGCCCGTACTGCCTGACAATGTTTGAAGACGCGCTGAAAGCCAAGGAGGTGGAGGAGTCCATAAAGGCTATGGACCTGAGCGAGCTGGTCGCCGCCGCGCTGGAGACTGAAGAATAACCCGAATACTCTACAGCTAAGCCCGTGAGGGCAGCCTTACCACTGCCGAGCCTGAAACGGTTCTTTCCTCCCGGGGGTTCTCCGCCCAGATTTCAAGTCGCACGTGGTGATTGCCATCCTCAACGTATTTACGGGTCACTTTTCCGTAGCAGAATATGTCCTCGCCGACAAGGTTCATCCCCCGGTAGCTGCCGCTCAGCTTTACCAGAGTCCCCCCCTCGCCCATCCAGTCGGTGAGCATCTGTCCCAGAAAGGAAAGGGTCAGCCAGCCGTGAACGATAACAGACGGCAGACCGTTAGCCTGAGCGAAGTCCTTGTCATAGTGTATCGGATAATAATCGCCCGAGGCACCGGCGAACTTCACCAGCTGCATGGTTGTCGGGCACTTGACCAGCGCTGGAATCTCACTGCCCGCCTCAATATCCTCATAAAAAACCGGCTCAGCCATTTCCCTCCTGCTAGTACCTGATGTAGGTACTCCGCCCCCCAGCCACCACCTCTCCCCCCTGGTTCTTATAGGTTATTTCCATAATCATGAAAAGCGTCGTGCCCTCTTTGCCCCCAAGCTGGCGCAGCTTGGAGAGACTGGCGGTAACGGAGATAACATCACCCACATTGATTGCCTGGTAGTAATCAAGCTCATTAGCACCATTGAGATAGCGGGTAAGCGGGCACCTGGCGGTTAACAATTTATGTAAGAGCTCATTGGGTATAAGGGCGGCAAGAAAGGTGGGGGACGCCACCTGCTGCCATAAGGGATTCGGGTCATCAATGGCCTCGGCAAACTTCCTGACCATCCCCTTCTCAATCTCATAGACCTCGGGGCCAAACTCAACATTGAGCAGACTCTTCAACTCATCGCTGATTA
>CAYWAU010000042.1:0-12886 GCA_964456395.1 uncultured Dehalococcoidaceae bacterium
CGGCTGAAAGACCGGCTGAACGACGCCGGCTTTGATGGTATCTGGACTTCCGAGCTTGGCTACATCGTCCGGCTGGGGAACGCCAGAGCCATATTTCTATCGGCTGACGAGTCGGCTAATGTGGTCGGTAACACGGCACATATTCTTCTGGAGATTGACGAGTCGCAGGATGTCAGCAAGGATAAATATAGCAAGGAGTTCAAGCCTATGGGCGCCACCACCAACGTCACTACCGTCCACTACGGCACTACCTGGGACGATTCAACCTTGCTGGAGGAAGTAAAAGAGACAAATCTCGAGCTGGAGAGGAAGGACGGCATCAGGCGCCACTTTCGCTATGACTGGGAGGAGGTCGCCCGGTATAATCCCGATTACCTGGCTTACGTTGAGGCGGAGAGGGGGCGCCTGGGGGAGAACCACCCGCTTTTCCTGACGCAGTATCGCCTCCTGCCCATTCGCGGCGGCGGCGGGTATCTGAGTAGCCAGCAGAGGGCGCAGTTGCAGGGTGAGCATGCCCGGAAGCACCAGGCGGAGCCGGGGCGGGTCTACGCTGCCGGTATTGACCTTGCCGGGGAAGCTGAGGATATCGGAGCCTATCTGAGTGCTTTGAAGCCGCGCCGGGACTCCACCGTGGTCACCATCGGCGAGCTGGATTTTTCGTCAGGTAATGACGTAAACAGGGAGCCCGTCGTGAAAATCGTGGAGCATTATCGGTGGACAGGCAAGAAGCATACCGAGCTTTACGCACAGCTGGTGGACATATTAAAGAACGTGTGGCACTGCCGCAGGGTGGTGGTTGATGCTACCGGGGTCGGTGAGCCGGTGAGCTCGTTCCTGAGGAAGGCGCTCGGCTCCAGGGTGACGCCGTTCACATTCACCCAGCGGTCGAAGTCGGAGCTGGGGTTCAGTCTGCTGGCAGCGGTCAACGCGGGCAGGCTGAAGGTCTATAAAGGTGACGGCTCGGCGGAGTACCGGGAGTTCCGGCTGGAGATGGAGAAGGCGAAGAGCCAGTACCGGCCCAGCCAGACGATGAACTTCTACGTTGACCCCTCGCAGGGGCACGACGACTTCCTGATGAGCCTGGCACTGCTGGTAGAGGCGGCGAAGCAGTATGAGCCCAAAATGGCAAAGGGGGAGTAAGGGAGTGAGGGGATATTGTAGGCATAACAAAGTATATGGTACTATAGTAATATAACACTATGTATATAACATTTGACACTCGTATTATAATGTATATATACTTATATACTAATGGGTTGATTAAAAGATAGTATATAGCTTGAAGGAGTGACTTATGACGCCTCGCAGTGATTTTCTATATGCATCTCCCTCATTTCTAGAGGGTGCAGCACGTATACTAGATTTTGGTAATACTCTTAACGAATATAATACTTCCAAATCTGAAGAAGAAGCTGACGAAATCGCCCTGCGTATGGATTGGGCAATGGTAGGTGCAGATTTACGCAGCGCCATGAAAAATATTGAAGTTGAAATAGAAGAATCTACCTCATAGAATATGTCTGAAGAGTCAAAAGAGAAATTGCCTCAACCTATAGCTGAATCAGAAGATGATGCTAAGAGGCGAAAAGATAAAATCATCGGAAGGGTTGAGCAGCGTGTTGAGGCATATTATGGGCTGCTTCCAAGACCCTCAGATCTCAGGGAATATAACGAAATTGTTCCAGGCGCAGCTGAGCGTATTCTCAGTATGGCTGAAAGACAAGCCGCACATCGTCAAAACTTAGAAAGAGTAGTCGTATTTGGCGATTCCAGAAGGTCTTTTTATGGATTATGGGCTGGATTTATTGTTGCATTATGTTTTCTTGGCGGAGCGGTATTTCTTGTTTTTAATGGACATGAATGGGCGGGTACAATAGTCGGTGGGTTAGATATTGTCGGTCTTGTCTCAGTATTTGTTATAGGTAGTAGAAGTCGTAAACAAGAACGTATCGAGAAAGCAGAAATAATGAATCAGCCAACTGACTTAGAAGATTCTTAAAAAATTGTCATTCTACTGACCTCAATAGTTTTTCTATTGTCCAAATTATTTCGCTTATTGCAGAAGCTATCGCTGAATAGTCTAGGAAATAGCTTGGTTCTGTTAGCGGGTGGGGTTAAAAGTCCCTCTCAATCTTCCTTTACGAAAGGGAGAGGCTGGGGGGGTGATTTCTAGCGGTGTAAGCCGCAGATGATACGAGGGCGGCAGGGTGGGAAAAGATAACATACGATGGGGGCAAAGGGGGGCGTTAGCGCTCCCCTTTATTTTATATTGGGAAAGGGAAACCCCCTCCCATAACCAGTCCTGATAGTCATTTCATCGTTCCTGGAAGCCAAAGGACTATTTGAGGGAAAGCGAAAAGAATAAATATTGCTAAAAGCATTATGATCACGAATGGGATAATCGACTTGAATACAGCTTGTAAGGTATCACCACTGATTGTTTTAATCATGAAGCAGTTTAGTCCTACCGGTGGGGTAAGTAAAGCTATTTCAACAAATATTATATAAATTATCCCGAAGAAGTAAGGGTCAAGCCCCAGTACCGGAAACAGAGGAAATAGAATCGGGATAATCAGCACTGTGATTGCCATCCCTTCCAAAAACATGCCCAATACTATGAAGAGCATCCCAAAGATTACCAGTGCCATCCAGGTCGGGATGCCAGAAGCCATGATTGCGTCAGCGAGCATCTGTGTGATTCGCAGGTAGCCAACGACGTGGGCCATGAGCATTGCCCCAACTATAATTAACAAGATTATAGTTGCATAGCGGGTACTCTCTTTCAATATTTCGTTGAAGTTTGTCCGATTGATTCTCCTCACGTTAACAAATAGGCCATATATCACCAGGACGGCAGCCGCCTCTGTAGGGGTAAAAATGCCGCTGTATATGCCTCCCAGCACGATAACTGGTGCCAACAGTAAGGGAATTGTACCCCTAAGGGCAAGGTATCTTTCTTTCCAGGTTGCGGTAACTCTCGTATATGCCCCAGTTCTCATACAGTAAAACACAATATAGATAGAGAACATGGTAGCTAACATAATTCCGGGGAAAAATCCAGCCAAAAACAACCGCCCCACTGAAGTATCAGTGAAGGCGGCATAAACGATTAAGCCAATACTCGGCGGGATTAGAATCCCGAGTGTTCCTCCCGCGGCTGACGTTCCGTAGGTGATATTCTTGCTATAACCCCGAGATAGTAGAGCCGGGATGGCTACTATTCCAATGGTAGCGGAGACTGCCACGCTGGTACCTATCATGGCACTAAACATAGCACAACTCACTATCGTGCCTACTGCCAAACCGCCGGGGATACCGCCTATCCACTTGCTGGCGAATTCATATAGGCGCTCACCGCTTCCTGCTTTATTAAGAATTACTCCCCCCATGATGAATAAAGGTACCGCGACCAGGAGGAAGTTATATAAGCTCTTTTCAGCTGAAAGAGGCAAAAGGGCGAGCGCCTCACCGGGATGAGTGAAAAATATCCCAATAGTTCCGATCAATCCCAAAGCGAAGGCGACGGGCACGCCGCCGAGTAACAACCAGAGAAGCAGGAAAATAAAGCCCGCTACTGGATTGATGACAAACAAATAAGTACCAAGTCCCATGAAAGCAATAAAAATGGGCAGCACTAAGCGAGGGTCATCTTGCCAATTTGGCTTGCCGGCTAATTGCTTGCTGCGTAGACGGCTAATTTGCGCAGCTATAAGCTTCAGTAGCTGCAAGCAACACAACCCTAGGGTTGAAGGAAAGACGGCGTATAGCACCCACTTGGGATAAAGCACCATCCCCAGACTCTGAAAGCCCAATGTGTAGGCTCTTATTAAGGTTTGTAATCCAAAGTAGCCAAGTAGGGCCACAAACACCAGGGAAAGGCAATTGGTGACAACGCTTAACATCTCCTGGGTTCTTTCGGAGAAACGGGATACTACGATATCTGCCCTTATGTGTGCCTTATCCTTAAAGGCAGCGGATATTCCTAAGAATGGAAACCAGACCATGATAAAAAGAGACACTTCAAAAACCCAGGTTGTCGGACTATGAAACAACCCCCGTGAGATTATCTCGTATGTGGTAATACAGGCTACCCCGAGCATAAGGGCTCCGGCCGCATAATTGAGGAAACCGGATGTTCGATCTATTAATATGCCTAATGTGTCTCTGGCAGAATCGAGGTATCCTCTCATAAACGACTTACCTTTCAGAGCTACTCCTAACAACTGCCACAGTGCATACCCAACTCTCTGTCAAGATTGCCCTTCTCCACAATCTTGCAGACAAACAAAACCACTTACCCTGAGCCCTGTACCCCTTAACGCAGACAAGTCTCAGCGGCACTGCACTGAAATCTAAATTTTAGAGCATTCAACAAAAGGGGCACTACTTGTTTGCTGCCTCCAACGAGCCCCAGAGTTTTTCGGCTGTGGCTGTGTCTACTCTATCGAAAAGTGTTTCTTTCATTAACGGCACAAAAACTGCTCTCATCTTGGCTCTCTCGCTTTCGGGAAGCTCATACACCTCTACCCCTAGTTCCTCTAATTCCGCATATGCACTCACTTGCTCAGCATCACTAGCAACTCTACTCCATTTCTCCATCTCCCCGGCGCACTCCATTAATATCTGCTGATTCTCTTCAGACAGTCCATTCCAAACATCAAGATTGATTGATTGAAAGAAAATCGAGTATGGACTAGTACCGTGCACCGTAACATACTTACAGGTTTCATACCACTTCGAGGCAACATACCGTCCGGGACCCGAGTTACCACCATCCAGGGTTCCCCGCTGTAAAGCCATATAAACTTCATTCGAGCTCATTTGCACAGACGCAGCGCCAAGCTCGGCGAACGCTTTAGATTCGCCAGCGCTAGCACATCTTATCTTTAGATCCTTCATGTCTGCCACTGTATGGACGGGCTTGTTAAATATTGTGCAACCCTCGCCCGAGGAATAATAAGTTATATTCATAAACTTAGCATTTACCTGGGTCTCCAATTCACGACTGATAAGTTCACGCACCTCTGGATTATCAAGAAACCGGGCGTAGTTATCTTGGGACTTCCAACACCCCGTAGAACCACTAACACCAGTTATGAAGTCGAAAATGTATGACTTACCGCCTAGTGGAGCAAAGTGAAGATTCCCCATCTCAATTGTTCCCGCGGCTAGAGCGTCGGGTAAGTCATTGACCCCATATAGCTCAGCAGCGGGATAGCGAATAACCTCGATCTGCCCTTCACTACGTGTCTCGATGCAGTCCTTCAACCAGTCACAGGCTTGTTCCGTGGCAGTACCACGAGCAGTAACGCTGGCAAATCCCAATTTTGCGGTTTGGGGAGCTTCGGCTCCACATCCAGCTAATATGATACTAGCGATCAGGAGAATTGATGATAAACCAAATGCCACCTTTTTCATTGATTAGCCTCCTTTTCTAAGGTTTAGTTCGGGCTCCTATTAACCTAGTATACAATCATAATTCTCACCCCCTCTCGACATAGTAAATTTGTTTACTCTCCGAGGTAGTCCTTCCTTGCTGGGTCTCAAAAAGCTATTATGGACATTAAAGTCCGCCTTTGCGCATAGTATATGTTCGGAGGTTCAGAAAAGTCAAGATATTCATCAAATGGTATTATTTGAATTTGGTTGGGACTATTTCCTTATTATTACTATTCTTGTGCTTCTTTCTCTCTCTTTTTCTTTCGGCTGGGATTCTTCAGTGGGTGTTATCTATAAAAGCTATGGTTCAACACATGTAGTTAAATTCGGCTTTTCCGCGTCCTGTTAGCGGGGAAAAAAGGAACCCCCCTCTCATTCAGGGGGCGGGGGGATAAGGAGAGGGGGGAGCAAAGGGGGTGTGGTTGGTATTCTTAATAGTAGAAGGCGGTTCTCCTGCCGAGCCAGTAGCCGATGCCGAAGATGAGCACAGCGCCAATCCCGAGGATGGTATATAATGCCCAGGTGGGGAAGTCAAATGGGGCGGTGACGTAGAATTCACCGACGCCCGTCCACTCCCCTTCGTTCAAAGCGGCGTTTACGGCTTTTATTCTCCAGTAGTAGGGTGTTTCCTGGCTCGCCAGTTCCAGTTCCTCCATTTCGGTGAGGATGTATTCTGATTCGGAGAGCTCTGTTTTATCCAGTATGATAGAATCAGCCGTGAAGTCCTCGTCGGTGGCAATCTGTAGAATATAGGTTACCGGAGGGCTTTCGCTGGTAACATCCTCCCAGTCGAAGGACATCGGTGATTTTAGCTTAACTCCCATTTCCGGCACCAGGGGCAGAGGTGTTGCCGGTGCTACCGATTCCACGGTAAAGGTAAGCTCATTAGTATTGGTGCCATCGCTGGCGGTTATGGTGTGGTCTCCATGCTTGCTGGACGGGACCTTGAAGATATCGCTCATGAACATCCCGCTGGCGTCGGTAGTGGCTGTGGTTATTGCCTTTTCATCGTACTTGATGGTTATTGTTGCGTTGGGTTGGAAGCCGGCGCCACCCACCGTGAGCTGGGTGCCAATAAAACCGCTTTCCTGGCTGATGCTGAAGGAGGTGGTTGGCGGCGCGGGTGCGGGCGCGGGCGCGGGCGCGGGTTCCGGTACCGGTTCGGGTTCGGGTTCGGGTTCGGGTGGGGGCGGGACGATAACGGTGAATGGGACAGTGGCAAGATTCTGGTCTTCGTCCTCAGCTTCTATAGTATAGGAGCCGGCTGATAGTCCTTCCGGTATATAGAATTCAGTATTAAAACTACCATTGCTGTCCAGCGGTGCCGCCACTACTACGGGTTCGCCATCAAAGTAGATGGTAACTTCTTTAGGTCTTCTGGCGAAACCGGTACCGCTGATGGTTACCTGGGTGCCGGCTTCACCTGACTGTGGGGAACGGACTATGTCCGGCTCAACGGTAAATTCAGCTTCAACTTCCACGCTGCCTACGATAACGGTTATGGTGTGAGCGCCGGCTTCGCTTTCGGGAATCATAATAACCGATTCAAATTCGCCGCTGCTATCAGTTTCGTCGTCGCCGTCTTCTATATCAATCTCATCTCCGTCATATTGAATCTCAATTTCCTCGCCAGAGGCGAAGCTCTCACCGGTAATCTCTACCAGGGTATCCACCGGTCCCTCGTCAACATCCAGTGAAATATCACCGCCGATGACAGAAAATAGGGCGATAGCCCGAATCTGGTAGCTTTGTATCCCGCCGCTACTGAGAGTCGCATAAATATAGTAATCGCCCGGCTCTACGGCTATGACATCCTCGCCGTCGTCAAGCTCATCGGGCACTACAAAGGTGTCCTGGAAGCTGCCGTCATCCGCTTCTTCAATAAATTCTCCTCCCAGATGTTCGTAATCTTCGACGTCCGTATCGATAAGGTCGTATATATCCACTTCTTCTTTGGAGAAGTAAAAGTCAACATATCTTTCTGATGTATCACTCCAGCCAAAGTCTGTACCCCAGATGTCAATCTCGTCACCAATGGCGCCTTCTTCGGGGTCAATCTCCAGGTCATAGGTGGCTGCCAGTGCCTGTGCTGCCGGTATGGCTGCCGTCAGCATGGACAGGATAATGGCTATGCCGAGTATTCTGAGTATTCTTACGTATTTCATCTGTGCCTCCTGATTTTTAAGAAGTTTATGCTGGCGGGTTAAAGGCGGTGCGCCTCCCCACCCGGAAAGCGAGGAAGCCAATAACAATGACGGCGATGCCTATCAGGGTGTACGTTAACCAGCCAGGCAGGCTGAAGGGAGCGCCGGTATGGAATGACCAGGTGGCGGACCATTCGCTTTCGTTATTGGCGTTATCTATGGCTTTCACCCTCCAGTAATAGGGTGCTTCGGCCTTGACTTCTGGCAGTGCCTCTTCTTCGGTCATGGTGTATTCAGAGTTGACCAGGTTTTGCTTCTCCAGCACAATAGAAGTGAAATTCAGGTCGGTGGCGACCTGCAGGTGATAGGTTATGGGCGGGCTGAGGCTGTTAACACCCTGCCAGTTGATTGATACCGGCATCTCAGCCTGGCTGTCAGAAGCGGGCAGCAGTGGTGTCGGCGGCGGTGGTGCACTCACGTAGAATGACCACGGGGTGGACCATTCGCTTTCGTTATTGGCGCTATCCGTGGCTTTTACTCTCCAGTAGTAGGGAGCGTACTTTTTTACGGACGCCAGCCGTTCCTCTTTGGTCAGCGTGTATTCTGATTCAGTCAGTCCTTCTTTCTCCAATACCGGGGAGGAGAAATTCTGGTCGGTGGCGACCTGCAGGTGATAGATTACGGGCAGGCTGGGGTCAGTAACATCCTGCCAGTCCAGGTATGCCTTGGCTCTGGTCTCGCTGCTGTTAGCGGGGAGTAGCAGACCCGGTACTGGAGGCGCCTCGGATTCTACAGGGATGGCAAACTTTTTGGTGTTTGTGCCGTCGCTGACGGTAATCACGTGGTCGCCGCTACCGCTTAACGGTATATCAAAGGAGGAGTTGAAGGCGCCGTTGTTATCGGTGGTAGCTGTGGCGACGCGAAGGTTGTCAAAATCAACATTCACCGTTTCCCCGGGTTCAAAGCCGCTACCGCGGACGGTGAGCCTGGAGCCGACGGAGCCCGAGGTTTGGTCAAGGCTAGCCCCGGCTGTGGTGACAAACTTTGCCTTATCTATATTGCCGAATTCGTCAAGTGCCTTCACATCATAGGTGTCGGGCTTTACTTCCGGTATGTTGAATTCAACTTCAAAGTTACCGTGTTCGTCGGTTCTGGCTTTAGCGACCGGATGGGTGCCGAGGTTGATTTCGACCTCGCTGCGATAGCCGAAGCCGATACCCCGGATGGATAATAGCTCGCCGGGACCGGCCGAGGACAGGTTGAGGGCAATTGAGGGAATAACCTCAAACTTGCTTTCCGCCGAGTCGTCTTCGGCATTCCTGGCTGTAATCCTGTGCTCCCCGGCAGTGCTGTTGGGGATGGTGAACTGGTAACTGAACTCACCGATGGAAGAAGCCGCTTCGGTGCCGAGCTTCTCTCCAATGGTATTGTAGTAGTAGAAGGTTACCGTCCGGCCGGCATAAAACCCCCCGCCGCTGATAGTAACCTCGGTGCCGACAGTGCCGTCAGCCACGTCCAGCTTGATAGTGGGTTCTTCAACAATGAAGAAATTCTTGGCGAGCATGGAGGTAGACTTGGTCTCGCTTCTGGCTTCAATCCAGTGCCTTCCGGCGGTAGCGCCATCGGGGATAATAAACGGGACGGTGAAAGTGCCCGTCTCATCAACGGTCAGCGGGCTGTCGGGAATTTCTTCATTGTCAAAGAATATGTAGATATTATCGCCTTTATAAGAGTCAAAGACAGCGCCGTATATTATGACGTTGGTTCCTATGGCACCGGAGGCGGGAGATAATGTAATTGACGGTGCCGCCTGGACCGGCGTGCTCAGTACGAACGTCGCCAGAAGCGGCAAAGCTATTAAAAGAGCCAGGAGCATTTTATAGTATCTTGCGAAACAGTCGGCTATTCTCATACTCACCTCCCTGTGGAGGAGAGAAGATTTATTTCAGATTTTTGCTGGCTTCTCTTCACAGCCTCCTTTTACTCCAACAGTTTTTTTCTGGCACCGCGCCTGGGGTTATAGGTCCCGGCGAAGTTATCCAGAATATCCTTGTTAATCAGCCAGGTGTTGTGAATCTTGTGAGCTGGCAAGTCTCCCTGCCGGCATAGTCGCTTTACCGTCTCCGGGTGGACCCTCAGGTGACGGCTGGCTTCTATCACATCAAGATAGTTGTCCCAGACTGGCATAATATTCTCTTAATATTTTATTAATAAATATTGCTTTATCAAAGCAATTGTAACATTGCCAAGCCCTTTTGTCAAGTGCTGGCGCCAAAAATGTGACAAAACCCCATTGACGGTAATAGAACAAATGTGCTAATCTGTCACTGTTTGGTGTGAGAGGTAAGCTATGGATTTGATGGCGCGTGAGATTGGCGATGGGGAAACAAGACTGGAGGAAGAGGGAGCTACCGAGAGTGAAACAGATTTACCGCCGGAATACTGCCATTACCGGGACGAGGGGTGTGAGTTTGCCGATTCCTGTCTTAACTGTCCATTTACGCAATGTCTCTACGACGAGCCGAGAGGGAAGCAGCGCTGGCTGAAGGAGCTGCGCAATAAGGAGATAGCCGGACTGTTCAGTGGTGGCTGGGGGATGAGGGAGCTGGCATTAATGTTTGGGCTCAGCCAGAGGACGATACAGAGGGCATTGAAGAGCACTTCATCAATCTCATCATTAAAATATAGCGGGAAAATGGACAGAAGGGAAGAGACTGAGTAAAGGAGAAATAAACGTAAATGAATGAAACGATTCCGGCACAGTTAGCCCGTCTGGAGCTGGACAGGATTAAGGGTTATAAGGAGCTCCTTGATTTCTACGATGGTCGGCAGTGGGAAGGCAGGGAGAGGCGGGGCGAAAGGCGCTTGATTTTTAACTATGCCAAGGTCTTCGTGGAAAAGATTACATCATATCTGATGACCGGCATTAATTTTACTGTTGACCCCGTTGAAGATTCCGATGAGGCTAGAATCAGAGCCGGTAAGGCAGAGGCAGCCCTGTATAAAGTCTATGAGGATAATCAACTGGAGCAGGTGGACCTTGAGACCGAGATTGATTGCGCCATACTGGGTGATGCCTGCTATAAGGTTACCTGGGATACCGTTGAGAAGAGGGTGAGGGTGACCGCGCCCGATGTCCAGGGTGTTTATGCCTGGCGTTCGGGTGATGATACCTGCCGGGTGTGGCGAGTAGCCTCCAAGTATCGACTGTCCGCCGAGGAAGCCGAGATTCTCTACGGGGTGAAGCCGAAGAGCCGGACAGCGACTGTCGTTGAGCTGTGGACGGATAGGGACTTTGAGCTGTATCTGGATAATACCATGCTGGAGGCGAAGCCCAATCCCTATGGCTTTATCCCCTTTGTTATCTATCCCAATCTTCGCGAACCCAAGAAGCTCTGGGGCGAATCCGATTTGCCGCAGATAATGGAGTCGCAAAGGGAGCTGAACCGTGCCATGAGCCAGTTATCACGCATACTGGAATTGTCCGGTAATCCCATTGCTGTCCTGGAGAATGTGGAGGAGTCCGAGGACATAGCCATTAAGCCGGGGGCAGTATGGAATATTCCCGAAGACGCCAAAGCCTACCTGCTTGACCTGCTGCAGGGCGGCGGCGTCAACCTGCATATTAATTATATAGATTTAATCTACCGGGCTCTGCACGATTTATCGGAGTCGCCGAGGTCTGCCTTCGGCGGCGTTGAGAGGGATTTATCCGGGGTTGCCCTTGAGATTGAGCTGCAGCCACTGCTGCAGAAGGTTAGAAGAAAGAGAATTATCAGAACAGCCGCTTACAATCGACGGAATGAGATGATTCTCAGGCTTATAGAGAAGTACCAGGGTGAGGATTTTGGGGACAACCATTTGCGGGTTATCTGGGGACCAGTGCTGCCCAGGGATATGGTGAGGAAGGTCAGCAACGAGCAGGTCATGGTGCAGACCGGTATTCACTCCCGGAGGACAGCCATGGATGAGGTTGGCGTCAGGGACCCTGACTACGAGTTCAAACGGTGGCTTGAAGAGAGGGAGTCTATTCTCAGGATGAATAAAGAGCTTAACGCTAAATCTGCCAGGAGTGGAGCGAGAGAGGGAGATTTACTGTCTCGGGCAGAAGGCGTTGAGGAGTAATCAGCAGGAGGAATAATGGTAACGGAAAAAGAACGAGAAGAGGTCGATGAGGTAGAGGCTACGGGGGACGGGGTTAATCTAAAACAGGAGAACGAAGCCCTTACCCGGGAGCTTAAGTCCAGGGACGCCGCGATTATCGGGCTTCAACAGGCACTGGCGAGTAAGGATGGTGAAATATCTGCCCTGAAACAGGCTCTGGCTGAGGCGGAACGGAAGCTGGCTGAAATTGGCAAGGCGCTGCCTCAGGCGGTAGCTGCCTATAAGGAGCTGGTGGTTCAGGCCAATCCGGGGGTGCTTGCCGAGCTGATAACAGGCGATACCGTTGAAGAAGTGAGCGAGTCTCTGAAAAATGCCCAGGCCCTTGTGGAAAGGGTCAGGCAGGAGATGGAGGCAGAAGCTTCAAAGACCAGGATACCGGCCGGTTCTCCGCAGAGGGCACCACTGGACCTGTCAGCACTCTCCCCCCGGGAAAAGATTCAATACGCAATCGGCGGTCATTCGTCGTGACGTGAAGGGGCGCAGGGATGAGATTGCTTCGTCGCTACGCTCCTCGCAATGACAAATTGTGGAATCAGAAATTAAATTTTAGTGAGGTGAAATAGAAATGGCTTTAACTTTAGAAGAGGCAGCCAAGCTGTCAAACGATATGCTGCTACAGGGGGTGGTGGAGACCATCGTCAAAGATTCGCCGGTTCTCCAGAGGCTCCCCTTTATTGAAATCGTGGGTAACGGACTGACCTACAATCAGGAGAAAACCCTGCCCGGCATTGACTTCTATGATGTTGGCGATACCTGGGTGGAGTCCACTCCGACCTTTGAGCAGATAACGGCTAACCTGAAGATTATGGGTGGTGACGCTGATGTGGATAACTTTCTCAAGTCTACCCGCAGTAACGTCCAGGACCTGGAGGCAGCTGTTATTGAGCTGAAGGCCAAGGCGCTGCGGGATAAGTTTGAGGAAATCTTTATCTACGGAGATGCCACCACCAGTCCCAAGCAGTATGATGGTCTCAGACTATTGATTGATACCGAATCTGACGGCGACCAGGTAATCGCTATGAGTGATACCGGAGCAACGCTGACTCTGGCCAAGCTGGACGAGCTCATTGATGCCGTCAAGGGAGGCAAGCCCGATATGCTGCTGATGAGCCGCCGCTCCAGGCGCAAGATTAATGCCC
>CAYWAU010000043.1:0-12722 GCA_964456395.1 uncultured Dehalococcoidaceae bacterium
GAGCACCTGCTTTACACGCAGGGGGTCACAGGTTCGAGTCCTGTACCGCCCACCAAGGGTGTCAATAGGCAGAACTCCCACTTTTTCCTCTGATATCCCCCTAGGAGTGAGCGGTTCTGGCAATTAATCTGCCTTACACAGTAGCCCAATGTTTGTCTCCGACAGGGAACCGGCACATTGGATTCGGACACTCGTGACAGTCGAACAAACGCAATTGTGGTAGTCTGGCTCCTTTCGACTGCTCAGCGTAGTCAATCGCCTTTTTGACCTGTTCCTCGTTGCCCTTTATGGCCAGGGTTACAGCTCCTTCCGCTCCGCCCAACCCACCGGCAGCTATGGGGATTGCCGTGGCACCGCTCAACATCTCTATGGCGTCCAGTTCGGTTACCGTTCTTCCATCTGGACATGGAAATAGACCGGTAGGTACCCCCATAGCATAATCGTAACCGGCCCGTTTAGCTTCCTTAGCGGCCTGGGCTATGGGAACCGGTATCAGTTTTTCCAGTCCAACGGGGAATATCAAGTTAAACGCTCTCTTTTTTGCGGTAGCTATCACCAGCCCGATGGTTCCCCCCTCAACGAGGTTACCTACCAGAACACCCACATTACCCTGGTGGTCCAGGGCATTTACCCCCTTGATGTAAACGTCCCTGGGTCCCATCTGCTCCAATAATTCTGAAAGTTTCTCACCCGCTGACACCTTGCCATGCCGAATTACCCATGAATGAAGAAAATCTCCTGGTCCTTTAGCCATGGTCAAGGACTGCTCCCCCGTCATAACTCCCATATCACCGCAAGTTCCCTTGGGAGTCACAACACCGCAGACCCAGACATTAGTCTTGGGCTTACTACCGGTTAGCTCCTCGACAACAAAGAATGTACTGCTGCTGGGATGCAGCACCACCATTCCCTCGTTTGCCGCCTGTTTAACTATATCCATCTTGGCTATGGCCTTGGCAATCAGTTTTTTTGATTCAGTAGGCATCAGGCTAACCTGAGCTAGCATATTTCCCCCCTTTAAAATAACTCTTGTAGCTTCGCAAACTAATTTCCTCCTTACTACTCGGGGCTAATGTCAGACCGCCTGCAGCTTCACTCTGTTCTTTTCAACTGCCCCCATCCCCTCCTTTCCTAAGATCATTGGCGTTCTATAATGCCAAATCAGGAAAACGCCAAAGCCCCTTTCACATTGAGAACCTGATAACAACCAAGCGCATGTCAATCTTTCTACCTCAAAAGATGAGGTTGGGCAAGAACAGTGTGACCGCGGGAACAAGCAGCAAGAGAGCCACATGAAATAAATCAGCTATTAAGAACGGTATTATGCCCTTGAAGATAGTTGACAAAGGCACATCTGGAGCCACCCCACTGATGACATATACATTTATCCCTACGGGCGGGGTAATCGCACCTATCTCCGTCATTCTCACGATTACTATCCCAAACCATATCGGGTCAAAGCCCAAGCCTACAATCATGGGAAAGAAAACGGGCATAGTAAGCAAGACCATTGCCAGTACATCCATAATGCAGCCAAGCATTACATATACTACCATCATGGCTATTATAACGACTAAAGGGGGTACCGCCAGCCCGCCGATAAAATCGGCTACCATAACAGGCATGGTGGATAATGCCATAAAGTACTTGAAAAGCATGGCTCCAATCAGGATACAGTAGATCATTCCGGAGGTTTTTATCGTATCCACAGCAGCCTGGCCAAATTTTTCCCAATTAAGCCGCTTCCTCAACATAGAGAAGATAATAGCCCCGAAAGCAGCTACAGCTCCGGCTTCACTAGGGGTAAACCAGCCAATCAAGAGACCCCCAAGTACGAGGGCAACTAATCCTATCACTTCACCACAGGAACCAAAAGCCGCCACCTTCTCTTTGAACCTATAACGGGGTCCTCGAGGACCAAGGCTGGGTTTCAACCGGCAAAGAGTATAAATGGTAGTCATATAGAAGAGGGCCTCAAGCACTCCAGGCACTATACCAGCTGCGAAAAGCCTGCCTATGGAGGATTCGGTGATTAAACCGTAAATAATAAGCATACCACTGGGGGGAATAAGCGCGCCCATAGTGCCCCCGGCAGCGACACAGCCTGTAGCCAGCGCCGGTTGATACTTATAGCGCTTCATCTCTGGTATGGCTACCAGACCGATAGTAGCTGACGTGGCCGTACTGGAGGCGCTGACGGCAGCAAACCCGGCAGCTGCCCCGACGCTAGCTATAGCTAAACCTCCAGGATGGTGCCCCAGCCACTTAGCGGCAAGGTTATATATGTCGGTAGCCAGTCCTGAAACGAAGACAATGTGAGCCATGAATATAAAGAGGGGGAGCGCGGCAAAATCATAACTAGTCACCACCTGAAATGGAATATGCGCTAATTTGGCAGCTGCGGCACTCCCAGAGATGATAACCCAAACTCCAGCAACGCCGATAACTCCCATGCTGAAAGCTACCGGCAGTCCAATGGCGATAAGGGCAAAGACAAGAATAAGACCGATAATACCTATTTCAACCTGACTCATTTCCTAACCAGCCGTCTCATCGCCTCGCGTATGTCTACCATGAGTACCAAACAGAAAAGGATTAAACCGGCAATCCAGAGGCACCTAAACGGCCAGAATGGAATTCTGAGGTCCAGGGTCGACTCCGCGGTCCACCTTTCAGTTAAGACCCCGAGACTTGTCCAAGCTACTGCTGCCCAGAAACCCAGGCCAATAAGCGAAACGAAGATTTTGAGGATTGCCTGAGTACGCTGTGTGAATCGATTCAGCAAGATGTTTACAGCAACATGGCGGTCCGACAGGGCGGCATAGGAAAGGGCAAAGGTAATGGTTACGCCTACGAAAATCCCAACCATCTCGTAGGTGCCGGCTATGACCCCCCCGAAGAAGCGATACATAATATTCACCACCATAACCATCATCGCCACTAACAGGAAGGCCATTCCAATCAGCATGCCGCCACTCCCTGCCCGGCGCACAATATTAGCAAAATAATTCATTTCGCTGCCTTTATAGGTTACCGGGATAAATCCTTCCCCTTGGCTACCCGCCCACGAAGACTACATGCCGTCCATATATCAGTTAAACTTTACTTACTATATAGTTCTATAAGCCGCTCGGCCTCTTTCAGAATCTCGGTCCCCGGTTTGCCTACAGCATCAACCTTGGCCGCCTCCTCCAAACCAAGGGTCGCTTTCGTGCTCTGCCATTTCGCTTTCTCCTCTGCTGGCAGGTTTATAAACTGGACACCCTGCTCCTTGCCAAAGTCCATACCCTCCTGTCTATTCATCTCCCAATTCTTCATCTGTTCCGCAGCAAGATACTCACGACTTTCCATAAAAATATCCTGGATGTCTGCTGGCAGGCTGTTGAAACTGTCCAAGTTAAAGAAGGTTATTGGTATACCCGCGGTTGGGGCTGCTATGTCAACATTAACGTAATCTATAACTTCAGCAAGCCTCCAGGCCTTAAGGGTTTCTATATGGATAGAGATAGCATCTATGGTTCCCTTTTCCAGACTGGTATACCACTCCGGTGGAGGTATCTTGACTACTTCTGCCCCGTAAGGTGGAAATAGCACGTCACCTGGTGTACCAGTATTAATTGTTAATCCCTTGATATCCTCCATTTTTTCGATCGGTTTGTTGGTGAACAGGACATAAGGGTAGACATTCCTGTAGCCCATGACCACTAAGCCGGGGAATTCCTTTTGGTACTCAGGGAACTTTTCGAAGATTTCCCGGCTAACACGCTCAGTAACCGCAGTATTGGGGGAATTCAGAAGAAAGGCCCCGGCCGCCCATGTAATCTCATAAGTATCTTTAGTAAAAACAGAACAATAGGCGATATCAGCTACACCCGCTTTGAGCTCTGCAAGAGCCTCCCTACCGGAAATTAAAGTCCCTCCCCAATAAGGCGTAATGCTAACCCGGCCATTGGTTTCCTTCTCCACGTATTTCAGCCATTCATCAGCTGCCACGGCATAGGAATTAGGTGGACTATAATTACCGGCATACGTTAATTTAATTGGTGGACCTGGCGCTGGGGCTGGCGCTGGGGCTGGTGCTGGTGCCGGGGCTGGCGCCGGGGCCGGTGCTGGAGCGGGTGCGGGCGCCGGAGCGGGTGCGGGCGCTGGCGCCGGTGCCGGAGCCGGGGCTTGCTCAGCACAAGCTATCACAACAAGAGCCGTGGAAATAACCAGACATACGACTGTGGCGATCATTAATCCTTTTTTCAGCAAATTATTTATCATAATACCCCCTTTCCTTCCTTGAATTTGACGCCGTTAAAAAGTCCCTGCCCTGTTACATACTATCACCCCCTTTTCCCCCACCTACTCAAGATATAGTGCAATAAGGAAGCAGTGGCTCAGGTGTCTTTAGTATACTCTCGACAATAAGCGGGAACTGCCCCCATGTATTCATCATCCTGAAAAAGACTGGCAGATATTCCGCGTAACCACTCAGGAGCTGGGCACCGATACCTGTACTCATCTTGATTTCGCTCAAGTTAACCACATATTTACGACTAAGTCAAGACTGCTTCAGGTTTTTGCTTTACCGTTATTTCATACTTAGGTGAGCAAAGCAGGCTGTTGCCTGTTGGCATTTCTCTACTCAAATACCCCGGTGCCCACAAGCTCAGCAAATTCTTCATCAGCCATGCCCAGTATCTTGGTGCAAACATATTCCGTATGCTCACCCAGCCGGGGACTGGGCATGCCGGCCTGTGCCGGCGTTTTTGATAGTTCAAAGCTCTGTCCCAGATGGTTATATAATCCGATTTCCGGGTGATTCAAAGTCCAAAAGAGGTTGCGTTGCCTTAATTGAGGGTCATCGCATATATCAGCGGCATTCTTGACAACGCCAGCGGGCACACCTGCCGCCTGCATCCGAGTCATCGCCTCTTCCGGCGTAAAGTTAGCGGTCCACCCACCGACCAGTCTGTTGACTTCATCTTCGTTCTTTTTTCTGTTGAGCAGGGTATTGAATCGTGGGTCTTCTATGTACTCAGGCCTGCCAATTACCTCGCACAGGTTCGCCCACTGTTCATCACTAAATACGGCTATAGTGCACCAACGGTCATCGCCCTTGCCGGGATAGACGCCGTGAGGGGCGGCATAAGGACAGGAGTTGCCTATTCTTGAGGGCTCTCTGCCATTTGAAACATATTCAAGGAGGGCAGGCATTATGAAGTAGAGCGCCGTTTCAAATTGTGATAAATCCAGCAGTTGCCCTTTACCTGTCTTGTTGCGGTAATCCAGAGCAGCAATCAGGGCGGCTGTAGCAAAGCGCGGCGCGATACAGTCGGTATAGGCTGATACCCCAACCGGCAGTGGCCCCCCATCCGGCCAGCCTATGAAATTGGGCAAGCCAGCCATAGCAGCCAGTATCATGCCAAAGGCCGGCTGCTGAGCATAGGGACCCCAGGAACCAAAGCCGCTCTGTCGCAACATAATGATGTCAGGCTTGACCTTTTTTAGTTCCTCATAGTCCAACCCCCACTTTTCTATCACCCCCGGGGTAAAGTTTTCCATAACGACGTCAGACCCGGCTACCAGTCTTTTAACCACCTCCAGGGCTCCGGGGTGCTCCATGTTGAGCGCCAGGCTGAATATATTGGCATTGAAATGATTGAAATAGCCGCTGCGATTCAAGCCGGGTTTGCCATCCTTGTAGGGGGTTGATATTCTCAGGGTGCATGGTCGCTGGCTGGTTTCCACGCGAATCACGGTCGCCCCGTAGTCGGCGAAGTATTTCATGGTGAGTGGACCAACCACAGCCCAGGAAAAAGAGGCTATTTTTAAGCCGCTAAAGATGCCACCTTTTTCACTCGTTGCCAATACCCTGCTCCTTTTTAGATAATCCCGGCCTGCTTTAATGTAACCAGGTCTCGTTTAGAGAGTCCTATCTCGCTATAGATTTCTTCATTGTGCTCACCAATGAGGGGAGCCCTGAATCGAGTGGCACAGACCTTTTCCGAGGACTTAATAAATTCTCGCGGATAACTAATTTTAGTATTTAGTTCCGGGTGTTCTATTTCCACCCAGAAATTTCGAGCTTCAAGCTGGGCGTCATGCAATAAATCTTCCATGCTCGACAAGGGGCAAACTGATATATGCCTATCGGTTGCTCCCCGGGCAATTTCCCTTTTCGTGTGCGCCAGAAAAAACTTCTCAATTGGCTTGGAGATCTGGTCGACCACTTCCTGAGTAACGCTCAATATATCCAGGTTTTCCCAGTCCATAGACTTCAGGTATTCGTCAGCCATGCCTTCACCATCCATCCAGTTCACCAGTTCACGGAAGGTCTTGGCACCGGTTCTGCCGCCTATTATATTAAAGAATACGTAGCCATCCTGGCACTGCCAGACCTGCCGCTGTGTGGAGTTGACGCTCCAGCGGAAGGAACCCGTCCGTTTCAAAATCAGCCCGCCCAGTTCCCAGAACGGTATGGCATTGGCCAGGAACCAGGCAGTGCTTTGCTGCATTGACACATCAACATGCTGCCCTTCCCCGGTCATTTCCCTGTGGTAATAGGCCATCATCGTCCCTACGGCGGCATCCGCTCCGGCGTGAAGACAGGCTTGCGGCACGCTCATACGTACCGGTGGACCATCAAGGTCGCCGGTCTGGTACAGGACTCCGGTCATACCCATGGTCACAATATCCGAGGTCCGGTAGTTATGATAGGGCCCGGCTTGCCCGAAGGGTGTGACGGATGTCAGGATTATGTCCCTCTTGATGCTGCCGAGGGCGTCATAGCCCATTCCCAGGTTGTCCAGATATCCCGGGGAAAAGGACTCAATGACGAAGTCAGCCGTCTTAACTAATTCTCTCAACATTGCCCTGCCGTCGGTGGTTTCAATATTCAGGGTGATGCCTCGTTTGTTTGAGTTGTAGGCAAACCAGTACAGGCTTTTCTCCGGGTGCGGGATATCAGCCCAGAAAGGGCCCATCCTCCGTGCCGGGTCACCTCCGGGTCTTTCAATCTTGATGACATCGGCTCCAAGGTCGGCCAGGATTTTGCCGCAAAGAAAGCCGTTCTCGTCAGTTAGGTCTAATGCCCGACAGCTTTTTAGCACGAGTTCCTTTCCTGTTAAATATACTTCCTGCTGACTAAACTTTCCCTTTGGCTCTCAGGTCATTCTGGAGGTCCTGGATAGCCGATTTCAAATCGGCTTCAGGCGGGTAAACCCTGTCAAAGCCCATTTTCTTAAATTTCTCCTCGTCCTCCTTGAAGTCATGCCGGGATAGGGCAAGCATACCGCCAATATAGAGAAGCACATCTTCAAGGCCAGCTTCTTGGCATTTATCCCTGAATCCTCTTAAGTCCAGCTCGGCCATACCATAGAGGGAACTCATCAAGATAGCGTCGGCATCTGTTTCCTGGGCGGCTTTGATGAATTCATCTGGTGGCGTCAGGCAGCCCAGTTCAACCACGTCAAAACCGGCGTCCCGGAAAGCACGAGACAGTATCTTGGTGCCGATAACATGTACGTCCATGCCTACGGTTCCCGTTATCACGGTGGGTTTTCTTGCCATTTTGCCTCCTTTAGTCAGGTCACATTCGATGGGAAAACTATAAGCATAGCGTTCAGGTGCCTATTATCTTACCTCTGCTGAGAGCCCAGAAATCATCAATCACCACCTGATAGTCCATCTTTCTTCCTTCGGCTTGCTCTCTCTCCGCCACCTTTTCGCGATGAAATTCCTTAATCTCTTCCGGTATGGGCAGATTACCAAAGTGAAGATATCGGCAGGCTCCCCGGCTGTCCCTGATGCCGAGCACATCATCTTTGACATTAACGTTGGGGGAGAATGGGGAATCGATTACTCCGGCTTCAACCCCCCTGATTGAGCCGACGACGATATCACCGTCCCCAAGCTCCAGCACTTTTTCCAGTATAGCCTTCACCTCCGCTTCGGTTATCCTCTCCTCCGTCTCGATGTCTTTAATTTCAAATTCAATCTTCTGTGTTCGGACTACATTGAATATCCAGTTGGCCGATTCGTAGCTGACAGCGTGTGCCTCCATCGAGGGAACTCCTGCCCCCTCATCAATAGTCTTGACATTTATCCCCTGAGTTTCGGCCAGGGCGGCAACCATTGCAGAATAGTTCATGTAGGCGAATGCTCCCCCCATCCCCTGTGGAACGGGGAACAGGGGTGTCTGGTTAGCGAGCGTACCCGGAATGACAACATCATTGTAGCCAAACCTATCCAGGTACTCTCTGATGAGTTTTGGTATCAGCCGGTTCCAGGCTATGTCCTGCGCCATATGTCCCATGAAATGGGCCTGTGGTATTATGCTTTTAACGCCTTGCTCGGCAGCTATAAGAGAGTCGGCAATCAAACACGCTATATTGACGCTTAACGGGAAGACGCCGGAGGGCACAAAGCCATGGAGATCAGTGGTTATTATAGCTCCCCGTTCCGTATAATATCCGGCCAGCCTGTTCGTATACTGGCTGTATGATATGCAATCGGCCAGAGTGCGGGTTTTTTCGTAGCTACCGAATTCCAGGGACGGGCTTTTCCCTGCCGCCGTCATACCTGAGGCAAGGGCAATTTCCATGGCCAGTTTGCCAGCGCCCCTGGGACTGAAAGCGGCATCGACACTTTCAATTACCTTCCGGGTGTTCTTCACCCCGTGGTTAACGATTGGATAACCATTCAGCATTATACGGCCGGTCCGGATTGTCTCATCCAGGGCCTGCTGGACTTTATCAAACTGTAACAAACGGGTATAGCTGTCGATGGTCACCGGAATGTGACGTATGCCTGCATCTACCAGTGTTTTGACGAGTTTAATCTCGTCTTCCAGAAGCGGTGTGCCGGCTCTGGGCCAGACGACAGTTTTGCCTTCCTGGCGCAACTTTTCGGTCACTTTCATGAAGTTCTTGCTTGCAGGTAAATTCCTCTGATATTCCACCGCTTCGTCGAGATCCACCTCTTTACCCGTTGGCCACTGGGCCAGCACCTCCTGGCGCATTTCTAAAAATTTATCTTCGTCGATACGCTTCTGTCTAACGGTAATCTCCATCATACCTCCTGGATCTGCTAAGCCTGTTAAATTACTTCATCATCTTTCAGTTTCTCAATATCTTCCCAGGTGTAACCGAGGACATCCATCAGCACCTCTTCGGTATGCTGGCCGAAGTTCGGCGCCGAGTATTTTATTCGGGTAGGTGTCTCGCTGAACTTGACCGGCATACCCGCCATCTTGACCTTTCCCAGGGTGGGATGGTCAACATCCATAATGTACTCGTTGGCCAGTATCTGCGGATCGGAGCCGAGTTCAGTGGGTTCAAGAATAACGGCGAATGCCATACTGCCGGCATGGGTATGCAGTCTCTCTATCCATTCTTCAATAGGCCTGGTCTTAAATGTCTTTTCGAGGATGCCGGTAAGCTCCAGGAAGTTGTCGCGCCTGCCTTTGGTGGTGGCGAATCTGGCGTCTTTTTCCAGTTCTTCAATCCCAAGGGCAAGGCAGAAGCTGTGCCAGAAACGGTCGGACTGTGCCTCGCACAAAAGCAGCCATTTGCCGTCGGCGCATTGATAATGGTTGGCCAGGGGATTTTTCAACGTTTTCCGGGAAGGTCTCGGCATGGGGCGACCGCGCAGGAGTGTCACGTTGATGTTATAGGCCTGCATGTGTATTCCGGAGCCGAGCAGGGATACATCGACCTGCTGACCGATGCCCCACCTGTCCCGGGCAATCAATGCGGCCAGTATGCCGTTCACCAATAATGTCCCCGTCACCTGGTCGAAAATAGCCCCGGCGATTTGCAGCGGTGGACCGTCCGGATCGCCAACCGCGCACATGATTCCCGAGCGGGCCTGGGCGATAGTATCGAAGGCACGTTTCTCGGTATCCGGACCCTGCATTCCGTAGCCGGTGGCCAGACCATATATCAGCTTCGGATTATATTTCTTCAGTGTTTGGTAATCTATAGCGAGCTCATTGATGGCAGAGAGAGAATAATTTGTGCTGAATATGTCTGATGCGGCCACGAGATGGTACAGCAGGTCCTTTCCCTTTTCTTTCCTCAGGTCCAGAGTCACGCTTTTCTTGTTCCTGTTGGCTGTCTCGAAGAGGATGTTGGTGCCGTCCGGCATTATCATGCCCCTGCCGAAGGTGCTGGACATGCCCCGGACGGGGTCACCCTTAACCCTGTCCTCTATTTTAATGACCTCAGCCCCTAAATCACCCAGCATGTAGCCGGCTGACGGGGCACTGAGATAGCCACCACACTCCACAACGCGAATACCTTCAAGCGGCCCGGTCATACCAACCTCCTTTGTACCTGATAGTCCGGAGTATTTTCACTCATATTTTATATCTACTGCCTATCAACGTGAAGGTGCCAGCCGGCGCAGCAGTTTCAGTTCATCCGGCGTGGGTGCGGATACATCTTCGACTGTATCCGCCAGCCTGATAGCCCAGCCGCAGTTGTCCTGCACCCTCTTTATCCTGTCTTCCAAGCCTGATAGTGCCGGGTCGGGCAGACAGGCGACCAGACGGAGTTCTCCCTTGCCGACCGGCTTCTTAAAAATCCCCATCGTGGATACCACCGTGGTGACGCGGCCACCTGGACATGTGATGTAAGACAGGGTTTCCGGAAAGCGGTCTTTCGACTGGTTGACGATGACCAGCACCTCGCGGGCATTGGCGGCATCATTAGCCCCGCCAGAGCCTACCAGAAACTCCCCCTGGGAAGTCAGGGTGGAGTTGGTATTGCCGTATTTGTCAATCTGTCCCACACCGAGAATGCTAAGGCATCGGTTGTTCCTACCGCCAATAAATACGCCGTGGGTCGTTACGGTGTCGGTCACCATTTTGGAACTGTATATCACGTTAACGCTTTGCGCTCCCAGCGGTCCCGTTCGGGGCTCGTACCCGATTTGCCCGTTTCCGGTCACAATCTCCAGTTCGTATCCTTGAGCCAGAAGCCGTTGATACGCCAGCAGCACCGCCGGCCCCCAGGAACCTGCCCCCACCAGGATGACTCTATGCTGGGACTTCAATACACCCCTGGTTATCTCCCTGGCGGCCGCAATCAGCACTATTTCCTCGGGACTATATCCCGGCCCGGGTTCAGGGGATGATGCCGTTGTCCAGTCATAGCGCTCAGCCCCCTCAATATTTATTTTTTGGAGAGCCTTTATCCTCCGGCTACCCAGTTTCTTTAGATAGGCTTCCGGCGTGGGGCAATCTATTATCCACTCTTTTATCCAGGCATCAAGTTT
Source organism: uncultured Dehalococcoidaceae bacterium (assembly GCA_964456395.1). Taxonomy (GTDB): domain Bacteria; phylum Chloroflexota; class Dehalococcoidia; order Dehalococcoidales; family RBG-16-60-22; genus CAYWAU01. Next base: position 11,266 of record CAYWAU010000043.1, read on the forward strand.
CTGGCTGTCGGCAGATGCTCTGGATAGTCCCTTAAGGAACTCCGTATCGGCCTCGTAGACAGTCAGATTATCAATACCCGGGTTAGCCAGCGAAAAGGGATGGAGTCCCATCGGCGCTACCGACACCGCTTTGACGATATGGCCGGGTATCTTGACCAAGGCGGCGTGTTTTCTGATGAAGTCCGTCGGCACAATCTTCTCGACGGTAACCAGCACGCCGTGGCTGGCCATGGGTCCCCAGAGGTCGTCGCCGTAGGGAATGGGTAAAATGGTATTACCATGTTCGTCGGCTACGCATCCGTGCACTACGGAGATGTCGGGGTTAATGGCCTGCACCAAGCCTACCTTTGCCTCACTCCCGAAGGGGTCATCAATTTCTTTAAAGGACTCCCTGTTATCCAGCGCCAGACTGCTGCCGGCAATGGAACGGGTCGGCATGAAACTGACACCCAGAGCCCCGGCCATAAGCCGCTGCTGGAGAGAACAGAGAGACCAATTTTCAAGCTCAACGCTCTTCTCCGCCCAGACTTTCTGCATTATCTTGCTGGGACGCCCGGTGGTCGATATGTCGGCACATGCCGAGAAAACCAGCTTCTTAACCAGGTTACAGTGGAGGAGGTTTATGGCGTGACCCGATACCGTGCTTTGAATCAGTACGAAGCCTGGGGTGGTACCATGATATTGTCGGATAATCTCACATATGGCGGCGCCGGGTCCGCCGATACCGCCGGCAAGATGCAGCTTTATCCCCGGCTTGACGTAGCGTCTGACTGCTTCTTTGATTGGTAAAATCTTGCTCTTGGCGCCCGATTCAAGCTCCAGATTATAGCCAGAAACATCACTCATGTTCATAAGATTCGCAGATACGCCCGCCTCCCAATTCCCGCTTTAAAATCGTTTGTTCAGCCTTCCTGAAGACAGGATATTGTAATATCATCTCCGCCTATGCCAGAATGCCTCACAATCGCTTTATTATATCACAGTGTTTATTGTTTAAGAAGATTATTCACCCCTGAAGAGAAATTGTAAAGGTCTGTAAAATAGTCTAGAATATTGAGACAGCCAGCGGTAATTACCAGAAAAGTGGGTGGGGATGAGCAAATCATCGGAAACAATATTTTCCCCGCATATTAAAGGAGGCTAGGAATGAAATACAAGAATATCATTTATGAGAAGAGCGGTTATATTGCCCGTGTCATATTGAATCGTCCCAAGACATTGAATGCCATGTGCCCTGAACTCAATGATGAGCTAAGTATGGCGATTGATGAAGTTAATAAAGATGACGATGTCAAGGTGGTGATTTTCAAAGGGGCCGGCAACGCTTTGTGTGCCGGGGCGGACCTGAGTAAGGTCGGTTTTATCTACGGCTGGAAGGAGCCAAAACCAGGGGAGAAATCGACTCGTTCCAACCAGAGAGCGCGCCTGCACTTTGACAGGCGTACCATCTGGGAACC
>CAYWAU010000044.1:0-12605 GCA_964456395.1 uncultured Dehalococcoidaceae bacterium
TCCTTCAATTTACCCTGCCTTTTTAAAGTGCATAACGAACCGGCTAACATCGGTCAATGGTCTATCTTCCTCTCATCATACCGGGGAGCCAGAGGCTTAATTGAGGCACAAATAATACGATAAATAAGAAAATTACCAGGGTAATCAGGAATGGCGCCGCCCCTTTGATAAGATCGCCTGTTTTTATGTTAAAGACGTTTCGCACGAAGAACAAATTTATTCCCATCGGCGGTGTAATAAGTCCAATCTCCGTGTTAACCACGTATAGTATCCCAAACCAGACCAGGTCAAACCCCAGTGTGGTGAGTAATGGAGCAAAGATTGGTATCGTCAATATCGTGATAGTAATTGCATCGAAAAGGCAGCCCAGGATAAAATAAAGAATCATTATGGCTATGACAATCACGATGGGGGGGACACTTAAAGACGTAACCAGACCGAATAGAAAATCTCCCACACCGGCGCTGGCTAACATGTAAGAAAAGAACGAAGCCCCTACGATAATGACCAGCATCATCGAATTTATCACGGCGGCTTCTACCATTGCTTGGTATAAGCTTTTAAGTCTGAGATGGAAAAATGTAGTAGCTATAATTATTACGGCCACGCAGCCGATTCCGGCGGCTTCGGTGGGCGTGGCTATGCCAAAGAAAATCGAGCCGATGATAGCCACCATCACTACCACTACAGGCCAGACCTTGCTCAATGATGAGAATCGTACTGCCCAGCTGACTGAGCTTGCGGCGGGACCCAATTTAGGATTTCGCCAGCAAATTATTAAGGGTACAAGCACCAGCATGACGGCTAAAACGGCGCCGGGTAGAATCCCGGCTATCAAAAGATGGCCTATAGACACATTGGCTATGACCCCGTAAATAATAAGGGGAGTACTGGGTGGAATCAACGGCCCGAGAACACCCCCGCACATCAACCCCCCTAGAGCCAAGCTCCTATCATAGCCGTATCTTTTAAATTCCGGTTCAGCCACTTTACCCAGTGCCACTATGGCAGCACCGCTGACACCCACCGTGGAAGCCACTAAGGCTTCACCCACGATACTAGCGCTAACTAGCGATCCGGGAAAGCCGGAGAGCCAGTTTCTGGCAACCTTGTAGAGGTCTTCTCCTATAGTGGTTGCGGTGATTATACAGGCCATAAGCACAAATAGTGGTAGAGGTGTCCAGGAGTAGTTATAGAATAGCCCAAATGTGGTCAGACCCATTTTCTGGAGAGCCATAGGTCCAAAAGCGAGAACCCCAAAGACTACTGTGCTGAATCCCAGGGTAAAAGCAATAGGTACGCCCAGTACCAGAAAAAAGATCATACAGACTATACACAGGATTGCTGCCGTACCGTAATCCACATTCATCTCCTCGTATCTATACAGCAGTTCAGCAAATTACTATCAACCGGTACTACTTCGTGGTTCTGTTGATGATGTTTTTAAGTGAAGCAGACCAAGAACCAAACGAATCACCAGAATGAAGCAAAAAAAGCCGTAGCCTATAGGAATAAAAATTTTTACTGGAAACAGGGGTACCGGCCATGCTGATCGGCTTACCTGGCCGATTTCCAGCGCACGTAAAGCATCGCCAAAGCTTATCCAGGTGATAATACCGAAAAAAACGAGCCCGAAAATCGGGCTGACGATATTCGAGATAATATTGCGGATGTTTTGGGGAAACCGCTCAAGTAGCAAATCGCACCGGATAAACCGGTCTTGCCTTTCCACGGCAGCGATAGCTAAAACAAAGCTGAGCAGTAAAAACATGCAGCTAAACTCGTATGAAACGGGCTCCGGGCTATTGAAAGCATACCGCCTGGTGGCGCCGTAGGTTGAAAGAAAAGCCATTATCGTTATTAGAGAACCGGCAAAAAACACGAAACCCAGATTGACACGTTCAACCCATGAGTCCAGTATCTGCTTTACTTTTCGCCCCACAATCATACCTCTTCACCAGGAATGCTCTGGATGCGCTATTTAAGTTACTTGGTACTGGTTCAGCCGTAAGTCCTTCAATGGGCCGTTAACGGCAAGCCCCGGTCGAGAGCTTGCCGTTAACATACAGATTTTATTATCAGGGTTGTTATTCCGTATAAGGATACTTGGTGTTGGCCTCATCAGCACATTGCTTTATCTTCGCGCCAACGTCTCCGAACTTAGCTAGTACGTCGAGGGTTCCCGGATAAGCCATTGACTTCCACCTATCGCGTTCCGCCGCAGGCAGGTAATAGTATTGCACGCCGAGTCCAGTAAGGTCGGGTTCCCGCTCATAAAATTCTTCAATTTTTTTCTGACTTAGGCTCTGTGCCAAAGCGGTCATTTCCTGGTCGCAGGCATCTTTTACATCCTGCGGCATTTTGTTGTAAACGTCTAGATTGATATTAAAAGAATATAAGGTACCGAGACCGTGGAAAACTGTATAGTATTTGGCAATCTCATACAATTTGGCTATGAAAACGTACTGGGCCGCTGAAGTCTTCGCATCGAATATGCCTTTCTGCATGTTAGAATAGTCCTCGGTGAAGTCCACTATTATCCCGGAACCGCCCAATGCTTTTATCAGATCAACCATAGGGGGAGAGTCGCAGCCGACAACCAGGCCTTTCAAGTCTTCAAGGGTCTTTACGGGTTTCACGGATAGAAGATTAAGGGTGCCAACGGTAAAACAACCTGCCGCCTTCTGGTTGGCCTGCGTCTCCAGTAGCGGGTTTAATACGTCCTTTATGCTGGTTGCGGCATAAGCATTGGCTTCGGCGTTGTTAAACAAAAAAGGCAATTCTGGCAGTCCCAACTCGGGTATTGATCCGGAGAAAGCGGCCGGCGGGATCATCCCGCCCTCGACAGCCCCGGTCCTGATGAGATCTAGGCTCTCAGGAAATGGACCTAATTGGCAGCCGGGGAACAACTGCATTTTATAGGCACCGTTGGTGCGGGCATTGAATTTGTCCATCCCTTCCTGGGCCCAGGTTATGAATGGGTCTACGGGAGGTATGGGAGTTGTCATCCTTATCAGTACCTGTTTGGCGGCTGGTGCTGGAGCCGGGGCTGGAGCTGGTGCTGGTGCGGGAGCTGGTGCTGGTTCGGCACAGGACATGATTAAGCTAAGAACCAACAGGGTAATAACCGAGACAGAAACTAAAATAGATAATCTCTTCATTGGTATTTCCTCCTTTACTTAGTTCTATGCCTGAAATATTAACTCATGACCTTATTGATAACCTCCTTTCGCCTATGAATACCTATACCACCCTTCCTACTCCCTAGTTAACGTGTATTATTATATCTGAATTGAACTATCTTACTATTATAATACTCATAATACTCAAGTTGTCAATCCCTTTTAGACGGGAGGAGAGACTCAATTGTAAGTATCTCCAGTTCCGAGGGCTGACATTGTTTACATTGATGAGGACATGATGCAGATAATGGTGGATAAGGTACGAAGTACACCCGGGGACCCTGGACGTGGTGTCCTCGAAGCCATAAAAAAGGTCAGGGCGGCATCGCCAATTTAGTACATGGTCATGCCGCCATCTACACTTAAGGTCTGCCCTACAATGTTGATGGAGACATCTGAGGCCAAAAAGGCCACCGCATTCCCTATATCCTGAGGTGTGGTAAACTTCTTCTGCGGTATCATTTGCATGACCATATCTAAAAATCCTGGAGGAGCTTTAAGGGCGAAGCCAGTATCTCCCGGGCCGGGCGCTATGGAGTTCACGTTTATTCCCGAGGTTGCCACCTCAGCCGCCAGCCCCTTGGTGAAGACCGAAACTCCGGCCTTTGCCGCGCCGTAAGTAGTCATGGTCATACCGCCGGTTTTAGCAACGGTTGACGCAATACTGACAATCTTGCCGCTCTGGCGCGAAATCATATGGTCAATTACTGCCTTGGTGCAATTCAGCACACCCTTGAGGTTGATGTCAATATCTGCATCCCAATCTGCTTCGGTCGTTTCCGCGAAGGGCTTTTGCGGGGTAGCCGCGCCCGCATTGTTTACCAGTATATCTATCTTGCCCAATTCCGCCAGCGCCGCCTTTACCATGTCCTTCACTTCGGTGCTGCTAGTCACATCCGCTTTCACAGCCATAGCCTTACGTCCTAAAGCCTTAATCTCAGCCGCGGTCTGGTCCGCTCCTTCAAGGTTCACGTCGTTCACAATTATATCGCAGCCTTCTCTAGCCAGGGTCATCGCTATCCCCTTACCGTAGCCGATTTGACTCCCGGCCCCGGTTACAAGTGCCACCTTGCCTTTCAAACCTAGATCCATCTTTTCCTCCTGTTATTTATTTTCTGGCCACGCACAGGTTCCGCTCCTTTTTGCTTATGGCCTCATTTTTTTATCTGAGGGGTACCAGTAAAGATTGGCAATGTCACGCCGGAGCTTGGTATACCGAAGATGATGGTGTATATGATTCATTCTTAACTCATCATTATACCATCATTTGTCAATGTGATACTTGTAATTAGTCTAAATTTGTTATTATATTACTTGTGTGTAGTCTACAAAGTGCTTGACAGTGGTACCCGACACATGTATAATCTCTGCATTGAATGGGTTCAGGGCTGGCTTGTGGTGAGTTTAAACGCAAAATTCCACCGTAAATGGCTGGTTCAATGCCCAATCCCCTGAGTTATACGGGCTGTGGAGGTTAAATTTGGGGGGAAGCTGTTTCCACTATTGCCAGGTGTTAATTACAACAGGCTGATTTGCCGGAAAGGAGATTATTATGAAGTATAAAAAGCTGGGAAGGACGGGACTCAAGGTTTCTCCAATCTGCCTGGGCGCTATGAACTACGGGGACCCGGTTGGCGAGACAGAGTGTACCAAAATAATGAAGAGTGCCATGGCTGCTGGCGTCAATTTCTTGGATACCGCTGATGTTTATGCTCACAAAAGGTCTGAGGAAATCGTTGGCAGGGCGCTGAAAGGGGAACGCCACTCCGTCGTAATAGCAACGAAGGTGGAAGGCCCGACCGGACCGGGGCCAAATGATAGGGGACTATCGCGCAAACATATTATGCAGGCGGTAGAGGAAAGCCTGAAGCGGCTGCAAACAGACTACATTGACCTTTACTATGCTCACTTCGCGGACTACGACACTCCTGTAGAGGAGACGATGCGCGCTATGGATGACCTGGTGCACCAGGGGAAGGTGCGCTACATAGGCTGCTCCAACTTCGCCGCCTGGCATATCTCCAAGGCGCTGCGGGTGAGTGAAGTTCACAATCTGGCGCGCTTTGACTGTGTTCAGCCACCGTATAACCTGCTTACCCGGGATATCGAGATGGAACTGCTGCCCCTCTGTGCCAGTGAGGGAATAGGGGTATGTGTCTATAATCCTCTGGCCGGTGAGATGCTTACCGGCAAGCACGAGTTCGGTAAGCCGCCAGCCGAAGGCAGGTTTACTCATGAACTCCTGGGACCGGGGTACCTTGAACGCTACTGGTCGGAAATCAACTTTAAGGCTGTAGAAAAGCTTGGAAAGATTGCCAAGGAGCATGGCTGTAGTTTGCCCCAGTTTGCCCTGGCCTGGATACTAAGTAATGAGACAATTACATCAGTGCTTAGCGGTACCACCGCCCTTGAGCAGCTGGATGAGAACCTGGCAGCTACTGAAATAGAATTATCACAGGAAGAGCTACAGGCCTGCGATGATGTATGGCAGATGTTTAGGCCACCTAGGTACCACTATACAAAGTCTTTAGAAGATATGAAAAAAATACCTAACCTCTGAACGCGAGGTGGTTATAGGCCCGGGGGAGTAAGTAAATTGGCGAATAGCCAGAAAGGAGGCAATAGGTACAGATAAGTTGGCATTAAAACAAAGCAGATTCTTATTAAGAAAAGGAGGATTCAAGTGAAAAGGGGAAAATTATTATTAGGTAGTCTATGTCTGATGTTAATACTGGCGGCGTTACTCCTGCCGACAGCTTGTGGTGAACCGGCTCCAGCCCCGGCTCCAGCCCCGGCTCCGGCTCCAGCCCCAGCCCCGGCTCCGGCCCCGGCACCAGCTCCGGCTCCGGCACCGGCACCAGCTCCGGCCCCGGCACCAGCCCCGGCACCCGCCCCCGCACCGGGTGCGAAGCCAATTGAGTTGATTTTCGCCGCTACCGATCCAGAAGAAGGACTTATTGGAGACGCGTACCATTGGTGGGCCACCGAGCTTGAGCAGCGCACCAATGGCGCAGTCGCCATAAAATTCCACTGGAACAACTCACTGGTTGTAATGCCCGAGATGCTCGAAGCGGTAAAAAAAGGCGTAGCCGATATGGGCAATTTTGTACCCCCCTATTTCGGGACCGTTTTCCCGCTGCACGGGAATATAGATGGTATGTACGTGTTCAATGATAAACCCCTGGCTCGCGTAATGGCAAATGAGGCGTTTGATAACGGAATTCCAGAGGCCGCGGCCGAGTGGAAAAAAGCCGGCTTGGTAAGAATCAACTCTTGGAGTACCAGTAACTATCATGTGTCATGCACGAAGCCGGTCAGGACCCTGGCGGAGTTTCAAGGACTCAAATTCCGGGCTACCGGTCCCATGAATCCCGTTATCCTTAAAGCTGTTGGAGCGGTACCGGTTGGCTTTACCCATGCGGAACTATATGACGCGCTGCTGAAGGGGACCGTAGATGGTTCGGTTACCGACTATGATTTGATGTTTCGCTTCAAGGAAGCGGAAGTCACTCCATATGTAATCCGTCTCAACATCGGGGCTAACCCTATGCTGACCACGGCGATGAAACTGGAGGTCTGGAACGAGCTACCGCGGGAAGTGCAGCAGGTGTTAGTAGAACTGCGTGGCGAGTATCCCGTGAAGTATAATGAGTTGCAGAAAAAGCGATTCGTGGAGGTGAGCATTCCATCCCTTCTAGAGGCAGGGATAGAATTTATCAATTTGCCCGCCGAGGACATGGCAACCCTGCAAAGCCACCCCGACATTCTGGCTTTATCAGATGGCTGGGTAGACTGGATATTGGCGAAGAAGCCCGAACTATCCAGGGAGAGAGCGGAGGAAATAAAGCAGTTTTACCTGACGCAGTTAGAGGAATGTGGAGAACTTTACCCGGACACCCTTGAACCTGAGGATTAATGAGGCAGACCAGTTATACGTAGAACATGGCGAAAATAGTATCGGTTTTCAGGTCTGTAGAAAAGGCGCTGACGCGAATTAACACGGTAGTGGTAGTGGCCTGTGGCGTATTTCTATTCATGTTTATGTTCATGGTAGTGACCGACGTCTCAGGCCGCTACCTGTTTCTAAAGCCCGTTCCCGGTACCATGGAGATAGGCGAGATTGTGCTCGCCTTCGTGGTATTCCCGGGCTGGGCCGCCGTACTGGCCAACAGACAGCATATCAGGGTGCTCATCGTGGTGGACCGCCTGTCACCCCGGTGGCGGTTCGGGCTGGAGTTGTTTGCCCTGGCGGTAGGTTTTGCGATGATGCTCCCGATAGCCTGGTACAGCTGGACTTTCGCCTTAGATTCGTACATGACTAAAGAAATTGGCTTTACTTACAGCATCCCGCGTTTCCCGGGGAAAGTAGCTTTATTTATCGGTAGCACTTTGTTCGCCGTCCAATTCCTGATAATGTTCTTCAGTCACCTGTTTTCCAAGCTGGCCGGTGAAATTCCTGCCACCAGGGAGCAGAGCTGATGCCAAGTCCGGAGCTGCTGGGTATCCTGGGATTCGCCTTCATGTTCGTACTGCTGGCCATGGGTCTTCACGTCGGCATTTCTCTTGGCGTGATTGGCTTCATCGGCTGCGCGTTAATGCTCGGTTTTTCCAGAAGCCTCAGTATGCTGGTGACAACGCCCTATTACGTGGTGGCCAACTACACCTTTATTGTCCTGCCCATGTTTATATTCATGGGCGAGATGGCCTTCCAGGGAGGTATCGGCATCCTCCTGTATAAAGCGGCATCCAAGTGGCTGGGCCGGCTCCACGGCGGGTTGGCCATGGCGACCACGGCAGCCGCGGCTTTGCTCGGGGCCATCACCGGCTCCACTCTGGCAGCGGCGGCTACCTTCGGCAAAATAGCCGTACCCGAGATGAAAAGGCATAACTACGATAATAAGCTCTCTGCGGGCGTGGTAGCAGCCTCCGGGACTCTGGCCGTAATGATCCCACCCAGCGGAATTATGGTTCTCTACAGCATATTGACCGATGTTTCCCTGGGCAAGATAATGATTGCCGGGATTATTCCCGGGTTTATGTCCGCCGCAATATACATGGTCATGATATATTTGAGAGTCCGCCTAAATCCGAGTATGGGGCCAAAGTCAACAGAAATAGTACCATGGAAGGAGCGGTTTTCATCAATAAGGTGGCTGACTCCGGTAGTGGTGGTCATGATAACGATGCTCGGCGGCATCTATGCCGGCGTATTCTCCCCTATTGAGGCTGGTGCTGTCGGCGCTTTCATCGTGTTTATCGTCGTTTTAGCCCGCAGGAGCGTCAATCCGTCGATGCTGATAACCACCCTGGCGAACACCATTCGGGTCTCTGCCATGATTGGCCTGGTAATCGTCGGGGCGATGGTCTTCGGGAGATTCCTCATGCTCACGGACCTTCCCGACGCGCTGCTCTCGTTTGTTGCCAGCCTGGCAATACCACCCGTGAGTATCCTGGTGGTAATTTTATTGATATACATAGTACTGGGCTGCATCATGGATGTACCGGCGATGATTGTTATCACGGTACCTTTATTCTACCCACTGTTAAACGGCCTGGGGCTTGACGACATATGGGTAGCTATATTGATAATCAAAATAGTGGAAATCGCCGCGATTACACCGCCTATTGGGTTGAACGTTTACGTGCTGAAAGGGGTAATCGGCGATGCAGTCAGCGTTGGAGACATATTCCGCGGCATACTCCCCTTTTTCGTAATGGATATTTTAACCCTGGCTTTGCTGGTCGCCGTCCCCCGGATTACCCTGTGGCTTCCTTCAACCATGTTTAAGTGATATTTTTATTAGTATGGCTGAGTTTCCCTACCGGGTTATTTTATAATGTCCTCGAGGCCCAGGCTTCTTAATGTTTCTGGAAGAGGGTGACCGCGCTCATCCCAGCCCATAAGTTTGTAGTAGTTACCCAGCATTTTATCCCAGTGGGTCATGATGCCTCGTCCAGCGGCTATCCCGTCCAGTGGTGTGGAGCCGTATCTCACTGACGGAGCGTCAAGTTCAGCGCCAATGCCATGGCGCAGATTGAACACTCTCGCCAGGTTTACGCCTCTCCTGCCCACATTCATGGCTTCCTGAAAATCCATATTCCAGCCGGTTGCTGAATTTACGGCTTGGCATAGGAGGTCCACGGCACAGGAAGTTTGAAAACGGCAGGTCACCACGGAATCCTCGAATATCATTGCCCCCTTTATTTTGGCTTCCACCGTTGATATGACATCCGGGTCTAACTGGTCATAAGCATCGGGCAGGCCAAGCAATTTGTACGGGGCTCCTTTATGAGTTTCCAGAGTACCCAGATTGGAGACAGAGGTGTCAAAAAGCTCGAGCCACTGAACTCGATGGTCATGGCCTCGTGGGGTGTTGCCTTTCATCGTATGGACAGCCATTTTTGTGGCAACCCCACCGACATGCTCAGCGGCCCGCATTACTCCTTCTGCCAGAACGTTCCCGAAACCATCGCGCTTGGCAATCTTGTTCAGCATAGCCATTATCGCCTCACCGTTACCCCAGGTCATTTCCAGACCGTCAGTATCCTCTTTGGTCAGGACGCCCTTCTCATAGCATTCTATAACCCAGGATATAAGATAACCGGTCTCATTCCCTTCAAGACCCAGGCGGTCCACTTCGCTGGCTAATACCACGGTTGTAGTTACATCATCAACACCGGCCAATGAGCTGAAGGCCGCCATTAATTCGTATTCTGGTTCTTCGAATTCGCGACCTTTATATTTGCCTTCCGGAATCTCCATCATGTGGCAGTGCGTTGCCAAACAGGCCCAGCATGGAGCCGGCTTGGCTTTGAATTTGGTCCTGATATTATTTGAAGTGTAAGTTTCCAGTTTTTCGGGGTCAATGATATGGACGCTCGTCGTGTAATTCTTGGTCGGGATGAAGCCTCCATTTGTAGCTATAGGGACTCCGCCTACGGTTCCTTCGTTAAGGGTCATGTCAAGAAATTTATCAGAGCGGGTGTTGGCCAGTATTTTCGGGGCCAGCTTGGATAGAGCCTCCCTGTCTTTGAGAGGCACGGTACCGCTACCCCTGTCCACAGCAATGGCTTTCAGCCTCTTGGAGCTCATTACCGCACCGACACCGTTGTGGCCAGCTATGTGTCCTTTATCGGCAGAGATACAGGCAAACCTGATGAGGTTCTCACCGGCCGGCCCGATACAAAGAACGCTGGCTTCTCTTTCTTTTTTCTGCAATTCCTCTTTGATTACGCGGTCCACTTCAAGGGTATCTTTCCCTAAAAGATGAGTGGCATCTCTTAGTTCGGCAATACCGTCATGGATGTAAAGGTAGACCCAATCGGGCGCGGCACCCTGCAGGATAATACCATCAAAACCGGAGAACCTGAGGAACGCCCCGAAGAAACCGTTGGCCTGGGTGCTGGCCATCCCATTGGTCAGAGCACCCTTGGTCACAACCGCGATGGTTCCCGAACCCCCTATCCTTGTTCCGCCTAGTGGTCCCGAGCCAAAGAACAGGCGATTCTCGGGGTCGTTCCAGGCGACGCCTGGAGGCACTTCATCAAAAAGATACTTTATTCCCAGAGTTGCTCCTCCGACATATTTTCTGAGAAAAGCCTCATCAAGCGGTTCAATGGTGCTCTCCCCTTTGGTCAGGTCCACTCTCAGGATACCGTTTGTATAGCCATGAAGCGGCTGCGCTCCGTGACTTTTAGATATTTTTGTGTTCATATAACCTGTACCTCGCTTTGTAATATACTTTGTAATATAAATATATTCTTTTATTAAACCAGCGCCTGCACAAACCCACCAAGTAGCTACTGATTTGGTGCCCTGTAGGAAATGCAGCCAATCAGGGATAAGTAATTATTCGCCACAGTACCGGTATGGAGTAGTTTACTCACCGGTGATGGGATGTTTCCAGTGAAAGGGAACGAGTTTCTGGTTTGGGTACGGACTGTATGCCGTAGGTGGTGCATCAGCTCCTTCGCCAATCCCTGCTGCCACCATAGGTGTCTTTACCCAGCCGTCCTCATAGGGGGTCCGGAAAGTGAGGTTGTAATGTAATTTCTGGAACTTCCATTTCCCGTCTTCTTTAACATAATCGTTTTCATATACCCCGAATCCCCAGGCTGCCCTGGGTACTCCTGGTTCGATATTGGTATGGGCCTGAATCATCAAACAATACCACCGGCCATTTGCCGTCTTACCGCCCGGGTCTACGTCAACAACACCCTGAAGTTGCGTATGGATATACATTGCCCCCGGGACAGGTCGCTCGGCCCCTTTTTTCAGATACCCTAGGAAAAATTTTTTAACCCCCTCCTTGCCCAAGAACACACCGCGGTCGGCTACCTCAACAGACTCGGTATCATCAGAGAACAGGTCAACAATCTTATCCTGCTTGCCATTATCCAGGTAATAACCGTATATTCTTTGTAGCTTGTTTATCTCCTCGATATCCTCAAGGCGCGTAATTCTTGCTTCCAAATCCTTTGAATTCATTATGAACCTTCCTTTCTTCTTTTCTACAATAGCCTGTGAAGCTGGCTAATTTCTTCCTATTTTCGCTGACGCTTCACAGTTTTGTCAACACAGATATAATAGACTCCGACCTATATGGCATGAGCAATGCGGGAACCATCGGCAATGGCATCTATTATCAGTCGCGGCTCACTGCAGTCGCCAATGGCGTGGATTTCCGGAACTTTCCCTTCCAGGCTTTTGAGCAATTCAGTGTTTGGGGTCAGGGGTATAGAAGGTACTATGGTATCCGCGGCAATGGTCTGCTTCTTCCCTTCCTTAGTGGTGACGGTTAGCCCTTTATCCGTTATCTCCTCATACCTGACTCCGGCCATCATGGTCACCCCTCTTTTAGAGAACCACCAGAGAAGGCGCGTCTTCGTATTATCTACCAAACCCTCTCCCATTTCCCCAGCTGTATCCACGATGGTAACTGTTCTGCCACGCTTGACCAGAAACTCGGCCAGCTCGCAGCCCTGTATGGCACCACCAATAATAACAACCCTTTTCCCGAGGGGCATCCAGAACTTTGTCAGCCACCTGAGGACCCCTGGCCCCAGGAACCTCAGACAATTATTCAAACTACGATGCAGTTCGGCACCGCTGACCACACTGCGCCCGTTGATACCGGGTATATCCGGCAGCGCCGGTATACCTCCCGCCGCCAGGATTACCACATCGGGCTTAATCTCCCCGATTACGGAGAGATTAACCTCTTTGCCCAGCCTGATTTTTACGTCCAGCTTGGTAATCTGGCCTTTAAGGTAGCGCACCAGCGCTGGCAGGTCTTCAATCTCAGTCCCCTTTATCACTGTCGCCATGGGCAGTAAGCCGCCCAGTTTATGTCCCTTCTCGTAAAGTATTACCTCGTGTCCCCTCAACGCCGCCACTCGGGCCGCCTCCATGCCGGCCGGTCC